>DATHCE010000403.1:0-6096 GCA_035319685.1 Bryobacteraceae bacterium | reverse complement strand
GTGTCTGTTATTCCCGGCTGGCATACGACGATTTTTCCGCCGTACTTCGTCGCCGGCGCGATTTATTCGGGCTTCGCGATGGTGCTGACGCTGGCGATCCCGGTGCGGCGCTGGTATCACCTGGAAGACCTGATCACCTATCGCCATATCGAGTGCATGGCGAAGGTGATGTTGGGAACGGGGCTGATCGTGGCCTACGGATACGTGATGGAAGCGTTCATGGCGTGGTATTCCTCCAATCAATATGAGCGCTACGCTTTCGTCAACCGCATGTGGGTGGGTCAATACTGGTGGACTTACTGGCTGCTGATCCTGTGCAATATTCTGATCCCGCAACTGCTGTGGTCGCGGAAGGTCCGCCTGCACGTGTGGTCGGTGTTCGTCATTTCGCTGGTGGTGAACGTCGGGATGTGGCTGGAGCGGTTCGTCATCGTCGTGACCAGCCTGACCCGCGATTTTGTCCCGTCCAGTTGGGGCAGGTATGTTCCGACGGTATGGGACTGGAGCACCTATGCGGGAACCATCGGGGTCTTCTTGTGCCTGATGTTCCTGTTCATCCGCGGCATCCCGGCCATCTCCATTTTCGAGATGCGCGACGTGGTGCACGAGGAGGAGCACGCGCATGCCCACGGAGATTAAAGCCGCCGGACAAATCGAGAAACTGTATGGACTGATGGCCGAGTTCGACCAGCCGGAGCAACTCCTGGAGGCGGCGGAGAAGGCTCGCGAGCAAGGCTATCGCGAAATGGACGCGTATGCGCCGATGCCGGTGGAGGGCCTGGCCGATGCGGTCGGTTTCCGCAGCAAAGCGGTGCAGCGCGTCGTGTTCTGCTGCGGACTGTTGGGCGCCACCGGCGGATTCACGCTGTGTTGGTGGATGACGGTGATCGCCTATCCGCACAACGTGGCAGGAAGGCCGCTCAACAGTTGGCCCGCCTATATTCCCATCACCTTCGAGCTGATGGTGCTGCTTGCATGTTTGAGCGCTCTGATCGGGATGCTGGCGCTCAACGGGCTTCCTCAGCCCTACCATCCCGTGTTCAACGTCAAGGAGTTCGAGCGGGCCTCGCGCGATAAATTTTTCCTATGCATCGAAGTCAAAGATCCGAAGTTTGATCTCAATGCCACGCGGGAGTTTCTCGAAGGATTTCATCCGCGGGGGGTGATGGAAGTTGAGCTATAGAACCGGCCGCGAAGGGACGCGCGCGAACAGGATTTATGCGGCTTTGCCGCTGCTGCTGGCGTGTGGGTTGACGGCGTGCCGCCAGGACATGCACGATCAACCGCGCTACAAGCCGCTGGCGGCGTCCGGTTTCTTCGGCGATGGGATGTCGGCGCGCATGCCGGTGGAGGGAACGGTGGCCTGGGGCCGGAGTTCGGTCCAGCCGGCCGATCCGGAATTTCTGCGCATCGATCAGGCCCGTTACACCGGCAAAGTGGATTCCCAGGACATCGACTATTTCCCGTTCCCGATCACCAAAGAGGATCTCGATCGCGGGCAGCAGCGGTTCAACATTTACTGCTCGCCCTGCCACAGCCGGATCGGCGACGGAAACGGATTGGTGGTGCGGCGCGGATTCCCGCAGGCGGCTTCGTATCATACCGACCGATTGCTCCACGCGCCGGTGGGACATTTTTTCGACGTGATGACCAACGGATTGGGAAAAATGCCGAGCTACGCCTCGCGCGTGGAACCCGACGATCGCTGGCGGATCGCCGCCTACATTCGCGTGCTGCAGTTCAGCCAGAATGCTCCGCTCAGCCAGGTGCCGGCCGACAAGCGCGGCGACCTGGATAAAAATATTCCGTCGCCGACGCCGGTAGAGACGTCGCCCCCGCAGCCGCAGGAGCCGAAAAAATGACCGCCAGCGAACCTTTGAACATTCAACTCGGGCAATGGCAGACGCGCGCGTTGCTGGTGGGCATCGCGTTCTCGCTGCTGGCGATCGCCGGGGCGGTGCTCGATCGCACCGAGTTCCTGCGCTCGTATTTGTTCGGGTTCATGGTGTGGACCGGGATGGCCCTGGGGTGCCTGGGGATTCTGCTTCTGCATCACACGGTGGGCGGCAAGTGGGGCATGCTGATCCGGCGCATGTGCGAGGCGGGTGCCCGCACGCTGCCCTACATGCTGGTGCTGCTGATTCCGGTGCTGGTCAGCCTGCCGACGCTGTATGCGTGGGCGCGTCCGGAAATGGTCGCTCACGACGCGGCCATCCAGCAGAAGACGGCGTATCTGAACGTTCCCTTCGTGCTCGGCCGTACCATTTTTTATTTCGTCGTGTGGACGTTTTACGGATACAAGCTCAGCAAGCTGTCGGCAGATCAGGACGCGACCGGAGATGCCGGCCTCATGGGGAGAATGCGGGCCATCAGCGCGCCCGGCCTGGTTGTGTTCACCCTCGTGACCACGTTCGCCTTTATCGACTGGATCATGTCGCTCGAGCCGGATTGGTTTTCGACCATTTATGGCGCGATGTTCCTGATCGGGCAGGTTCTGGAATCCTTCGCGTTCATGATCGCGCTGGTCATCATCCTTTCCCGCCGCCCTCCGATCAAGGACTACCTCACGCGACAGCATTTGCATGATCTCGGCAACTTGATGTTCGCATTTATGGTCCTGTGGGCGTATCTTTCCTTCTCGCAATTCCTGATCACGTGGGCGGGCAATCTGCCGGACGAAATTCCGTGGTACTTGAGGCGTTTCAGAGGAGGATGGGGGTGGGTAGCCCTGGCGATCGTGATATTTCATTTCGGAGCGCCGTTCGTCCTGCTGCTGATGCGCGGCGTCAAGCGGAACGCGGAGCGGTTGCTGGCGGTGTGCGCGCTGCTGCTCGTGATTCGTGTGGTGGACGTGTACTGGATCGTTGAGCCGGCGTTCTATAACCAGCAACTCCATATTCATTGGACGGATTTCGTCGCGCCGCTCGCGGTCGGCGGGCTGTGGCTGGCGCTGTTTTTCTGGCAGTTGAAATCGAGGCCGCTGCTCCCATTGCGGGATCCGCGGCTTCAGGGAGCGCCGCGTGAAACGGTGGCGTTTTGACTATGGAAGTTGATTCCAACATTGACGCGATTAAGGCCGGGCACGAATCGAAGGACGCGAATCCCCGTCCCATTGTGCTGATGATGCTTGGCCTGGCGATCAGCGTCGCGATTGTGATCGGCCTGGTTTACGCGATCTTTTGGTACATGGCGGATCATCCTCTCAACACGGCGCGGCCGAATCCGATGGCCGAATCCGTGCAGATTCCTCCCGCGCCGCGCATCGACACGATCCCGGGCGCCGAGTTGAAACAACTGCACAGCTACGAAGATGAAATTCTTTCGACCTACGGATGGACGGATCCGAACAAGGGCATCGTGCGGATTCCGGTCGATCAGGCGATGCAACTGGAATTGGAGCGCGGCTTCCCGACGCGGCCCGCAGCGGCAGGCACCGAAGCCGCAAGAACAGGAGTTGTAAAGAAATGAAGTGTTATGGGGCCGCGATTCTGATTGCCCTCTCGCTGGGGCTGCCGGGATTCGCTCAACCAGGGATGCCGGCGAACATGCCGGCGAGTACGCCGTCGCAGGTGAATGCGCCGTCCAAAACCAGTTACAAGCCGGCGATCCTGCGCGGGGTCGGCATCGATCAGAAGATGGGCGCGCAGGTGCCGCTCGATCTTCAGTTCCTGGACGAGTCGGACCGCCAGGTGAAGCTCGGGCAGTATTTCGGAAAACCGGTGATCCTGGCGCTGGTATATTATTCATGCCCCTCGCTTTGCGACATGGTGCTCGACGGCACGGTGCGCGCGGTCGGGGGCCTGAAGGCGACGGCGGGCAAGGATTACGAGGTGGTCGCGGTGAGTTTCGATCCGCGCGAAACGCCGCAGATGGCGCGCGAGAAAAAGGCGACCATCGTGAAGGAATACAACCGGCCGGGGTCGGAAAACGGCTGGCATTTTCTCACCGGAGAGGAAGGCGCGAGCAAATCGCTCGCCGAAGCGGTCGGCTTCCACTACAGCTACGACTCGATGTCGAACCAGTACCTGCATGCCGCGGCGATCATGCTTTTGACGCCCGAGGGCAAAGTCAGCCGCTATTTTTACGGCATCGCGTTTGAGCCGCGCGATGTGCGACTGGGGCTCGACGAAGCGTCCGGGGGCCGCATCGGATCCTTGACCGACGCCGTTTTGCTGTACTGCAGCCATTACGATCCAGCCACCGGCAAGTATGGAGTGGTGATCATGAACGTGCTGCGCCTCGCGGGATTCCTCACCGTGCTGGCGCTCGCCAGTTTCATGATCGTGACGCTCCGGCGCGATTTCGCACATCGAGGAACCACGGGATGAGCATCTTAAACCTGTTTCCCGCCCAGGCCTCCACCACTGCCGGCCAGGTGGACGCGTTGTACCTCTATATGGTGACGCTCAGCGCCGTGATGACGGTGCTGATTTTCTTTTTCGTGGGGCTGTTCGCTTTCAAGTACCGGCGCAAGAGCCCCGACGACCCGGCTCCACGCCCCGTTCACGGTTCTGTCCCGCTGGAAATCACGTGGAGCATCCTTCCCTTTCTGGCGATGCTGGTCATGTTTGCCTGGGGCGCCAAGCTGTATTTCGAAAATTACGTGCCGCCGGCGAACGCTCTGGATATTTATGTCGTCGGCAAGCAATGGATGTGGAAGGTGGAGTATCCCACGGGCCAGCGCGAGATCAATTCCATACATGTGCCGGTGGGCGTTCCGGTAAGGTTGACGCTGGCGAGCGAAGATGTGATTCACGACGTCTACATTCCGGCGTTCCGGCTGAAGCACGACGCGGTCCCCGGCAGCTACCAGACGTACTGGTTTGAGGCCACCGAGCCCGGACGCTATCACT
The DNA here is from genome assembly GCA_035319685.1 of Bryobacteraceae bacterium. Taxonomy (GTDB): domain Bacteria; phylum Acidobacteriota; class Terriglobia; order Bryobacterales; family Bryobacteraceae; genus Palsa-187. The sequence continues at coordinate 1,243 of DATHCE010000403.1, read as the reverse complement.
TCTTCTGCGCCGAATATTGCGGCACCGATCATTCCAAAATGAACGGTTGGGTCACGGTGATGGATCCGGTATCCTTCCAGGCCTGGCTTGCCGCCGGCGCCCCCAACGGCACCATGGCGGAGCGGGGCGAGAAGGTTTTCGGGCAATACGGATGCGCGGCCTGCCACATGCTGGACGCGAAAGGCCGGGCCCCTTCCCTGCGAAACGTGTTCGGGCATCCGGTGGAACTCGAGGACGGACGAACCGTGGTGGCGGACGCCACGTATGTGCGCGAATCGATTCTCAATCCCAACTCGAAAATCGTCAAAGGTTTCCACCGCGACGTGATGCCCATTTTTCAGGGACAGATCGGCGAGGAGGAACTGCTCGACTTGATCGCGTATATCAAGAGTCTGTCGCTGCCGCCGGCGACCCCGCCGTCGCGTGCGGCCGCCCAGCCCGCACCGGCCGCTCAGCCCGCACCAGCCGCCAAGCAATGAGGAACCGCTTATGAGTACTACGCTTCCGCCTCCCAGGATTGAACCGAAGACCAACTACCTGAACGCCGACTATGGCTGGAAGTCGTGGCTGTTCACGACCGACCACAAACGCATCGCGCTGTTATACCTGTTCTCCATCACCGCGTTCTTCTTCGTCGGCGGCGCATTCGCGGTGCTGATGCGGATCAACCTGATCGAGCCGGACGGCGTTTTCAGCCACGATACTTACAACAAGTTTTTCACCATGCACGGGATCATCATGGTGTTCTTCTTTCTGATTCCCTCCATCCCGGCGACGCTCGGAAACTTTCTGGTTCCCATCATGGTGGGCGCGCGCGACCTGGCGTTTCCGCGCATCAACCTGTTGAGCTGGTATATCTACATCGTCGGCGGCATCTTCGCGCTGATCGCGATCCTCCAGGGCGGCGTCGATACCGGCTGGACGTTTTATGCGCCGTTCAGCACCACCTATTCCAACACGCACGTGATCATGGCCGCGGTCGGCGTGTTCATCTCCGGCTTTTCATCCATCCTGACCGGGCTGAATTTCATCGTGACCATTCACAAAATGCGCGCGCCGGGGATGACCTGGGGCCGGCTGCCGCTGTTTGTCTGGGCGCATTATGCCACCAGCCTGATTCAAGTGCTGGGCACGCCGGTGGTCGCCATCACCATCGTGCTGCTGGGCCTTGAGCGGATTCTTCACGCCGGGATTTTCGATCCGAACCTCGGCGGCGACCCGGTGTTGTTCCAGCACCTGTTTT
>DATHCE010000402.1:0-6776 GCA_035319685.1 Bryobacteraceae bacterium | reverse complement strand
TGAGATGAGACTGCTCTAAAGTTTACCATAGCCGCCCATCATCTCTTTTGATGAATCTTCTTCCGGCACGGCGCGCCTGGCGCGATGGAAGCAGAATCGGAGAAAAGGTATCGTGCAACGCCCGCGCGGCAAACTCAGGCTATAGGATGCGCCCTTCGCGATCGAGCTTCAGTTTTCTCCCGCGCCACACCACCGAATTTCCAAACAGCCCGGTGATCCAGACCGCGATTCCGAACAGATCGCGTAACGGGACGGCCCACCATAGCCGTGCCACGTCGGGGCTGCGCAGCACGAACCATCCCGATTCCATCGCCATCAGCATCCGCGCGATCAGCAAAGCCAGGGCGATTTCGAATCGCCCGAACGCCGCCGCGAGCAATGCCCACAGCGTCGCGTTGGTCACCGGCAAGCCAACGTAGCCGGCCAACTTCGAGACACGAATGGTCCGCGCCCAGCGAAGCTGATGATGCCAGACCTCGCGCCAGCTTCCCTCCAGGTGCGTTTCGACGATCACGTCCGACAACACGCACTTCAATCCCAGCTCGTGCAGGCGATGGCCCAGCTGATAATCGTCGGCCAGATAATCCGCGATCGCCGCGAACCCGCCGATCTTCTCGAGATCCGCCCGGCGGAAGGCCATGGTCGATCCCATCGCGAATTCATCGACGCCCAGCATTCGCGCAACCAACGCCGACGGCGCAAAATCCGTCGCGACGCCGAGCCCTTCGAATCGCGCCGCGAACGTCATTCCGATCGGCCGATAGATACAGGTCACCAATCCGACGCGTGGATCGGCGAGCGGCGCCATCACACGCTCCAGATAATCGGGAGCGACGCGAATATCGGCGTCGTTCACGATGATCGTCTCAGATTTCGCCGCGGCCGCCAGGTCCATCAGCACGCCGGCTTTTTGATTGGGCGCCTTGGTCCTGCACTCGACGATCCGGACGCCCGGAAATTCCCGCAAAATGCCAACGGCCGGATCGTCCAGGCTCGCGACCCCGCAGAGCAGTTCATAATCGCCGTCGAGCGCCAGATGCGAAGCGATCGCCCCGCGAAACCCGGCATCCGCGCCGCGAACCGGCTTCAAAATCGAAACCGGCGGATGCGGATTCGTTCCCGGCCCCTGCCTTTTTCTCGCTACGCATGCGAAAATCGCGACAACCTGATACGCGCCCGCAATCAGGCACAGCGCGACCAGGAAAATCACCTGGCGAGCAGGGCCACGCCGATTGCCACCAGGCATGCTCCTGTCCAGCGGCGCGAATCCACGCGTTCTTTTAAGACAATTCTTGCAAGAATTGTTTCAATCACCAGCGTCGCGGCCGAGGCCGGAACGGCAAAACTCAAGTCCGCCGATTCGAGCAGCGTCATGAACGCGAAAAACGACACAGCCATGAACACGATCGAGAGAATCAGGAATTTTTTCACCGCCAGCGCCGCGAGCACGCGCCCGATGCCGCGCGGATGAAATTCCTTGATCTCGCCGTGTTTCTTCATTTCCATGCTCTGAAGCACGTCGGCCATCACCGTGCTGCCGACGATCACCGCCAGCAGGAGCCAGGCCCTCACAGCTCGCCTTTCGTGTGCGGCGCGCCGGCGCCCACCAGCATCGTCCCGGCGGCGATCAGCAGCGTGCCCGCCCATCGCGACGGCGTCACGTGTTCATACAGGAAAAATCGCCCCATCAGCGCGTTGGCGACATAACCGAGCGAAGTCACCGGCATCACCCAGCTCAGATCCGCCCAACTCAGCAGCGCCATGCGCGAGAACATCCACAGAATCAGCAGCGAAATCGCCAGCATCACCCACGGCGTGAAAATCGCGACGATATAGTCGAAAACCGAGTCCGTCGTCCGGTGGCGCATTCCGCGATCCAGCGCGAAGTTCCCCAGAGCGTTGCTGGTGATCACGATGAATGCGAACAGCCCGGTCTTTGAGCGAAGACGCGCCTCAGGCTTCTGCCGTGGGTCGAAAAAGGAGACCGGCGGCTCTGTCCCGGTTGGTGACTTGTGACTCATGCGCGGCTATCGGCCGTGGACAGAGTGGTCTGTCCCCTGTTTCGCGCGCCGGTTCATCCCACTTGCGCGCGTTCTTGTTCCAGCACGCGCTCGGCCTTCTGCTCGGCGACGTACCTCTTGCGCTTATGGCGCAGCGAAAGATAGGTCTTGGCTTCCTTATAAAGACGGCTTCGCTCGTGGTTGTCGAAAATCGCCTTGCGGACGATGCGCCAGGCGGCTTTCGGGCGGAAATAATATTCGCCGTAGAAACGCTCCACCCAATCCACCAGCTCGTCCTTTTCGAGAATTCCCGGATACACGACGTTCGGCAACTGGTGGCCTTCTTCGTCGGCCATGTGGATCTGCACCAGGTTGTTTTTCTTCGCGAAATCGTAGAATTCGGTGCCCGGATAGGCGTGCGCGATGGATACTTGAATCGTCTCCACGTCCAGGCGCTTGGCGAAATCGATGGTGTTGCGCAGCGTGTCGCGCGTCTCGCCCGGCAGCCCGACGATGAAATCGCCGTGGATCACCAGCCCCAGCTTGTGGCAATTCTCGGTGAAGCGCCGCGCCATGTCGATGGTCGCGCCTTTCTTGATGTTGCGCAGGATCTGTTCGTCGCCCGATTCGTAGCCGACGATCAGCAGCCGGCATCCGGCTTCCTTCATGGCCTTCAGAGTCTCGTAATCGGTGGTCACGCGCGACGTGCACGACCACGTGAAATTCAGCTTCTTCAGCTCCGCGCACAGCTCCAGCGTCCGCGCCTTGCGATAGTTGAACGTGTCGTCGTCGAAGAAAATTTCTTTGAGCCCCGGAAAATTCTCGAGCGCGTAGCGGCACTCGTTCACGATGTCGGCCGTCGAGCGCAAGCGCCAGCGGTGGCCCGAATGCGTCTGCGGCCAGAGGCAGAACGTGCACATCGCCGGACATCCGCGCGTCGTGTAAAACGAAATGTACGGATTCAGCAGGAACGGAACGTTATATCGCTTAAAATCCAGATCGCGCTTATAGACTTTCGAAACCCACGGCAGCTCATCCAGATTTTCGATGTAGCCCGATTCCGGATTGTGAACATTTTCGCCGTTCTTGCGGAAGCTGACGCCCGGAAGATCCTCGAGCGCGGCGCCCTTGGCGAAGTTCGCGATCTGATAATCGAACTCGCGCCGGACGATAAAATCGATAGCCTTGGTCGAATTGAGAACTTTGTCGGGCTCGATCGTTACCGGAGGCCCCACAAAAGCGACCTTTATTTTCGGATTCGCGTCCTTCATCATCTCCGCGATCTTCACGTCCACGTGAAAACCGGGCGATGAGGTGAACAGCGCCAGCAGCTCGAAATCCTTGGCCATCGCGACCGTCTGTTCGATGGAAACTCCGTGCGGCGGCGCGTCCAGAACCTTGCTGTCCTCGAGCATTCCCGCCGGATAACACAGCCACACCGGATACCAATACGATTCGATTTCGCGCGTCGACGGCCAGCGTGATCCCGCGCCGCCATCGAACCCCTCAAACGATGGCGGATTCAGAAAGAGCGTTCTCCTCGACAAGCCGGAAATCTCCTTTTTTATCGGTTGGAGTCTGGCGCCGCGTCCTCGGCGCTCTCCTGCCTGGTGAAATTGCTGAAATCGATGCTGAGCTCGGCCCGGCCGACCACGCGAACGTCCGCCGTGCTCTCGATGTGCGTCGGAATCGCCACGCCGTCCTGAATTTCGTATTCGCGGACGAACTCGACCTTCTTGAGACCGATCGACGGGTTCTTCACGAACCGGCCGGCTTCGCGCACCGGCATGGCCGTTTCCGCATCCATCCAGATCTCTCCCCGGAACAGTCCCACCATCTTTTTCCTCGGCGTAACCTGCAGGATCTGGACCCGGCGTCCGTTCTGGTTCATCGCGCCCTTGTACTTGAACTTGTAATTGGCCGGCGTGATCGCCAGCGCGCCCGGATCGTGAACTTCGCTCTCGGCAGAAAGATATCGCGTGATCACTTCGTTTTTGATAAAGCTGTCGCCGGAAAATCCCAGCGCCTTATAAGTGATTTTTCCGAACTTCGAGATCGTCCGCAGCGCCTTCAGCGTCCCCTGTTTTTCGAGCCTGGGCAATTTTGCGGCGATGCGAACTTCCATCTGCGCGCCGCGCATGCTCCGCTGTTGCGTCTTGGCCGCGTCCAGATACTTGGTGATGATCACCTGGGAGGCGGCGTCTTCTTCGGGTTCGGCCGCGGGTGGCGCTGCCTGCGCGAGAAAGGGGGCAATGAGTACTACAACCCCCGCCAGACGCACCAACCGCATATGCCTTGATCGGCTCATTCGCAATTACCTAGTGTATCAGATGCAAGCTTCGCCGGATCAGGTACAAGCGTTTTCGCAATGATTCTAAACGAGAAAAGGACGTTCCGATTTACCAGTTGCTCTCCATCGCCCAGTTGAAGCCGCGTTCGCCCGTCCACCAAGCCGAGAATCCTCGCCATACCATCGTATCGGCCCAAATTCGCCGTCCATCCGTTCGGACCGTAATCAATCCGTCAACATCGGTACGAAAAACGGCGCTATGGCGTTCTCTCAGACGAGCCAGAACCTCGCCATTCGGGTGCCCGAACGAGTTTTCGAATCCGTCCGAGATGATCGCGATCGACGGCGACACCGCATCCAAAAACGGCTGCGTGGTCGATGTTTTCGATCCGTGATGGCCGACTTTCAACACGTCGGCTCGCACTTGTTCCCCGCTCGAAAGGGCCGCATTCTCCATCGGCCGCTCCATGTCGCCGGTCAGGAGGAAACTGCGCGATCCGTACACGATCCGGAATGCGAGCGAATCGTTATTGCCGGGCTTCGCGTTCCCGTAGCCGGACGGCGGCGACAGAACCTCGATCCTCGCGCCCGAAAATTCGAACCTCGACCCGGCCCATTTCGCCTCCACCGGAATATGCAGCCGCCGTGCCTGCGCGACCACCCGATCCAGCGGATTCGCCCCTACCCACAACTCCTTCGGCCGGAAATCCTCGAGCAGCGCGTTAATCCCGCCCGAATGATCCTCGTGCGCATGCGTCGCCACCACGATATCGACCCGCCGGATATCCCGGCTCCATAAATACGGAGCGACCACATCTTCCCCCAAATCCAGATTCGAGCGCCTCTGCCGCCCATATTGCAGCACGCCGCCGCCGTCGATCACCATCGTCCGCCCTTCGGGAAATACCACCAGCAGACTATCGCCCTGCCCCACGTCGATGGCCGTCAGCTCCAGCGTTTTCGGCGGAATCCCGCGTCGAATAGGGGCCGGCCAGGGCTGCCACAGCAGAATCGCGAACAGCGCCAGCACCGCCCCATATAACGGCCATCCCCGCCATCCACGCTGGCCGGCGCGGCCCCAGATCGCCAGCGCGATCAGCGCAGCCATAAACCCGGCCGCCAGCCACAGCGGAGGATCGGGTATCCTCCAGTCCGGCTCCAGATTCGCGTGCCAGTCCGCGATTCGCGCCGAAATCCGCAGCAGCGCGCCTGCCACGCCCGCAACCCAGCGCCATCCCGTGAAAATCGCGAAAAATCCCACCGGAATCACGGCATTCATCAGCGGCACGATCAGCAGATTCGCCGTCACGCCCGAAAACGACACGCGATGGAAATATTCCGCCATCGGCAGCGCCAGCCCGACCTGCACCACCGTCGAAAGCACCGCCATCTCGAACGCAAATAGAAAAAACCGGCAGATCAGGGCAATCGCCCGCGCCGGCCACGGTTTCACCCAAGGCGCCTTTATCCTCGCGTTCACCCTTGCGTTCACCTTTTTCGCCACCCGCCGCACCTCCATGCGAAACTTCGCCGCGCGAGGCTCCAGATGCGGATCGATCCCGCGATCGTCAATCGACCGGCACGCCCTCGAAAACGGCCCCGACGTTCGATCGATCAGCGGCACGGCCAGCGCGCCGATCGCCGCCACGCATAAAAACGAAAGTTGAAAGCTCGCGTCGAACATCTCGCCCGGATCGGCGATCAGAAACGCCAGCGCAACGGCGGCCAATAAATTCAGCACCCTTCCGCGCCGGAAAAAAAATCGAGCGGCCAGATACAGCGTGAATCCCGCCGCCGCCCGCCCTACCGGAGGCGAAAATCCCGTAACCATCGCGTACAGCCACGCCGCGCCCGCCGTGAGCGCGAGCGCGGGCATCTCCGGCGCCGCGCACACCCTCAGCAGAAACAGCAACACTCCCGCCAGCACGGTCACGTGCATCCCCGCAATCACCAGCGTGTGATACGTTCCCGTGCGCCGGAAATTATCGGTCCACACCCGTTCCAGCTTCGACGATTCCCCGATCAGGGTCGCCTCCATCATCCCGGTCGCGTAGTTATCATCTGGATAGAGCCGTTCAATCCGGTCGAGCGCCGCAACCCGCAGCGCGTAAACCAGGCTCATCAATCGCGACCCGCAGCGCCCCGGCAACACCCGCGCCGTCGATCCCGCCGGCATCGAAGCGGTCCAATAAATGTCCTTCCGCGCAAGATACGCCGCGTAGTCGAACGACCCCGGATTGTTGTAATTATGCGGCCGTCGGACCCGCGCTTCGATCTCAACCCGCTGCCCATAATCGAGCCTCTGCGGCGTCTCGTCATCCCGGAGCGCCTGCGGCTCGTTTGGAAGCGAAAGCGAAACCCGGGCCCGAGCCTTCCAGTCCAGTTCCAACGTAAACTGCTCGCGGTCATTCGAAAAAACCGTGGGCTCGACCACGCACCCGTCGAGAATCACAATCTCTTTCAGCCCCGCATCAATCACCGGAGGC
>DATHCE010000401.1:0-2766 GCA_035319685.1 Bryobacteraceae bacterium | reverse complement strand
AAATGGGTATGAAATGTAGCGGTTTCGACCTCGCAACCCGGGAACATATCGAGATCGGGTTCGATGCGGTGATCCAGTCCGTCGATCCCGTTCTCGAGGGAGACGCCGATACGTTCATTGCGCCGGGGTTCATCGATCTCCAGGTGAACGGATTTGCGGGCGTCGATTACAATTCGCCCCGGTCGGAGCACGCCGGGATTGCGCGATCCATCCGCACGATGTTTTCGACCGGCGTCACGCGATTTTTCCCAACCGTGATTACGGGATCGCCGGAGGATATGGCCGGGGCTTTGCGCAATCTCGCCGAAGCGCGCGAGACGGTTGAAAACGGAAAGGCCATGGAGGCATTTCACGTCGAAGGGCCGCACATCTCGCCTGAAAACGGGCCGCGTGGCGCGCATCCGGCGCGATGGGTGCGTCCCCCGGACCTGGATGAATTTCACCGCTGGCAGGACGCTGCGCGCGGTCACGTTCGACTGGTGACGCTGTCGCCCGAATGGCCGAACGCGGCGCGCTACATCGACCAGCTTGCGCGGGAAGGCGTTGCGACCAGCATCGGACACACCAACGCCACCGCCGCGCAGATTCGGGACGCGGTCGCCGCGGGCGCGACGTTATCGACGCATCTGGGCAACGGCGCGCATCCCATGCTCGCGAAATTTCCGAATTATATCTGGGAACAGATGGCCGAGGATCGCCTGGCCGCGACCTTCATCGTCGATGGGATTCATCTGGACGATGCGTTTCTGCGCGTGGCGCTGCGCGCGAAGGGAATCGAGCGAAGCGTGCTGATCACCGATGCGGTGATGCCGGCGATGTGCACGCCGGGATTCTACCAATTGGGCGAAGTCGCCGTGGAGTTAAAAGAAGACCAGCGGGTGGTGCTGCGCGGCGGCACACGACTCGCCGGGTCAAGCCTGCGGATGGATCGCGCGATCGAAAATGTGATGCGGACGGGAGTGAGCCTGCGCGACGCCGTGACCATGACGACGATCAATCCAGCAAGAGTGGGACGAATTGCGTCCCGGCAGCGCGGATTGCGAACCGGCGAGCGCGCGGACCTGGTGCGGTTCCGCGTCGAGGACGGCCGCGTTCAGGTGATCGAGACGTTTCTGAGCGGCTATAAAGTCTGGTCCTGAGGACGGTTCCGTCCGCGGCTCACATATTCAGCGAACTCGCCGATGAGAATGACAGGATGCCCAGCGATCACCGGCGCTATGACCGCGAGAAGCTCCGTTCGAAGGTGACCGTTTCCTGGGGACGGCAAAGGTGCGTAGGAAACTGCATCAACATTTCCAATTTCGGCGCACTGGTGGAGATTCCTGTCCCGATCCCGGTGGGGGTCGCGGTTTCGATTCACTTCCAGGTTTTCGATGTTTGCTGGGATGCGACCGTCAAGCATTGCCGGCGATATTGCACCTGGTACCGGGTGGGCGTGCATTCGCCGAACGCCATCTTGAGGGACCATACGGCCGGAACGGCCGGAACGTTCGAGTCGCGACAAGGCTAGACCAGCTTCATGGATAGCGTATAGCTTCCACAAAGCGTAATCCGTTTGAAAGCACCGTCACAAGCCGCGCGAAACTGGTCTACGCAAAATTAAGAAATGGTCTAGATTCGGCGTAGTGGATCATATCGCGTGAGTCGTCGCGTGATTCAGTGCTGCGGCGGAGGCGGAGGCGGCGGATTGAGGATCAGTTTCCGCTCGATTTCAAAGATGCGCATTTCCAGGCGATTGACGCGTTCCTCGGTTACGGTGTCGATGTTCGAGACATCGGCTTTGAGCTTCCGCATTTTCAGCTCGGCTTGTTGCGTGTAATCGAAGAATGCGTTGAGGAGCTTGGTTTCCGTCTCACGCAAGGCCTGTATGAAGCGTTCTTCAAGCCTGTTTCCGCTCTCGCGAATAGCATCCGCGATGCGTCCTTCAAGTTTATTCTCGGTCTCACGCATGGCGGCGGTGACGCGTGCTTCCAGATCCGACAGATCCTTTTTCGTCGCGGGCGAATCGCCATTCATGAACTATGCTCTGCGTCGATTATAACCTGCACGATTCCAGCGGTGGTGTGCGGTTTTGCTTCGGCGTCGACCGGCAGCCGGTGCTCTCTTAACGTCTCTGAAGTGATGGGACCGATGGAAGCGATCCTCACGTCATGGAGCGCTTCCCTGCCCGCGATGTCGACGAAATTTTTCACCGTCGAAGAACTGGTAAACGTGATCCAGTGCGGTTTGCGCGCCAGAATTTCGCGCGCGCGATCGGCCGCATCCTGCGGGGGGACGGTGCGATAGGCTTCGACCACGTCGACCGTCGCGCCCCTGCGCTTCAACTCCGCCGGAACCAGATCGCGAGCCACGGCGGCGCGCGGCAGAAGAATTCTGCGCCAGCTCAGATCCTCATCGGCGAAAGCTTTGACCAGGCTTTCGGCGACGTATTCCTCGGGCATTTTGTCGACTTTAAGATGCAGCGCCTCGACTGCGGCTCGCGTGGCGGGACCGATCGCGCAGATTTTCGCGCGCAGCGAACGCAGATCGGATCGGGAGCGATCCAGCCGGTCGAGAAAATAGCGGACGCCATTGACGCTCGTGAAAATCAGCCAGTCGTAAGACGCGAGGTTCGCGATCGCGGTATCAAGCGGCGCCGCGTCGGCCGCCCCGCGAATTTCGATCACCGGGAGCAGCAATGCTTCCGCACCCAATGATTCCAGCGGTTCGGCGAGCTCGGCCGCCTGGCGCCGGTCGCGGGTAACCACCACGCGCCGGCCGAACAGC
>DATHCE010000400.1:0-12725 GCA_035319685.1 Bryobacteraceae bacterium | reverse complement strand
ATCCTCCGAGTGGGAGCGAAAACGCGCTAGGCATCGCACTCAACGTGTAGCCCGGGATGGAAACGGTCAGGGACACCGACGCTTGTTGCGTCACTCCGCCTCCATTCGCGGAGATGGTAAGGGTATAGGTTCCCGCGGTTGCGCTTGACGAGACGGCAACAGTCAGAACGCTTGACCCCGATCCGGGCGCCGAAATTTGGGTTGGTGAGAACGACGCCGTCACGCCCGCCGGAGCTCCGCTTACGGCGAGTTGAACGGCCGAATTGAATCCAGTGCCGCCCCTGGTGGTCAGTGTGACCGTCCCGCTTGCGCCACGCCCCAACGTCAGGGCCGATGCGCTCTCGGTCATGGTGAATACGGGCACCACGGTCAGCGCAACCTGAGTCGTCTTGGCCACGGATCCGGAGGTTGCGGAGATGGTGAGGGTGAACGACCCTCCCGCCGCGGCCGATGCCGCGGTGAGGGTCAAAGTGCTGGTTCCCGATCCGGGAGCGGCGAATGAGGCCGGCGCGAAGCTCGCCGTGACGCCTGAAGGCAACCCGCTTACCGACAGCGCGACCGCTGCGCTGAATCCGCCGGTCACTGCGACCGTCGCCGTCACCGAAGCCTGCCCGCCTTGCAGAATCGAAGCCGAGCTGGACGCGGTAGAGACCGAAAACGCCGGCGTAGCGTGCACGTCGGTCCAATGATTCACCATCACGAAGGCGTCGACCGAACCGAGTCCGGTAGCTTGATTGTAGTGGGGTCCAGCCGTGAAGCCGGTGAGCCCGGGAACCGAGTTGTTGCCGCCCGTAGTTCCGTGAAACACTGCTGCCCCTCCCGACGCCGCCAGAGTAGCGAGCCCGTAAAATACGGTGTTCGCGTTCCCCTGCCGGGCCGCCGTCTTCTGATTCACCAACGCCATCAATCCGGCCATCGAAGGCGATGCCGCCGAGGTTCCGCTGATGATATAAAAGCTGCCGAGAATATCGACCAGGTATCCGTCGTGACCCGCCGCGCTCAACGCAACATCGGGGACATCGCGCTTGCCGTCGGCTGGAACTCCGGTCCCGGTTTGCCAGCTTGGTTTCGTGTAATACAGGCTCGCGCCGCCGCCGGTCGCCCACAGTCCCGATCCGCCGGAGGCCAAACCGCTCTCATTCCAGGCAACCTCGGGAATGTAGCTCAACGCGGAGGCGAGCGTGGTGGAATTGTTCGTCGCCGACCAGTACAGATTCGTGTTTCCGGCCTCGTTGAACTCGGTCCCTCCCACGCACACGCTGTATGGCGTCGAGCACAGCCCATTCACGGCGAGTCCCTCGGTGGCCTTTGTCTCGGATGGGGAATCGCAGCCCGCTGCGCCGCTATCGCCCGCCGCGACCAGCGCGGTGATGCCCTCGGCCGCCGCTTGCTCCCACACATTGTTGTAAAAGTTCCGCTCGGACGATCCCATCTCCGATTCGCAGCTTCCGAAGCTGGTGCTCATCACGGAACCGAGATTGCTGCTGACGATGTATTGCGCGGACAGGTCCACGCCGTCGGTCGAGCTGGTGGAAGCGGAGACGACAAACTTCACCGTGGCTTTGGGCGCAACGGCGCCGGACCACTCGACATCCAGATCGGCTTCGGCCTCTTCGTCGGTCGAAATGATTCCGGGATTGGGCCCATTCACGACCACCACAGGATTGTTCGCCGCGAGTCCGAAGGTGCTGCGGAACGTCTGCACGTCGGAAATCTGAATATTGGTGCGGCCGACGATCGCGATCGTTTGACCGGTGCCGTTGATCGCACTCGAGTACAACGGCGCGACGTCGTAGATGGCCGCAAAATCGGCCGGCGCCAGATAATGCGCGCTCCCGCTGGTGTATTGGGGCGCGGCCTGAAGCCGTGCGTGCATCGGATGGCGGCGGAAATCGTGAAGCGAAACGGTGCCCGCGACGACGCTAGAGAGCGCCTGCGGGATTTGCGGGTCGGCCGCGTTGGCGAAGTGCAGTGCGCCACCGACGTTGTACCGGTGAATTTCAGTGTGAAACGCCGAGGCGACTTGCGCAGCGGTGCCGCTGAAGACGATGGCGCGGCGCCCGGCAGGAATTTCGTCGATGGTGAAGCCGTACGATGTGAGCCATTGGGCCACGCGCCTCGCGTCGGGCTCGCTCACTCCGAACTGATCCTCAAACTGCGCGGGCGTCAGCCATTGATGATAGGAAGGCGACCCGGGATCCTGCTGGGCCTCGAGCAGCGCTCCGAGCGCGCTCTGCTGGTCCTCGGCGGAACGAAGCGTCAGGATCATTCTTGTCATCGGGTAGTCCGGAGAGGCCGGACCTTCGTCAAACTCAGGGCGAGCGAGCGGGTGGTGATTTCCGGTCAACGTGACGGTCTGATGCTCGTCAATCGTGTCGGGAACGCGCTGACCTCCATTAAGGCGCTGCGCGTGAGAATTGAAATTGAAGAGAAACAAACCGGCGACGAGAATCGTCAGAAATGATTGGCGCATCGAGTCCTCCCGGAATCGAGAAATCGTATTGCTGTTTAGGGAACTCATCGGCCGCGCGGCTCGCGTTTTGAATAAAATTTTTAGGAAGGTCGCAAATTTCGCTTGCCCTGCACGTCAAATCGAAGGACACTGAGATTTCATGACCACCGTGAAACTGATTAACGGCGCTCCGGTTCGCGAACCGGCCGATCGCTGGACCACCGCGGAAGCGGCGGACCTCTACGACGTCGCCAGTTGGGGAAAGGGATATTTCTCGGTGGGCGCGAACGGCCACATCTGGGTGCATCCGAACAAAGAACCCGCGCGCGGGCTCGATCTGAAGGAACTGGTGGATAACCTACAGCTTCGGGGCATCGCGCTGCCGCTTTTGATTCGCTTCGGCGAAATTCTCCAGCATCGGCTGGGAGAAATGCACCAGGCCTTTCAAAACGCCATCGCGGAGCACAACTACCACGGCAGTTATTGCTGCGTGTATCCGATCAAGGTGAACCAGCAGCGCCAAGTGGTCGAAGAAGTATTCGAGTACGGGCGCCCGTACAAGTTCGGCCTCGAAGCCGGATCGAAGCCGGAGCTGCTGGCGGTGCTGGCCATCGCCGACAACGAAACGCCGATCGTCTGCAACGGATTTAAGGATGACGAGTACATCGAGATGGTGATGCTCGCGGCGAAGATCGGGCGCCGCATTATTCCGGTAGTAGAGAAATACACCGAGCTCGATCTGATCCAGAAACACTCGGCGCGTGTCGGTGTGCGGCCGGTGATCGGACTGCGGATCAAGCTCGCCAGCCGGGGATCGGGACGCTGGAAGTCGTCGGGCGGGTACCGCTCGAAGTTCGGGCTCACCGTGACCGAAGGCCTGCGCGCGCTCGATCAGTTGAAAGCGGCGGGCATGGAGGATTGTCTCCAGCTTCTGCACTTCCATCTCGGCAGCCAGATCACCAACATCCGGCAGATCAAGGCCGCGGTGATGGAAGCGAGCCGCGTGTATGTCGAGCTGAAGCGCGCCGGCGCGGGCCTGTGCTACATGGACGTGGGCGGCGGGCTGGGCATCGATTACGACGGCTCGCAGACGGATTTCGAATCGAGCGTGAATTACACGCTGCAGGAATACGCGAACGACGTCGTGTATCACATCCAGAACGTGTGCGACGAGGCCGAAGTTGCGCATCCGACGATTGTTTCCGAAAGCGGGCGCGCGATCGCCGCGTATCACAGCGTGCTGGTGTTCAACGTTCTGGGCGTAACCGGGTTCGGCGACGGCGAAGCGATGCCGGAAATTCCGGAAGACGTGGAGCAGCCGTTGATCGATCTTCGGGAAACGCTGCGCGGGCTGACCAACAAGAATCTGCTCGAAAGTTTCCACGATGCGCAGCAGGCGCTCGATTCGGCGCTGAACCTGTTCAGCCTGGGGTACCTGCCGCTGCAACAGAGAAGCTGGGCGGAGAGCATTTACTGGCTGATCTGCCGGCGGATTCAGAAGCTGTCCAAAGATCTGGAATATTTTCCGGAGGAGTTGGAGGGTCTGGACGGTCTGCTCTCCGACACGTATTTCTGCAATTTTTCGCTGTTCCAGAGCATGCCCGACAGTTGGGCCGTGAAGCAGCTTTTCCCGATCATGCCGATTCATCGCCTGGAGGAAGAGCCGTTCCGCCACGGCATTCTGGGCGATATTTCGTGCGATTCCGACGGCAAAGTGGATCAGTTCATCGACCGGCGCGACGTCAAAAAAACGCTGGCGCTACACACCTTCAACGGCGAGCCGTATTACCTGGGCGCTTTTCTGGTGGGCGCCTATCAGGAGATCCTCGGCGATCTGCACAATCTGTTCGGCGACACCAACGCGGTGCACGTGTCGCTCGATGATAAGGGCGCGGTGGTGCTCGAAGCGGTGATCCGCGGCGATGCGGTTCGCGAGGTGCTCGATTACGTGCAATTCAAGTCGACCACGCTGCTCGAACAATTCCGGAAAGACGTGGAGGCCGCGGTGCGAGACGGGCGGATCGGGTATGAAGAATCGGGCCTGCTGTTGCGCTTCTACGAAGACGGGCTCAACGGGTATACGTATTTGGAGCCCTAAACGCGTTTTCGCATAAGCTTGTAACGATGCGTCTTGTTACTGCTCTCCTTTTTTCCGTCATTTCGATTGCGGCGCCATCGTTCCACTTGCCCGACGATATTCTGCCGAGAAAATACACGGTCGATCTGACCATCGATCCTTCGAAGGACACGTTTGAAGGCGTGGTGCGCATCGACGTCGAAATGAAAAAATCAGCCGATCATATCTGGCTCAACGCCAAGGACATTACGACGCTGGAGGCGTCGGTCGGCAAGCAAAAGGCCCGCGCGGAAGCGGTTGACGACGAGTTTCTCGACCTTGCGCTGGATTCGCCCGCCGGCCCCGGCCGCGCGACCATCTCGATTCGCTATCAGGGCAAGCTCGACGCAAATTCCGTCGTCGGACCGTATCGAAAAAAGGTGGGCGACGACTGGTATGTCTTCACGACGTTTACCCCCATCGATGCGCGGCGCGCGTTTCCTTGTTTCGATGAGCCGCGCTTCAAGGCTCCCTGGGAAATGACGATCCACACCCTGCGCGATCTCAAAGCCTTCGCCAATGGGCGCGAGACGCAGATCACCGATGAGCCCGGTGGGATGCAAGCGGTTCATTTCGCGACTACCGAGCCGCTGCCGAGCGAAGTGGTCGCCTTCGCCGTGGGCCCGTTCGACGTGTTCGAAGGAGCCAAGGCGGGTCACGGCACGCCGATCCGCGTGCTCACGCCGCGCGGTTTGGGCGAAGAAGGCAGGGCCGCCGCGCAGGCGACGGTCGACGTTCTTCCGCGCCTGGAAGCATACACCGGAATCCCCTATCCGTTCGGGAAGCTGGATCACGTCGCGCTGCCGGAAGGCGCGTTCGGCGCGGTGGAGAATCCTGGGCTGATCACTTACCGCGAGAAAGGGCTGTTGGCCGCGCCGGAAGAGGAAACTCCGCAAAAGACGCGAGCGATCCGAAGCATCGAATCGCACGAAATCGGTCATCAATGGTTTGGCGATATGGTTACGCAGGCCGGTTGGGAGGATGTCTGGTTGAGCGAAGGTTTCGCGACGTGGTTCTCGGCGAAGGTGATGGATGAAGAGCAGCCGCCGCCTCGGAAGCATCTGCTCGCCGTCGCGTCGCGCGAGCGGATCATGGCATTCGACGACTCGCCGCGCACTCGTCCGGTGCGCGCGGCCATGAACAGCCGCGAAGATACGAAAAATGTTTATGCGCGGGTGGTGTACGACAAGGGTGCGTCGATTTTGTTGATGCTCGACGGATGGCTGGGCGAGGATCGCGTGCGCAACGGATTGCGCGCGTATCTGAAAGACCATCGCTTCGGGAATGCGACGACGGCGGACCTCGAATCGGAGCTACGCGGAGCGACGGGCATCGATCCGTCGCCGGTGATGGATGCGTTCCTCAATCAAACCGGCATCCCGGTGATTCATGGCGAAGTTCGCTGCGACGGCGCCGCTCCGAAGATCGAGATCGAACAGACCAATGCGGAACATCATTGGAATGTTCCGGTGTGTTGGCGCGCGGACGGATCGCAGACGACCTGCACGGTACTCGATGCACCGCACGCGCAAGTCGGGCTGGCATCGTGTCCCACGTGGATTTATCTAAATGCAGGGGGCACAGGATACTATCGAACCGCGTGGACCGCCGCACAGTTGAGCGCGCTCGACGTGTCGAAATTGACGGCGGCGGAGCGAATGACGCTGGTGGGCGATTTGAAGGCGCTGAAATCGTCGATGGATGTTTCGGCAACACTAACGAAGCTCGCAAGCGACACGGAACCGGAGATCGCGAAGGCAGCGACGGACGCGCTCCAATAATTATGGCCGCCACTTCGCGACTGCGCCCATGGGACCGACCGCCCATCCTGCGCCCGCGGCGAAACTGATCGCGTTGTAGTTGCCTTGGTCGAACTGCTTCCACGTCTCGCCGCCATCGAGCGAAATGTCCGAGCCGGACGTGCCCGTCGCGATCCAAGCCTTCATCTCCGGCACGTAGACAACAGCCGATCGAAAACCGCCGGGACCATTCGGCGGCGCCTTCCATTCCTTGCCGCCATCGGCGGTGATCGCGATGTTAGCCGAGGATTCTGCCGGCTTATGGTAATCGCCTCCAACGGCAACGCCGTAAAGTTTGTTCGAAAACGCGATCGAAAAAATTCCCGCGCTCGACGAATCTTTGCGAATCGGCGTCTTCGCGACAGACCAGGTTTCGCCCGCATCCGTGGTATGAAATACGCGCGCTCCGCCGGTTCCGATCCAAGCTTCCCGAGTGCCGCGGGCGAACAGGCAGGTGTTGCTGGCGGCGAACGCGCCTTCTCCCGATTGCGCCTCCGGACCTTTCTGGCGCTTCCACGTTCCGCCTCCATCGGCGGTGGTCATCACGACAAAACGCTTCTTCACCGGATCGCCGAGAAGAATCCCGTGCGCGTCGTCCCAGAACGCGATCGCGTCGAAAAACCCGTCGGGATCGGGATTGGTGTACATCAATTCCCAGTGCCCGCCTCCGTCGCCGGTTTTGTAGACGCGCGATTTTTCGCCCGCGCCAGCGCTCAGCATCGCCGCGACATTTTCGTCGATCGCCTGAATCGCGCGAAAATCGAGATCGGATGCGCCGGGCACTTTTCCAGAGCGCCAATGCGCGCCGCCGTCGGTGGTTCGAAGAAACGTGCCGTTCGATCCGCTGGCCCAGACAACGCTCGCGCTCACCGCGCTGACGCCGCGCAGCGATGCGGTGGTTCCGCTCTCCTGCGGCGACCAGGACTGCGCGGCGGCGATCGCTGCGAACCAAACGACGATCGTGAATTTCATGCGAGGCCCTCTGTGCGCAGATCGTTTTTGAGATCGCCGCCGGCGTTGGAGGGATAGCCGAAATCCCAGAACGGCGCGCCCTCGGCGCTTTCCCAGACGCGGACGCCGGTAGCCGTAAGCAACCTGCGGAAACGATCGTCGAGCGCGCGAACCTCATCGTCTTCGGCGCCAGCCAGCATCAGAATCGCGCGCACATCCAGATCGTTGCGATAATCTTCGAGTCCCAATAGATAGCCGCGCTCCACCTGTCCGACGAATTCACGCCATTGGCGCAACAAGCCCGCGCGGCCGTCGCGCACGACGTGCTCGGGGTAACCGTTGGCGCGCAAATAGTCCTGAATTTCCGGGTCAGTCATCGAGAATCAGTCGTTGGGCCTTCGCGCCTGGCGGCGGAAATAGCGCTCGCCGTCGTTGGGGATGAAAAATGTGCGGATGGTGCGGTCGGGATTGTAAGCGCCGAACGCACCGCTGCGCCGGTCGAATCGCGTGATGACGCCGTCCGGCTTGATCGCTTCAAGAATGGGACCGTCCGGCGGAGCGTCCCGCAGGGCTTGTGCAAGATGCAGGTATTCCTGCTGGGAAATGTTGCCGAACTCACGGCCGTGCTTGGCATAATGCTCCTCGAACTGGCGTCGCGTGCGAAATCCAGGGCCATCTCCAAGCAGCACCAGGGCGGAAGCCAGAAGGGCGATCCCGACTCGAATGAGTCTCACGGAGCATCGAAAGGGCACACTGACTATCATACAGGGCCATCAAACAGGGCGCTAAGCTGGAAGAAAGCCCCAATGCTTGTCGAACAGATGCTACAAACGCCGGTCGCCAAAACCGCGCCAAAGATCATGACGGTGCAAGGGGACACGCGCGTCGACAATTATTTCTGGCTGCGCGACCAGACCGATCCCGACACGATTCGATACCTGGAAGAGGAAAATCGCTACACCGAAGCCATGATGAAGCACACCGCGGAGCTTCAGTCGAAGCTCTACGATGAGATTCTGAGCCACATCAAACAGACCGATCTCACGGTGCCCACCAAACGCGACAACTTTTTCTATTATTTGCGCACGGAGGAAGGGAAACAGTATCCGATTTACTGCCGCAAGCAGGGCTCCGTTGACGCGCCGGAGCAGATCCTGCTGGATGGGAATGCGATGGCGGAGGGGCAGAAATATTTCCGCATCGGAAATTTCTCGACCAGCCCGAATCACCGGCTACTCGCTTACTCGGTGGATTTCGCAGGCGACGAGGAGTACACCATTCGAGTGAAGAACCTCGAAACCGGCGAATTACTCACCGACGAGATTCCGAATACGTACTACTCGCTCGAATGGGCTAATGATAACGCGACGTTTTTCTACACGGTGCTGGACGCGGCGAAGCGGCCGCACAAAGTTTTCCGGCACACGCTGGGCGTCGCCGAAAATCCGTTGGTGTATCACGAAGAGGACGAGCGCTTCACGGTAGGACTCGGGCGAACCTCCAGCCGCGCGTATATTCTGATTCACATTGCGAGTTCGCTCACTTCAGAGGTGCGGTATCTCGATCAGGATCGTCCGCGCGGCGAATTTCAGGTGGTCCTGCCGCGCGTGCATGAGACCGAGTACGATCTCACACATCACGGAGACGCCTTTTTCATTCGCACCAACGATTCCGCCAAGACGTTTCGCGTGGTGGAAGCGCCGGTGAGCGATCCGTCGAAGGCGAACTGGAAAGAAATTCTTCCGGCGCGTGCCGGCGTGACGGTCGAGAATGTCACCGCTTTCAAAGATTACCTGGTGGCCGAGGAGCGCGATCACGGGCTGATAAAAATTCGCATCGTGAAATTCGGCGGCGATACGCACTTCATCGATCTTCCGGAGCCGGTCTACACGGCGGGACTCGGCGCCAATGCCGAGTTCGATACCAGGCTGCTCCGATTCCATTACACGTCGCTGGTAACGCCGAGCTCAGTGTTCGATTACAACATGGAAACCCGCGAGCGGGAGCTAAAAAAACAGCAGGAAGTGCCTGGGGGATTCGATCCGGCAAATTACGAATCGGAACGCGTTTACGCGAAGGCTCCGGATGGCGTCGAGGTTCCCATCTCGCTGGTGTGGCGCAAGGGTATGGTTCGGGACGGGCGTGCGCCGATGCTGCTCTACGGCTATGGCGCTTATGGAATCAGCATGGATCCCGCGTTTTCTCCGGACCGGCTGAGTCTGCTCGATCGAGGATTTGTGTTCGCCATCGCGCACGTCCGCGGCGGAGCGGATTTGGGCAAGCCCTGGCACGAAGACGGCCGGCTGCTCAAGAAGAAGAACACGTTCCACGATTTCATCGCGTGCGCGGAACACTTGATTTCGCTGCGTTACACCTCGCCTGACCGGCTGGCGATCATGGGTGGCAGCGCGGGAGGGTTGCTGATGGGGACCGTGACGAACTGGCGCCCGGACCTGTTCGCGGCGGTGGTGGCGCTGGTCCCGTTCGTGGATACCTTGAACACGATGCTCGATCCGACTCTTCCGCTGACCATCGGCGAATACGAAGAATGGGGCAATCCCGAAGATCAGAGATATTACGACTACATCAAGTCCTACGCGCCGTATGAAAATGTCGCGGCGAAACGTTATCCGAACATTCTGGCGACGGCGGGGCTGAACGATCCTCGGGTGTCGTATTGGGAGCCGGCGAAATGGGTCGCGAAGCTTCGCGCGATGAAAACGGACAACCACCTTCTGCTGCTCAAAACGAACATGGGCAGCGGGCATTTCGGATCCTCGGGCCGGTATGAACACATGAAAGAGACCGCGCTCTACTATGCCTTCATTCTGAATGCGCTTGGCCCGGCGCATATGACACAATAGAAAACACGCGGTTTTCTTGTAATGACCCAATCCAAACTCTCTGATTCACCCGAAATTGCCACCCCCGAGGTTTCCATCCAGGACGCTTCCTTCGGCGACATACTTTCTCAATTCGAACAGGCGCACCATTCCTCGGGAGAAACGGTTGAGGGCACGGTTGTTTCGGTAACTCCGGACGCGGTCTTCGTCGATCTCGGGCGCAAGATGGACGGCGTGATCACGCCCGACGGCGCACACGAGTATAAAGTCGGCGACAAGGTTTTGGTATCGATCCGCGGGCGCGACGACGAAGGCAATTACACGCTTTCGACGATCAAAGTGGAGACGCCACGCGATTGGAGCGGACTCGAATCCGCGTTCGCAGCGAAGAAAACCATCGGCGGAACGGTGCTCGAAGTGGTGAAGGGCGGGCTGCGGGTCGACGTCGGCGTGCGCGCGTTTATGCCCGCGTCGCGCAGCGGAGCACGCGAGCAGACCGATCTCGAAAAGCTGGTGGGACAACAGATCGAATGCCGCATCATCAAGCTCGACACCGAGCATGAAGATGTGGTGGTGGACCGGCGCGCGGTTCTCGAAGAGCGCGAGAGACAAGCCCGGGAAGAAGCGTTCGGGCGCCTGGAAGAAGGCGCGACGGTGCGCGGAACCGTGCGCAGCTTAACCGATTTCGGCGCATTTGTCGATTTGGGCGGAGTGGACGGGTTGCTGCACGTCTCCGACATGAGCTATCAGCGCGGCGTAAAACCGGCCGATGTCGTAACGCCCGGAGATTCCATCGAAGTCAAAATTCTGAAGATCAATCGCGAGACGCGGAAGATCGCGCTGGGGTTGAAGCAGTTGGCGCGCGATCCGTGGTCGCTGGTCCCGGAAAAATATCAGCAGGGCGCTCGCGTGAAGGGCAAAGTGGCGCGCGTGGCCGATTTCGGCGCGTTCGTCGAACTGGAGCCCGGCATCGAAGGCTTGATTCACGTTTCCGAGATGTCGTGGACCAAGAAGAGTGTGCGCGCGCAGGATGTCGTCAAGGCTGGCGATATGGTCGAGGTCGTGATTCTCGGCGTGAATCCGGCGGAGAAGCGCATCGCGCTAGGCCTGAAGCAGGCGCTCGGCGATCCGTGGGAAGAAGCGCTGAAAAAATATCCGGTGGGTTCGGCGGTGGAAGCGCCGGTGACGAGCCTGGCAAAATTCGGCGCCTTCGTGGACTTGGGCGACGGCATCGAAGGTCTGATCCACATCGGCGATATCAGCCGGGAAAAACGGCTCAATCATCCAGGCGACGTTTTGAAGCTCGGCGAAAAGGTGAAGGCGCAGGTTCTCGAAGCGGATAAAGAGCGGCGCCGGCTCCGGTTGGGGATCAAGCAACTGGAGCCGACCAGCATCGACGAATACATCGCGGAACGAAAGATTGGCGAAATCGTGAGCGGGCGCATCATGGATGTCTCTGGCGCCCGGGCGAAGGTGGAACTGGGCGAAGGTGTGATCGCGACCTCGAAGATGCCGGAGCAGCAGGCCCCGCAGGCGGCGGCAACTACATCAAAAGCGGACGTTTCCGCGTTGGGCGCGATGCTTGCCGCGAAGTGGAAATCGGGCGGCGGCGGCTCGCAGGCAGCGCCGGAAGCTCCCCGGGCCGGGCAGGTGCGCAGTTTCCGGATCGTAAGCCTGGACGCAGCAGCGAAGCGGATCGAACTCGAACTCGCCTGAACGCGCGTTACTTTTCTCTTGCACCCGCGTCAGAATTACTGTTGCTGAGACAGAGTGGAGCCGCCCTCGTGCCCTTAAAATCGGGCGGGCAGATGGACGAGACGGCGCTGATTCGGGCTGCACAGGACGGCGACCACGCCGCGTTCGAGCAGCTGGTCCGCGCATATGATCAAAGTGTGCTGCGGCTCGCCCTGAATCTTCTGCGCTCGCCCGAAGACGCGCACGATATTTACCAGGAGGCGTTTCTGCGAGTGTACCGGAATCTGCACGCATTCCGGTTCGATTGCAGCTTCCACACGTGGCTGTACCGGATCGTGACGAATCTGTGCCTCGATCAGATGCGGAAGCGCAAGGTGAGGAAAGAGGAGCCGACGGTGCTCGCGACCAGCCAGGGTCCCTTAGACCGGATGGTGGCTGTGCCGGAAGATCGGGTCGACGGCGATCCGCAGCGTCACCTCTTGAGCGGGCAGGTGCGGACACGAATCAAGGAAGTTCTGGGCGAGCTGACGCCGCGCGAGCGGATGGTATTCGAGTTGCGCCACTATCAGGGGTTGCGCTTGCGGCGCATCGGCGAGGTGCTCGGCACCACGGAAGAGGCCGCGAAGAATTGTCTGTTCCGCGCTACCCGGAAGATGCGGGCGGCGCTAGGAGATTTTATATGAGCGACCCGATTTCCTGCGCCAAGGCGCGCGAGCAGCTGGCGATGCTGCTCTACGGCGAATTGTCGTTCGAAGAAGAGGAGCGCGTCGAGTCGCATCTGGACCAATGCGCGGCATGCCGCGAAGCGCTCGGCCGCGAGCGGGTGCTGCATCAGGCATTCGACAATGTTGAGATCACGCCGTCGCCGT
>DATHCE010000399.1:0-7431 GCA_035319685.1 Bryobacteraceae bacterium | reverse complement strand
GAGCGCGCCGACGTGTGCATCGTCTCCATGCACGCCGGCCTCGAATACGCGCCGCGTCCCAACGCGCGGCAGATCGAGTTCGCGCGAGCCGCCATCGACGCCGGAGCGCGTGTCGTCGCCGGCCATCATCCGCACGTGGTCCAAAGTTGGGAGCGCTACGGGCGGGGCGCAATCTTTTACTCGCTCGGCAACCTGGTCTTCGACCAGTTCCAGCGCGTCGAGACCCAGCATGGCCTCCTCGCCGGCATCGTCTTTTCCGGTAAAACCATCGCGCATGCCGAGGCCATCCCGGTCGATATTGTCCGCACCGTTCCCCGCCTCTCCGTCAAATCGATGCCGCAAGCGGTAATCGCGGCTTCGCGCCGCGTTCCGCCGCGCCTGAATTCGCCTCCTCAGAATTCAATGACCGCCGCCTCTGCCGCCGGTTCATGAACCGCATCCCCACCAAGCCCGTCCCGATCAACAACAGAGTACCGGCTTCCGGAGTCGGCGACTCCGTCCCCAGTTCGATGCCGCTGATCGCCAGCGGCTGGCCGGCGCCTATGGACCCGATGAACACGTCGGCGATCGGCGAAGTCGAAACCACCCCGACAAACTCCACATCGGAGGAGGAAGAAATGTTTAGCTGATTATTGCAGTTGGTGCCGTTGAACGATGAGGCGGACGTAACCAGCTCCACGCAAGGATTCGCCAAACCCTCCGTAACCGAGACCATGATCTCGAGTGCGTAGACATTGCTCGGAAGCTCGATCTCAATCGACGTATTGGATCCGCTGATGCTCTGCTCCAGCACACCGCCCGCGACCGTGACGCTGTACGGGGTGGTCGTGTTGTTGAAGCCTAACAGATCGAGCCCCGTGATCCCATCTGCGTTGGAATACCCCGGCTCGGCGTAGGTCCCGTTCGTCAAGTCGACGCTTTCAAAGGTCAAAGAAGCGGTCGCCGTCTCGAACGCGGCCTCCGTATTCGTCCCGCAGGCGGCCGACTGGTTGCAATAGACCACCGTACTGCCCCATGCCGGCGCCAGACCCATAGCCAATCCCAGTATGGAAATGGCAAGATTCTTCCTGATCATTTTCGTTGCCTCCTTGGCACACGTCACCCGTGACAGGGTGTCGACCACCCTTAAATCGCTGTTCCGATTCAGGACCTTGTCGATTTGAAAATTTGTTGCGCGAGGGCCCTTAGAATCTCCGGCGATCCCGGCCAAGATAACGCCGTATTCGCTCCCGGCTAGGGTTATACAATGCCCCGCGGCGACGGCGGGTAAATGCGCTAATCCTGCCCGGTTGCCTTCGCCGCCCGGTATCCTGCACGCGTGCGCACTACCACCTCCGGCCGTGACACGACCGCCTTCAGCTTGTGGAATTTTCCGTCGCGCGCCTCTTCCGGCGGAACGAATCCGAGGACGTACAGGTTGCGCAGCTCGGCCTCGATCTGTGAAAACACTTCCGATACTTTACGTTTCGGGTCGGGAAACGTCAATCCGCCCGTCTCGAGCGAGATCCGCTCCATGCCGCGCGCGAACGCCTGGCGAAGCGTCAGCGCAGGCGAAAGGAATCGCAGCGGGCTCTCGTACTTGATCGCGTACACCACCACGCCCGCGCCCTCCGCGGCTTCGATCACGTCCGCCACGCTCTTGTCGCTGCCCGTGTCCATCCCGTCCGACAGCACGATCAGCGCCTTGCGTCCGGCGTCGGCTCCCGTGGAACTCGACCGCATCTTCCGCGCCGCGAAGTACAGCCCGTGCCACAGCGCCGTTCCTCCGCAGCCCATCTTCCACGGCCCGCGGCATCGCTCGCCCAGCATCGGCGACGCCGACCCTTCGCGCGTGCCGATCTTTTCCACGCCTTCTCTCAGCTCCTCGATCGATCCGGTCAGGTCCGTCACCAGCCGCGCCTGCCCGTTGATCTGCACCAGAAACGCGCGGTCGCGCTCGCCGAGCACCTGCGACAAAAACCGTTCGATCGTGTCGCGATGCTGCGCGACAAACTCCGCTTGGCTCCCGCTCGCGTCCACCACCAGGCCGATCGTCAGCGGCAGATCCGATTCCTGCCAGAACTCGGTGACCGTGCGCGGCTCCCCGTCGTCGCGAATCGTGAAGTCGGACGCCGTCAGATTTTTTACCGGTGCACCGCCGCGATCGGTAACCGAGCACGCCACCGTCACCAGCTCCACGTCCACGCGAATGTCCGGGCGAATATCCGCGCGAATATCCGGCCTGTCCTGCGCCGCCACCCCCGCCGCCAGCCCCACCAGCGCCGCGACGACTCCCGCCCGCTTCATCGCGCCTGCGCGTAATATCCGTTGCGCGCCCGCACCGCCAGATCGCTCCGCGTCATCTTCAATTCCAGCTTGTGGAATCGCCCGTCGCGAGCTTCCTCCGGCGGCGTGAATCCGATCACGTACTGGCCGCGCAAATCCGTTTCGATCTTCGAAAAAATCTCTTCGAGATTGCCTTCCGGATTGGGAAACGTGTAGCCGCCCGTCTCATCCGTCAACCGCTCCAGCCCGCGAACCGCTTCCTTGCGCCGCGACGTCAAGCCCGCCTGCGCCGCCGTCAGTTCCGGATCCACGAACTTGATCGCATACACCACCGTCGAGGCGTCCTGCAAGGACTCGATCGCGTCGCCGAGCGAATGCGCGCTCCCCGTATCGAACCCGTCCGACAGCACGATCAGCGCCTTGCGTCCGCCCGCCCAGCGCATCTTCTGACGCGCCGCCGCGTACACGCCCATCCACAGCGCGGTCCCTCCGCAACCCATCAGCGGCACCGCCTGCAGGCACGATTCGCCGAACTGGGTCCCGTAAATCTGCAACCCCTCGATCCGGTCCACGCCGCGCCGCAGTTCCTCCACCGATCCCGTCATGTCCGTCAGCAGCTTCACCTCCGTCGCCACCGTGACCAGAAATGCGCGATCCTTCGGCCCCAACACCTGCTGGAGAAATTTCGCCACCGTCTGCCGGTGCTCGTCGATGAACGTCGACTGGCTTCCGCTCACGTCCACGATCAGCCCGATGGTCAGCGGCAGATCGGCTTCCTGCCACAGATGTTCCACCTTCTGCTCGCGACCGTTGTCGTGAACAACGAAGTCGGAAGGCACCAGATGCTTCGCCGGCGTGCCGTTTTTATCGGTCACCGCGCAGGTGATCGTCACCAGGCCCACGTCGACGCGAATGTCGGCCTTCTGGCCGTTCATTACGGCGGCGGCGCACAGAATGGGCAGAATCCGCCCGAGCATAATCGATCAGATCTTCGGCTTCGGCGGCGGCAATTCGCGCGCCGGACA
Organism: Bryobacteraceae bacterium; assembly: GCA_035319685.1. Taxonomy (GTDB): domain Bacteria; phylum Acidobacteriota; class Terriglobia; order Bryobacterales; family Bryobacteraceae; genus Palsa-187. The sequence continues at coordinate 4,141 of DATHCE010000399.1, read as the reverse complement.
CACCGACTCGAACCCCACGCGTTTATGCGAGCCGTCGCAGAACGGCTTGTTTTCGGAATGCCCGCACCGGCACAACCCCACGACGGTCCGCCCCGCGAGCCCGAACGCGTTTCCGTCCGCGTCCTGAATCGTGTACTCGCCTTCAATCCGGATCGATCCGTTAGGGAAAATCGTGACTTTCGCTGCCATCACCCCGATGCTAACACTTCAAGAAGCTCCGATCGTCTGTCACGCCGAAAAATTCACCTCGCCGATTCTCTCGGACGCGCGGCGATCACCATCCTTCTTGCCCATACCCGCCTCGCCGTCAAGGCGCGCCAGTGATGGCGGGGCTGAGGACGCTAAAAAGCCCCCGTTTGTACCTGAAAGGTGTCCAATCATTCAAGGTGTCGAATTCGAGGACTCAACGCACCCTTCAGGCACCGCCAGACCCCCGTGATGGCTGCTTGATATCATAAGAGCTTGGGGTATCGGATTAAATTCGACGCAAAACATCGCGTTGTGTTGTTGGCGTTTCAAGGCGTAGTAACGGATTCTTCGATATTCGATGCTTTGTCGGCCCTGTCTGCCTTCATCACGACGGCGCTTCCTGTTGAGGGCGGAATCGTTGATTTCTCGGGAATTCAAGAGATTCGTCTTTCGCGACAGTTTGTCCGGAATTTTGTAACGTCACGGCCGCCGATCTTGCCGGAGAAGCCGCGTGTCTTCGTCGCGCCACGGCCGGACATCTATGGCTTGGCGCGTATGTTCCAGCTCCACAGAGAAATGACGGGCTACGTCATGGGTGTCGTGCGGACCATGGACGATGCGTGGCGTTATTTGCAATTGCAGTCGCCCGAGTTCCAGCCGGTACCTGGCCCGGCGGCAAATTCAGAACAGCCCACCACCTGAAATCGGCTCGGCTGGCGCGCGCGCGCCTCTTCAGCGACACTGGAGGAGGGGGAGGGGTTGCCTCGGCCCGGCTCGCCGCCGCGTGAGCCGCCCGATTCGGAAGCTTCGGGGAACGCATCATTTCCCTCCTCGCCGGGTTTTGGAGAACGTGAGCCGATGATTCATCTGTCGAGTGAAACGGAAGAAGTATTCGCGCAGGCCTTTGCTTTCGCGCAGAAGCAGGTGAGGAAGCTGATCGAAAAGCATCCGCAATTTTATCCGCTCTACACCAGCAACGGAGTCTGGAAACACGATGGTGCCGCCTGGTCGCACTGGTGCGACGGATTTCTGCCCGGCCTCATGTGGGTGTTCCACGAACGCTCCGAGCCCGAATCGCCGGATGCGAAATACTGGCTCGATCTGGCCATCCGCTATACCAAGCCGCTCGAGGAGCGCAAACTCGACCGCGATGTGCATGACCTGGGCTTTCTGTTCCTGTCCACCTATTACCGCTGGTATCGCCGCGTCAAGGACCCCGCCTTGCGTGAGGTGCTGATCGAAGCCGGCCGCACACTCGCCTTGCGCTACAAGGAAAAGGGCCAGTATCTGCGCTCCTTCGTCGCCGACAATTCTTTGTTCATCGATACCATCATGAACGTCGGCATCATCTTTTATGCCGCGCGCGAAACCGGCGACCGCCGTCTTCGCGACATCGCCATCCGCCACTCCCTTACCACTCGCCGCGTGCTGGTCCGCGGCGACGGTTCCACCGCTCACGAAGGCATCTTCGACACCGACACCGGCGAGTTCCTCCGCCAGACCACGCATCAGGGCTATCGCGGCGATTCCTGCTGGTCCCGCGGCCTCGCCTGGGCCGTGTACGGTTTCACCACCGCTTACGAATACAGCCGCGACCCGCATTTCCTCGAAACCGCGCAAGCCTGCTCCGATTACTACATCGCGCACACCACCCCGGACGGCATCCCGCCGTGGGACTTCAACGCTCCCCTCGAAAACCGCACGCTGCTCGACACCTCCACCGCCGCCATCTTTGCCGCCGCCCTGTTGCGCCTCTGCCGCCTGGAGCCCGATTCGCTCAAAGGCCATTTTTATTGGATGACCGCCGTCCAGATCCTGCGCGCGCTGTGCGACCGGCACCTCGCCAGAACCGATCCCAAATGGGAAGGCATCCTCAAAGGCGGCGTCTATCATGTGCACAAAGGCCTGGGCGTCGACGAATCCGTCATGTGGGGCGAATATTTTTTCTGCGAAGCCCTGGAGCGAGTGCTCTGGTAAGCCTCACTTCGTCAGGGTGATCTCAAATCCGATCCCGCTGGTGACGACGCTCACATTCCGGAACCTGGTCCTCGAGATCATCTCGTCAAACTGCGCCCGCGTGTAGGCCCGCTTCAACAGCATCCCTCGGAAGGTCACCTTCATGATCCACGCGTTGAACCAGCCCACCCCGGCCGCGTCGATATAGGCGTTGATTTCCTTCACCGACGCGTCTTTTTTCAGGTCGATGATCACCGCGCGCCCGCCCGGCTTCAACACCCGATACATCTCCTCGATCGCCTTCACCGGCTCGGAAAAATTCTTGAACGCCGCGCGGCACAGCGTGTAGTCGAACGTCCCATCCGCAAACGGCATGGCCGACGCGTTGCCCTGCCGGAAATCGACGCTCACCCGCTCCTGGGCCGCCCGCGCCCGCGCCAGCTCCACGAACGTCCTGCTGATGTCGAGCCCGGTGATCGGAAACGCGCCGCGTTTTGCAAGCTCGATCGAAAAATATCCAGGCCCCGGCGCGATCTCCAGCACCTTGCTCGCCGGCGCCAGTTCCTCGGAGACCCTCTGCGCCAGCGCCCGGAAATCCTCCATTCCCTTTCCCGTGTTCGTCGCATACCACTTCGCGAGGAACCCTTCCATCCCGATGCCCTTGTATGCCTTTATAGAAGTGGTTGCCTTAGTCATAAAGTATCTTTCTAAATAAGATACTTGTACTATATGGTAAACTGGAGATCGATGTCAAGCGCAAAAAGAGCCGAGCTGCTCGAATCCCTGGACCTCGAGGTGCGCAAGCTCATCGCCGGCACCATCCTGTTCAACGAAAAAGTGGCCGCCCGCGTCGGTCTGAACTCGACCGACCTGCAATGCCTCCATCTGCTCGAAATGCAGGCCTCGGCCACGCCCGGCGAGATCGCGCGCTTCGCCGGCCTCACGACGGGCGGCGTCACCGTGGTGCTCGATCGCCTCGAATCGGCCGGCTACATCCGCCGCGAGCCCAACCCCGCCGACCGCCGCAGCACGATCATCCGCCCCGTCGCCGCGCGCCTCAAAAAACTCCAGGCCATCTACCGGCCGCAAGGCGAAGGCCTGGCCCGCGTACTCGCCGCCTATCCCGATCCCCAACTTCGCTTGATTCTCGAATTTTTGAAGGAAGTGAACGCCGCCGGCGCCGCCGCTCAGTCGCTGAACCCCGCCTGAAAGCCAGTGATGGCGGGTTACACGGAGCGGATTCGCGGCTCACGACACCAGACCGTTTTCATCGCCCGATGATCTTCAGAAAATTCGCGCGATCCGCCGCCGACAATCCCGGATTCTTTCGAATATCCTCGCGCAACTGCAGCTTCCTCCGGTACCTCGCGAAATATTCCGGGATGTCGCCGCCGTACTCGAAGCTGTACATGATGTCCGCGAAGCTGCGCGTGTGCGAAAGCCCCAGCGCATGCCCCGATTCATGCAGGCACGTCAGGTACACCACCGTCGCGTGCATCAATTTGTCGCTGGTCCCTTCGTCTTGAATCCGCACATTCACCTGCGCGCCGGGCAATCCGTGCACCTTGATCGGCACCGTTTCCCCGTACAGCCCCCCCGAGGGCATCGCCCACACGACGTGCAGCAGCGCGTGATCCGGATCCGCCTGGACCATCCGCAGCCGCCCGCCCGACGCCTGTTGCCACGCCTCCAGCGCCCATCGCGCCAGGTCCACGTCGCCCTCGACGCATCCCGTCTCGTGACGCGTGCACGGCTCGACCCAATAGGGAACGTCCTGCGGAACATCGGCCGCGAGCGCGCTCGCGATGAGGCTAACGCCGAGCAGAAGTTTTTTCATCCACCAGCACCTGGATCATGGCTTCAAGCTGCGCCACTCTTCGCGTCAGCTCGTCGATCGCCTGGCCCTCCGGATCGGGCAGCCGGCCGTGCTCCAGCGCGTCGATCGACGCATCCGCGCCGCCCACCACTCGCCCCGGCACGCCCACCACCGTCGAAT
>DATHCE010000398.1:0-3284 GCA_035319685.1 Bryobacteraceae bacterium | reverse complement strand
GAATCCGGCGACGTCGAACAGAAGGCCGCGGCGGAAAATGGGTGCGATGGTGTCTACCGAGTGCTGCTCGACGCCACCGGCGTAGGATTGTTTCGGGTCGATCGAGCCGTGCAATTTTCCGTCGCAGGAAAAATGCGCGAGCGCGTCGATGTGCGTGCCGACGTGGGTACCGAGCGTGATCGTTTCTGAAGCAGAACTGGCGCCATTATCGAGCACGAATTCGCCGTGCATTTTGGTGAGGCTGTAGAGATACGGCGAATGCGCCGGATAATGCGGCATGCCGATGAAATAGGGCTGCGCGAGATCATAGATTTTTCGGGGCTTCATCGATTACGTGGCGGCTTTGCGGGATCGCTTGCGCGCGGAGGGGCGGATGACGGCGGTTTTTCCGCTCCATCGGCCGAGCTTGTATTCGCGGCCGTAATGCGACGTGAGGTTGCGGATGGTGACGGTCACAACGCCGGCGGCGTCGCAGGCGTATTGCTCTTCGATCTGCTGAGCGGCGGCGGAATCGTTGCGGCCCACCGGCTGCGATTCGAGCGCGCGCTCGCCGGCAAGCGACGGATCGAAGGGGAACAGGATTTCATCCCAGACGGTGATGTCGCCGGAGGGTTGGCCGTCGCCGGAGACCTGGCTCGCTTCGAGATAGCGGAAATCGCCGACGTTGTGCACGGGCTGATAGCTGCGGCGGACGGTGAGGGGAGGCTCGCCCGCGCCGGGCAGACGGGTGCCGCGCGGAAAGATGGGATCGAAAATCATGCGGCGGCCTTCGTCGCCTTCGCGCCAGACGCCGAAGGTTCGTGTGAACATTTCGCGCAGCGCGTAGCCGGAAGTCGAGTCGGCTTGAATCGCGAGGCCGATGGCCGTGGCGGACCGGGTATATTCGCTGCGCTTGACCTTGCGGCCGAACTCCTCGCGAAGCACGCGGGCGACCAGCGGGAGCTCGCTTCCGCCGCCGGTGATGTACAAGGCTTCGAGTTCGCCTTGGGCGGCGAGGCGGCGCGTCGGCTCCAAGGTTTCGGCGAGCAGAGGACGGCAGCGCGCGTAATAATCCGCGACGGGAACGACGGCCTGTCCCATGCCCTCGCGAATCACGTCCAGATCAATCACGATGCGCCGCGAATTGGGGTGCAGAGCTTCTTTCTGGCGGCGGCATTCTTCGTCGAGGCGAAACAGCTCGGCCAGATCGAGCGAGCCGAGAACATCGGAAGGAACGGCCAGCTCGGCGAGCACGAGGTCGAAATCGTCGCCGCCGAGCGTGGAAATTCCCTCCGATGCGAGCACGGAGTGGGTGCGCGCGTCGAGCTCGACCAGCGATACGTCGAAGGTTCCGCCGCCCAGATCGTAAACCAGAAGGCGCCCGGTGGTTTGCTGGCGATGGCCGAATTCGATGGAAGCGGCGGAGGGTTCGTTCAACAATCCGAGGACGGAAAATCCGGCGCGGCGAAAGGCTTCGACGGTGAGGAATCGCTGATTGCTGTTGGCATTGGCGGGGACGCCGAGCATCGTTTCGAAGGGCTCGGAACCGGGAAAACGGCCCGCGAGGGACTGGCGCAGCGCGCCGATGACGCCGTGCATCAGATCGGCCAGCGCCACGGTTTCGCCGTGGTCGATGAGGAGACGGCTTTCGGGTCCCGCGTTTTCGAGATACCGCTTGATGGAGCGAATGAAGGACCAACCATGCTCGCCTTGCTTCGACCAGGCGTCCCAGCCGTAGCAACGCTCGGCATTATTATTGGCGCGCAAGGCGACCAGCGAAGGAAACCAGTCGAACGTTCCGTCGGGCGTTTCAAAGGGAACCAGGGGGTAATTACCGCGATCGGCCGCCGCGACGACGATTCGCGTGGTGCCGAAATCGATGCCGAACTTCATCTTTACATGCTGACACATTAGAATAGTCTTCAAATGAAGAAGCTGATTTTCCTGTTGCCTCTTTTGTGCTTCGGCCAGACGGCGGAGCACCTTTCGAACCTGAAGCAGTTGACGCACGGCGGACAGAACGCCGAGGCGTACTGGTCGCCCGACGGGAAGCGGTTCATTTTCCAGTCGACGCGCGACGGCGGGTCGTGCGATCAGCAGTACATCATGAACGTGGACGGATCGAATGTGCACATGGTGTCGACGGGCAAGGGCGTGACGACGTGCGGATATTTTCTCGCCGACAACAAGCACATTATTTATGCGTCGACGCACGAGCATGGCGATGCCTGTCCGCCGCCGGCCGATCGCAGCAAGGGCTACGTTTGGGCGGTGTATAAGGATTTCGACATTTACCTGGCTACCGACGACGGCAAGATCGAAAAGAAGCTGACCGACACGCCGGGCTACGATGCCGAGGGCACCATCAATTGGAAGAAAAACAAGATTGTGTACACGTCGATGGCGTCGGGCGATCTGGATTTGTGGACCATGAACATCGACGGCAGCGGCAAGAAACGCTACACGATGTGGGAGGGGTACGACGGCGGCGCGGTGTATTCGCGCGACGGATCGAAAATCGTGTGGCGCGCCGATCATCCGGATACGCCGGAGAAAATGGCGCGGTATCGCGAGCTGCTGAAGGATAATCTCACCTCGCCGATGAAGATGGAGCTGTGGATCGGCGATGCGAACGGAAAAAACCAGAAACAGATTACGAATTTCGGCTGCGCGAGCTTCGCGCCGACGTTCACGCCCGACGGAAAAAAGATTTTATTTTCGTCGAACAAGCATAAATGCGATTCGCGCGATTTTGAGTTGTATATGGTCAATCTGGACGGATCCGGCCTGGAGCAGGTGACGCATTTCGGCGGATTTACGTCGTTCCCGGAATTTTCACCGGACGGAAAGACGCTGGTATTCGCGTCGGATTATAAGGCGACGGGGCATTACGAGTTCAACATTTTTACGGCGGACTGGAAATAGCCCCGGGTGCGTTGGTCGCAAATTCACAGCGGAAATCGAGAGGCTGTGTTCGGGCCGGCGCAGCCGGGCCGTTACGAGTTTGTGTGGAAATTCGCGATCTATCCCCGCCATCACTGGCGGGGCTTGACGATGTCGTTGAGCAGCAAGGGCCGAGCAAGCCCCGGCAGTCATGCCGGGGGTAAAAATCGCTGCTTTCGCACAGACTCTTACTCGCGCGGCTTTCGTTGCCGCATGCCAAGTTGTCACCGTGACACGAGAGCGGGCGAGGTTCCCGAGATTGCCTCTGGTCGAATGACCGTTTCCATCCGCTTCAATTGACCGCAAGCGGCGAAGACGTCCAGGCCGCGCGGTTTGCGGATGAAGCACGGCATCGAGCGTTT
>DATHCE010000397.1:0-2146 GCA_035319685.1 Bryobacteraceae bacterium | reverse complement strand
GCCAAGGAGATCGAGATCTTCGTCAAGTATGGCGGCTACTCGCCGCTCGAAGCGATTTCGGCGGCAACCCGCGACAACGCCTACGCGCTGGGGCTCGAGGGACAAGTCGGCGAACTGGAAGCCGGACGGCTCGCCGACATCCTCGTGCTCGATCGCGATCCGATTGCGGACATCACCGTCCTCCAAGGCGGCAAACACCTCACGCACGTGATCAAAGACGGCAGGGTCGTCGATCTGGCGCGCGACGATGCGCTGGCATTCCGCGAGGCCGCGGAATAGTTGGTAGCCGCCGCTTCTTGTTGCCGCTCGTCCCCGCGAAAGCGGGGACCCAGTTGCTGGATTCCCGCTTTCGCGGGAATGAGCGGATTTGGCTATTTGCTGACGCTATTCGGGCGCCGCAGAACCACGCCGTCCAAAGATCAGCGCATCGATGCTGTAGGGGCCGGCGCCGAATGCCACGACAAACAGCATTCCGCCCATCATCGACAGGTGGCCATAAAACGAAGCACGTTCGAGACCGAACGCGTCGCCCGTGAAGGTCCAATAAGGATGAAAAATAACAGCGAGCACCAGCGTGTAGAAAAAAAGAGCAAGCGCGGCCAAGCGCGCCAAGAAGCCCAGCATCAGCGCAAGTCCGCCCGCAAGTTCGAGCGCGATGGCGCCCCACACCAGCATGTCGGAGTGGGGGATTCCGTGCTTCTCCATGGTGGCGGCCGTGGCGGCAACAGTGCCGAGCTTCCTGATCCCGGCGTAGACAAAAACAAGCGCCATGAGGAAGCGGCCCAAAGGCGGCAGCGGCTTCAACACAGGGTTCATCGAATTTCCTCGCGTTCCTCGTTAGTGACCAGCCGCCCCGTACATGAACAGTATACATCAGAACGGCACCGTAATTCCGTCCAGCGGCGCGTCGCAATTGACCAGATCGACGCGCTTCCAGGCGATCAAGATGCGGCCGCCGGTAAGTACCAGGCGATGCAGCATGGTGCCGCCGAAGATCCGCTGCTGTTCGCGGCGGTATTCGATCATCATGAATTTCGAGCGCGCCGTGCACCCCCACCCTACCCTCCCCCGCTCGCGGGGGAGGGTAGGGTGGGGGCCAACGTCCTCCAGCGTGACGTTGGCGATGATGCGGCTGGTGCGCGAGCGCGGCTCCTGCGAATACATGCGTGGGCTGGCGAGTCTTCGCACACGCGTCTCGAGCAGGCGGCGGTCATCGTAAATCAGCGAAACGGTTTCGACCGGATTGGCCTGATCGGGCTCACTCGGCACCCAATACCAGGCGTCGAGCGTGAACAGCGCCAGCCAGTCATCGAACTTGCCCTCGTCGAGCAGGCGCGCTTCATGCAGCAGAAACTGCTCGCAACGGCGCAGATCGAGTCGCGGCTGCGCCGGAAGCCGTCGCTCCCTCGCCAGCGCCGCGACCCGCCGCCGCCGACCTGGCGCCGCCGGTCTTCGTGTGCGTTTGGGACTTTTTCCCATCGAGTGGAGTCAGGAGGTAGCGCGCATTGTCTTGGCCGGACCATCGCTCATGTAGGCAAGCCAAGCATCGAGCATATTACGGATATAAATTTCGCTGGTCGAATTCTGCCCGCGCCTACCGCCATGGGCGTCAGTCACATCGCTCTGCAGCCCGCGCCCGACCTCGATCCACTCCGCACCCGCGCTAGAGAGCCCCATGCCGATGCGGTTGTAGATTTCCAGGTCGTCGGTCAGCACCAACGAGCCCGTGCCGTTGACCGTGTTGGCGAAACTGATCGTGTTGCGGAACATCTGCTCGGGCGCGCCCTTGAGACGGAAATTGTAGGTGTAAACCACCGTGCGATCGACCGCGATCGGATGCACGACGCGCAGCTGCTGGAACTGACTCATGAACGAAAGGTTCGGATAGACGTTGCTGTTCCAGCGCCGCACTTCCAGCACCCGGCGCGCCTCCTGCTTGCCCTTCTTCCTTTCCAGCGCGGCGATGTAGTCGCGGAACAGCGGATCCTTCAGCGCTGCCACCAGTTTGGCGTCGTCGTGATAATCACCCAGATAGGAGTGACCATTCGGATAGGTCCAGATGCCGACCTGGGATTCCCAAAAACTGTACGGCGCCCCGTTCTGCCGCATCTGACGAATGGCGATCTCGCCCGAACCGTCGGAAAAT
>DATHCE010000396.1:0-5103 GCA_035319685.1 Bryobacteraceae bacterium | reverse complement strand
ATGGCACCCAGGTCACCGACGCGAAGATGCTCATCAAAGGGACCCTTAAAAGCTTCACGGGCCGCCACTCGATCAACGCGCCTTGCGAGACTGCCTACGTCGTGAATGGTCCGGTCAAGGCGGCCGAATACACGCTGACGCTGACCTATCGCGCCTATCCTTGGCCCCAGCTCCGCACAGGCGTGTACCATTTTGCGGCGCAGCTCGACGCGACGGGCCACGTGACCGGATGGAAGCTGAATTAAACTGGAGCTTCATGCGGGATCAGGGCATCGTCTCGGCATCGTTGCGCGAAGAAGAGCGGCAATTCGAGACCGCGCTCCGTCCGGGCAGGCTGGCGGATTTCGCCGGACAAACCAAGGTAAAAGAAAACCTGGCCATCGCAATCGAGGCGGCGCGACGCCGCGGGGAAGCGATGGATCACGTGCTGCTCTACGGCCCGCCCGGCTTGGGGAAAACGACGCTCGCGGGCATCATCGCGGCCGAACTCGGCGTCGGCATCCAGCAAACCTCGGGGCCGGTCTTGCAGAAGAAACTCGACCTGGTGGGAATCCTGAGCAACATTCAGGAGCGCGAAGTTTTTTTCATCGACGAAATTCATCGGCTGCAACCCGACGTTGAAGAAATGATTTATTCCGCGATCGAGGATTTTCGAATGGACATCCTGATCGGCACGGGCCCCGGAGCGCGCACCGTGGCGATGGACATCAAGCGCTTCACCGCCATCGGCGCGACCACGCGCCAGGGACTGATCAGCGCGCCGCTGCGCAGCCGCTTTGGTTTAGTTCTGCGGTTGAATCCTTACGATCAGGCCGAGCTCAGCGCGATCGTGCTCCGTTCCGCGCGGCTTCTGGAAGTGGATATCGATCGCGAAGGCGCGGAAGAAATCGCGCGCCGCAGCCGCGGAACGCCGCGCATCACCAACCGTCTGCTGCGCCGGGTTCGCGATTACGCCCAGGTTCGCGCGGCCGGGCATATCGATCTCGAAGTGGCGCGAAAGGCGCTCGATCTGCTGGAAGTGGACCGCTTCGGCCTCGATGAAATCGATCAGAAAATCATGCTCACCGTGCTCGAAAAATACGGCGGCGGACCGGTGGGCCTGAGCACCATCGCGGCGTCCATCGACGAGGAGCCGGATACGATCGAAGAAGTTTACGAGCCGTATCTGATTCAGCTCGGCTTCCTGAATCGCACGGCGCGCGGACGCGTCGCGACCGATCACGCGTGGGATTATTTCGAAGTGCCGCGGCGGATGCGCGGCACGCAAAACACGCTATTTTGAAAATCGCTTATCTCGCTCTTGGATCGAATCTCGGCGACCGCCGCGCCAACCTCGCCGCGGCCATCGAACGCCTCGCCGCGACCGATCTGCGCGTGATTCGCGTATCTTCCCTCTATGAAACCGAGCCGCGCGATGTTCCCGATCAGCCGTGGTTTTTAAATCGGGTCATCGAAATCGAAACCGATTTGTTCCCGCGCCAGTTGCTCGCGCGTACACAAAGAATCGAGCGCGAAATGGGGCGCAAGCGCATCGTCCCGAAAGGGCCGCGGGTAATCGATCTCGACATTCTGCTGTTCGGCGACGCCACCGTCTCGACGCCGGATCTCGAAATTCCGCATCCGCGGATGATCGAGCGGCGATTCGTTCTGGAGCCGCTCCACGAGCTCGCCGCGGAATTGCGCCATCCGAAAACCAGGGCGACGGTCCGCGAAATGCTTGCGCGCGTCAGTGATCAAACGCTGCGCCGGATCAGGGAATAGTCAAAACCCGCGCGCGATCGGCCGCGTCCCATCGCTTCACGCGCGCGTACAAGCCGCGGGCGACGCGCTGAATCGACGGCGCCTGGATGCGCTCCATTTTCGCCAATTCGCCGCGGATTCCCTCCAGAGAGTTCCTTCATGCAGGCACCGAATCGGCCGGGCGTCCCGCGACGATCTTCACGCGAACGATCCGGTTGCGATCCATTTCCTGCACGATGAATTTTCGCGAGCCATACGTTACCGATTCGCCCGGCGTCGGAATATAGCCGAGCCGGAACAGCAGAAAACCGGCCAGAGTCTCGAATCCCGCATCGCCCGGCAAATCGATTCCATATTGCGATGCCAGGTCGCGAATATTTGTGCTGCCGTCCACTTCAATCACCGGCGCGCCCGCGGCCGGCAGGGGACGGTCGACGTCGTGCTCATCGCCGATCTCGCCGAAAATCTGTTCGAGCACGTCTTCGAGCGTCACCAGTCCGGTGATCGTGCCGAACTCGTCGACCACCATCGCCAGGTGCGTGTGCCGCCGGCGAAACTCGTCGATCAACTGGTGCAAAGGCTTGGTCTCGGGAACCACCAGGGGTTCGCGCAGAAAGCGCCGCAGCCGGAAAGGATGCGCGGGCAGGCGGTGATCGGCGGCCATTTTGCGATCCTGCCAGGCGGTGATCAGATCCTTGTAATGCAGAATGCCGACGATGTTTTCGGGCTTGCCCTGATACACGGGAAGGCGCGAATATTGATGCTCCACGGTGATGCGCAGCAGCTCGTCGAGCGTGGCCTCGACGGAAACGGACACGATATCGACGCGCGGCGTCATGATCTCGCGCGTGTTGATGTTTTCAAGATCGAGAAGCTTCTGGATTGCCTCTTCCTCGAACGCGTCGAGATGGCCTTCCCTACGGCTCGATTCGACGATGAATTTCAGCTCTTCGGGCGAATGGCCTCCGCCCGCATGGCCGCCACGCAGGCCGAGCGCGTGCGACAGCGCCATCGCCGAACGCTCGATCACAAACACGAACGGCGCTGAAATACGCAGGAACACGAGCAGCGCCGGCGCCATCAGCAGCGCGACGCGATCCGCCTTTTCGATGGCCAGATTTTTGGGCACCACCTCGCCGATGACGACGTGACAAAAACTGATCAGCAGGAACGCGATGGCGAAGCCGGCCCCACGCAGCAGCGCTTCGGTCTGGGGCGTCGCCATGGGATGGAACAGCCGAGTCAGGATCCGATAAATCGTGTCTTCGCCGGCCCATCCCAGCCCCAGACTGGCGAGGGTGACGCCAACCTGCGTCACGCTGAGCAGGCGTCCGGGATTGGCCAGCAGGCTCAGCGCCGCTCGCGCCGATGCGCTGCCCTCGTCGGCCAATTGCGCCAGGCGCGACCGGCGGACCGACACCAGCGCCACCTCGGCCGCCGCGAAAAATCCGTTCAGCAACAGGATGGCGATCAGAAGTATGAGCCGTAGCGACATTTCCGGTCTACGTTACAATGCCAGGGAGGCTGTCCGAGTTCCGTGCTTTCTTCCACTCCACTGCTTCGGGCAATCAATCTGAGCATAGCCGTTTTGGCGATCGCGCTTCTGGCCGCCGCCTATTGGTTCGCGTGGCGTCCGCTGGCGCAAACTTCCGGGGAAATCTCCGCGCCGGTTTCCGGGAGGGCCACCATTGCACGCGACGCGCTCGGCGTGCCGCACATCGACGCGGCCTCCTGGGAAGACGCGATTTTTCTGCAAGGTTTCGTCACCGCGCAGGACCGGATGTGGCAGATGGACGCGTTGCGCAGACTGGCGGCGGGAGAATTGGCCGAGGTGGTGGGCAAGCCGGCGCTCGAATCCGATGAGAACGCCCGCCGCCTGCGCTTCCCGCGCCTGGCCGAGCAGCAGGATCGGGCGATGCCCGCGGCCGATCGCGCCGTGCTCGCCGCCTACGCGCGCGGCGTCAATTATTATCTCGAAACGCATCGCGGGAATCTGCCCGTCGAGTTCACCCTGCTCAACTACCATCCGCGTCCATGGTCGACACGCGATTCGATTCTCGCGGGCCTCGAAATGCATCGCGAGCTGACCACTAGCTGGCGCGATGAAATTTCCAAGCTGCGCATGATCGAGAAGGGCGATTGCGCCAAGGTCGATTTTTTGTATCCGCAGCGCAGCGGAGCCGAGATTCAGCCGGGCTCCAACGCGTGGGCCGTTTCGGGCGCGCACACGGCCAGCGGCAAACCGATTCTGGCCAACGATCCGCATCTCGATTTCTCGATGCCCTCGACCTGGTACATGGTGCACCTTCGCGCGCCGGGCTTGAACGTGACGGGCGTTTCGCTGCCGGGCGTTCCCGCGGTGATCATCGGGCACAACGATCGCATCGCCTGGGGCGTGACCAATCTTCAGTTCGACGTCGAGGATTTATATCGCGAACAGTTCGAGGCGCAAACCGGCCGTTACGTGTATCGCGGCCAACTGGAGCAGGCGCGCCTGGAACGCAACGCCATCGCCATCAAGGGCGCCAGGCCGTTGCAGTTCGATCAATGGATCACGCGCGACGGTCCCGTTTTCCTGAACGATCAGGGCCGCGAATACGCACTGCGATGGTCCGCCGAAGATCCCGACGGCTTTGAGTTTCCCTTTCTCGATATCGATCGCGCGCGGAATTGGACCGAGTTCACCGCCGCGCTCGCGCGCTTCCCCGGCCCCGGCCAGAATTTTGTCTACGCCGACGTCGACGGCAACATCGGATATCATGCAACCGGCCAGTTGCCCATCCGGCCGCCGGATTGCACGGGGCGTCTGCCCGCCGACGGCGCCTCCGGCGCTTGCGAATGGCAGGGATACATTCCTTTTGACGATCTGCCGCAGTTTTTCAACCCCGCCAGCGGCATGATCGTGACCGCGAATCAGAATCCATTCCCGCCGGATTACAAATACATCGTCAGCGGAAATTTTTCCGCCCAGTACCGGTCGAACCGGATTCGCAAGCTGCTCGGCGCGCGGGAAAAATGGAAGCCGGCCGACATGCTCGCGGTCGAAAAGGATGTGTATTCGCCGTTCTCCGATTTTCTGGCCAAACAGACCGTCGCTGCTTTCGATGCGAGGAAGAATAGCAACCCGCAACTGCGCGAAGCGGTCGACGTGCTGCGCAACTGGAACGGGCAGATGGAAAAAGGGACGGCCGCGCCGATGATCGCCGCGCTGCTGTATCAGGAGCTGCGAAAAGCGGCGGCGGACCGTGCCGCGCCGGGGTTTGGCGATGATTACGATTTCGAAATGGCGCCCGCCGCCATCGAGCGCCTGTTGCGCGAACGCCCGCCCGGCTGGTTTCCGGATTACGACAAACTGCTGATCCA
>DATHCE010000395.1:0-3653 GCA_035319685.1 Bryobacteraceae bacterium | reverse complement strand
TGAGGTAATGCTGGTAACCGCTGTTGGTACATGTACCGGCGGCAACGCGACTGTTACGCGGGGGCGGCTCGGTACTTCGGGGCAGAGCTTCAGCAGCGGTACGGACGTTTACGACATCACGCTCGACAGGATTTTCGTGAGTGTTCCGGCCAGTGGCAATGCAGGCGGGTGCAGCGGGGCCTGTCTGTACAGCCTCGACGTTACGACGGGTCAGACGTCGATCAGCGTCCATTCGTATTTGACCGTCACTGGCGGGACGAGCGGGGTCATCATCGATAACAACACGGCTCCCGGGACGCTCGGCGGCGCCATACAGACCTATTTTTCCAGCCTGGGGACTATGAGCTGTACTACGATTTCGGGCAGCCGCGGGTGCGCGGTGCAGGCGTCGCAGGCGGCGCTCCAATAGGAGGGATGCTTTTTCCGGCCGGTGAAAATAGAGACGCTCCGTTCGCCGCTTTCGATCGATCGGGTGCGCGACGGAGGATTTTACGCGCTCCCGCCGGCTCCTCTGGTTCAAACCAACCTGTTCCTCAAAATCGGGCGCGTGGATGAGCTGTTCCTGAAGGTCCCGTCCGAACGCGGATTCGAGGATTACCGGAAATTTATCAGGGAGGGGCTGATCGGGCCGGAGTCCCTCCGGCCGCTCGAGGAACAGGAACGCTTCGAAAAGCTGGACGCCGCGCTCGACCGCAGCGGGTTGAGGCCGGCGCTGGCAGCCGGCGCCGACATCGCGCACTACCTGGCGGTGCACGCCATCCAATATGAACGGCTGAAGGCGCAGACGGCGGTGGGCGTCCCGCGGGTGCGCTTCGCGGTGTCGCGGCGGAGGAGGCTCGGAATCCTGAGCCGGTATGAGCCGGTGATGTTCCAGGAGCGGATCGCGGGAACCACGCTGTGGGAAATGTTCGATTTCGACGCGCTGCGGGTGAAATCGCAATGGCGGCCGTTTCTCGCCGGCATCGCGGCGCAGTTGCAGGCGCTGATGGACGCAATGGCGAATCACATCGACTGGAACATCCAGAACTTCGTGTTCGAGCCGATGCGCCGGCGGGTGTTTTACGTGGACCTGAAGCCGACGGTGTTCCTGGCGGGGCAGAGCAATGAGCTTAACGTCAAAGGCATACGCGACTACTTCCTCGTTTGAGGGAGCGGGCGGCATGGGCGTGTCCGGCGGCGACGGCCGGCTGGGCCGCGCGTATCTGATCCTGCTGGCGATCGCCTTGGCGTACGCGGTGGTTCACGACGGCGGCACCGCGCAGCGGGATTGGAACGTGAGCTTGGCGATCCTTGGCGTCGCGGGGATCGTGTACTGGTGGCGCACCGCGCCCGCGGATCTGGCGCCGTGGCCGGGGCCATGGATGCCGCGGCTCGCTCTGGCGCTGCCGCTGTACGTCGCGCTGCAACTGGTTCCGTTGCCGGTCGCCTGGCTTAAGGTTGTGACGCCGGAACGGGCGAAAATTCTCGCGTGGCTGGGGCAGGTGATGGCGGCGCCGCGATTCGCCGCGCTGAGCGTCGCTCCGCCGGAGACTGCGGCGTATCTGTTGCGGATCGCCGGATACACGGTTGCGTTCCTGCTGGCGCGGGAGATCGTGTCGCGGTCGCGCGGAGGATGGGCGGCGGCGCTGCCGTTGATCGCGATCGCGGCGATCGAGGCGGGCTGGGGGCTGGCGCAACTCTCGGGCGACGACGGCGTGCATGGGAGCTACGAGAACAAGAATCATTTCGCGGGATTGCTCGAGATGGTGCTGCCGCTGACGGTGGCGGGCGGGTTCGCGCTCGCCGATGGCGCGGGGTCGAGAATCGGGAGGAGGGGAAGGCGGGCATTCGCGGCGTGCGCGGCGTTCGCGCTCGCCGGGGTGATGCTGGCGGCGCTGCTCGATTCGATGTCGAAGATGGGGTTCATCGCGAGCCTCGCCGGCTTGTTGGTAATGGGGCTGATCGGGGCGGCGTGGATGCTCCGCGGATGGAGAAAATGGGCGCTCGGGGCGGGCCTGGTGGCGTTATTTCCGGTCGCGCTGATTTCGCTGCCGTCGGATGAATTGGTGCAGAGTTTCGGGCGCGCCGCCTCCGATACGTCGGGCGAAGGGCGCGTCCCCATCTGGCGCGACACGCTGCATCTGGCTGGGGCGTATCCCGTGTTCGGTTCCGGGCTGGGCACGTTCGATACGGTTTTCCTGAAATATCAAACTGCGGTGGTGGATCGCGACTTCAACTTCGCGCATAACGATTATCTGGAGTTCGCCGCGGAATTGGGCGGGGTTGGATTTTTGATTCTCGCCGGTCTGATGCTGACGATTTTCGCGAAAACGATCCGGAGGGTGGCGCGCGGGCCGGACCTGGACTCGCGCTTTCTGGCATTGGGATGCGCCGGGAGCATCGCGGCGATCGGGGTGCATAGCCTGGCGGATTTCAATATGTATATTCCGGGGAACGCGTTGATGCTCGCGTGGATTTCGGGGATCGCCGCCGGGATTCCCACGAGAACGCGCGGCGCTGGTTATGGGCGGATTTTCCGGATCGCCGGGATTGCGCTGGGCGTTCTGTTGATCGCTTACACGTCGGCGTGGGCCTTAATGGAAAATCGATTCCGGAGCGATGCGCGGGCCGAGGCGCTGTTCTGCCGCTTTGGGGTATGCGACACCGGCGCCGTAGCGCAACCGGAGACGGCGCTACTGAGAGAGCCATCGTCGCCCTGGCGGTGGTGCGATTTGGGAGAAGCGGAGTGGAAGGCCGGGCAAGTCGAGCGAGCGCGGTACTGCTTTAAAAGAGGGATCGAATTGGGTCCGGATGTGCCGCCGGTGCTGATGAGAGCCGCGGATTTCTACCGCGGGCTTCCCGAGAACACGACGGCGCTCCAACAGGCCGCCGCGGTTCTCGACACGACCGATGCCTATGACGATCTCGTGTTCACGTGGTTTCGAAAGAACGGAGTCACGACGAAAGAAGTCCTGGAACACGGGCTGCCGCAAGGTCCGCGGGCGGCGCGCTCTTACTTTGGTTACCTGATCAGCTCCGGCACTCGCGGCGACATGGCCCAAGCCTGGGGCTTGCTGCTCGCGCGGCAGTATGCCGATGACAAGAGCGCCTGGAAGTACGCAAATTTCCTGTTTAACGACCTGCGATACGATCAAGCCGCGCGGGCTACGGCCGACTATTTAGGCAAAAATGGCGACGGATATTTGACATCGAATTACGTATTTAATGGCGATTTTGAGTCAAATCAGGCCGAAAATCCCTTCGATTGGAAGCTGGATCAGCGCGCCGGAGTCAAGGCCTCGATCGACTCCAATGCCGCTTATTCCGGCCACCGCTCGGCGCGGGTCGACTTCGACGGGACGAAAAACGTCGAGTGGATCGACTTGTCCGATAGTGCATACGCGCCTCCCGGGCGCTACAGGTTCCAGGCCCGGGTCAAGCTGGATGGAATCACGACGGATCAGGGCCCCTCCTTTTCGATTTCCGGTGAGCAATGGAAGGTCGAGACCGACAACATGACCGGTACCACGGACTGGCGCCTGGTGGAGAAAAGTTTTGACGTGCCCAATGGTTCCGGGCTGGTTCAGATTCATCTTTTCCGCCGGAAATCGTGGAAATTCGACAGTTTGATCAGGGGAACGGTGTGGATCGATCAAGTCAAGATCGTGCCGGAG
>DATHCE010000394.1:0-24581 GCA_035319685.1 Bryobacteraceae bacterium | reverse complement strand
GGCGCAGATCTGCTGGCGCGACGCGAAGGCGAGGGCATCCACCTTCTTCGATAAATTCAATCGCACGACGTTCTCGCGCCACATGCGTTGAAACGTGGCGCGATCGGCGATGGATCGCGCGAGAAAACGAATGAAGTTGCGCTCGAGCACCTGATCAAGTTGATCGCCTGTGAAATAGCGCGAGGTGGTGGCGCGATGCAGATGAAGAACGCGCGCGCCCGCGCAATAGATGTTGGGCCATCCGCGCTGCCAGGCGCGCACGCCGACGTCAAGATCCTCGACGTAGGCAGGATCGTAGATTTCATCGAATCCGCCGAGCGAGGCGAGTTTGGCCGCATCGAAGAGCGTGCAGCCGCCGCTGCCATAGAGCACGTAACTGTGGTCTTCGCCTTCCATCGGCTCATCGCAGCGGATGGGAAAATCGGTGAGCGCTCGCGTGGCGGGGATCACGGTTTTGCCGGTTTCCTCGCGGCGCTGGCCGGCGGGGAAAAAAATCTGCGCGGTGGAGGAGAACAAATCGGGCACGCAATCGAAAGCGCGGCGAAGCTCGGCGAGAAAGCCGGGCTCCACCAGCATGTCGTTATTCAAAACGCAGACGTGAGAGAAGCGCGCGCGGCGCAGACCGAGGTTCACGCCGCGGGCGAAAGACAGAGGCTCGGCGTTGTGTTCGATGAGGACCGAGGGAAAATCGCGATGCAGGGTTTCGACGGTGCCGTCGGTCGATCCGTTGTCGACGACGATGATTTCATCGGCATCGCGAATTCGGGGCAGGCAGCGATCGAGCAGTTCGCGTCCATTGCGCGAGGGGATGACGACGGAGATGCCGGGGATGGCGCCGGCGGCGTAGGTCGCGCGCTCTAGGGGCCGATTCGTTTCGAAGCGAGCGCGTAAAAGAGCCAGGCGGAAGAAGATCGGACGGCGCAGCTCGCGCGGATGAGCAAGGCGCCAGAATTGGGTGTAAATCCATCCGCCGGGATGAAACTGCCAGCGAAAATAGTTGGTGCTGCGCCACCACAGATGACGAACAATCGCGGGCGCGCTGTGAGGACGCAGCATGAAGTGCTCGCCGAGTTCGTTGAAGGCGAGAAAGTAGAGCGGCGCGAGCGTCAAGCCGATGGCGCGGAGCGGCCAGAAGGGCGTGCGCGGCTCCAGGATGACGGCGCCGATGCGGATTTTCCGGTCGCCGAGCTTGGCTCGAATGAATTGGCGATTCTCTCGCCAGCCGCGTTTGACGTGATAGGGGATCCATTCACCGGCGGGCGCCGGAAATTCGGAAACGACGACCAGCGGGAGATCGGGAAAAATGTTTTTCAAGCGCTCGATGACGCGCGCGATGACGGGCTCGGAGCCGGAGGCGAACAGGACTTTGATAGGACTTGAACTCAAATCAGTTGATGCAGATCGAAACGCCAGGTTTGATTTCGATGCTGGTCCCATAGTGCCAGAGCTTGCAGGCAGAACGCGGTGGAGACGGGATTCATGAACGGCAGGATTTGTTCGCGCTTTCGTCCGAACCAGAAACCGCCGCGAAGCCGCGGATCGGCGGACGCGGATTGATAGGACGACGCGCGCTGCGCTTCTTGTTCGGCCGCCGCTTGGTCGAGCGGGACGGCTTTGAGATGATGCGCGACCAGACGGACGCGGAGCAGTTGCGCGCAGACATCGGAGCGCTCGAATTCGGGGGCGATTTCGCGTAGCAATCCGGCCACGCGGCAAATTCCGCCGGCCAGTACGGCTCTGACTTCGTCGCGATCGGCGACCGCCAGCAGGGCTTCGAGGAAATAACAATACGCGTGCAGGCGGTCCATTAGTTTTTCGCGATCGGGCTCGCCCGAGAGAAACGATTCGTGAGTGGCGAGCAACCGCGCGAGCGCGGCTTCGAACAGGCGATTCGCGTAATCGCCGCCGGTGTCGAGCCAGGCCATCGCCGATTTCAACTGATAGCAGCCGGGACGGCGGGACCAGCGCGGCTCGCAAGCAAGCGGCTGCTTCTCGGGCAGCGCGATCACGGGATGAAACCCTTCATCGCCGATAAAATCGAAAGCGAGCGACAAGGCGGCTCGCTCGGCGCAGGCCAGAAATTCGGGGTCGCCGGTGGCGCGATGGACCGCGATCAGGCCGCGCGCGATGATCCCGATGTCGAAAAAATAGACGAGCGGCGAGGCCGGCTCGAAGGGAAACGTGTTCGAGTCCGCGTTCCAGGCCCTGCGGGTGAGGTAGCGTGCGGCGGCGACGGCGGCGGCGAGAAATTCAGCACGGCCGCTGATCGAGTGGAGATAGACCAGGGCGCTCGCGGCGTAGCCGGTAATTTCGGTGGAAACGGCGGCGTTGCGGGCAAGATCGGAACGGTAGTATCGGGCGACGCCGCCATCCGGAGTCTGAATTCCGGAACGGAGGAACCAACAGCCGGCGTCTTCAAGAGCGGTGGTCAATTACTGATTGTATAATGGCCGCCGTCGTTCGCCGCCTCGAGCTTCACTCTTGCGCGAGCATGCGCAGGAAGGTCGAGCGCAGCGCGCCGGCGGTCTTCGCGTCGGGCGCGACCACCAGCACAGTATCGTCGCCGGCGATGGTTCCCGTGATCTCGCTCCATTCGGCTTTATCGAGCGCGATGCCAACGGCATTGGCATGGCCGGGCGGCGTGCGCAGAACCAGCAGGTTTTGAGCGGCGCGGATGTCCAAAACATAATCGCGGATCAATGTCGCAAGGTCGGGACCGGGCAGGGCGGTCTCGGCTGCGGACTGCGCGTAGCCGTCGGGCGTCTTGATCAGGCCGAGCTCGCGAATATCGCGCGACAGGGTGACCTGCGTGGCGGGAATGCCGATGGCTCGCAGGGCTTTGGCCAGGTCTTCCTGAGTATGCAGCTGGCGGGAGCGGATCAGCTTGACGATCTGCCGCTGTCGATAGCTCTTGTTCATCGGAGATTCACCGGAGCGCGGCGAGGCGGCCTTCGGCGTCGTCAAGTGCGCGGGCGACGGCGTTCGGCCCGGTGCCGCCGGGAAGCTCACGCGTGTGAATGCCTTCGGAAGCGTTGAGGTAGCGCGAGGTTTCGGGCGTGAAGGCGGGATCGAAGGCGGCCAGTGATTCCGGGGTCCAATCGGACGGCTTTTTCGAGGCGCGAACGCTTTCGAGCACGAGGCGCCCGACGATTTTGTGGGCCTGATGAAACGGCGTTCCGTTGCGGGCGAGCGCGTCGGCCAGATCGGTGGCCACGGCCCAGCTCGTTTGAACCGCATCCTCCGGACGCTCCGGACGAAGCCGCGTGGTGTTTACGACGACCGTAGCCATGTCGAGCGATCCGCGGAGCTGATCGGCGGCGTCGAAGATGCGCGGCTTGTCCTCTTGCATGTCGCGATTGTAGGTCATCGGCAGACCTTTCATGATGAGAAACAGCGCCGTATAATCGCCGAAAACGGCGCCGCATTTGCCGCGGATCAGCTCGAGCGCGTCGGGATTTTTTTTCTGCGGCATCATGCTGGAGCCGGTGGTGACGCCGTCGCCGAGTTCCAACCAGCCGTATTCCTCGCCGGAATAGAGAATCCAGTCTTCGGCAAGACGGCTCAAGTGGAGCATGGTGAGCGAGGAGGCGTGCAGAAAATCGAGCGCGAAATCGCGGTCGCCCGAAACATCCATCGAGTTGCGCGTGATGGAATCGAAGCCGAGATCGCGGGCGATGGCGTCGCGATCGAAGGGGAAACCGGAGCCGGCGATCGCGCCGCTCCCGAGCGGCATCACGTTCGCGCGCGCGCGGGCTTCGGTGAGCCGTTGATGATCGCGGGCGAACATTTCGAAGTAGGCCAGCAGATAATGCGGCCAGAGCACGGGCTGGGCGCGGCGGGTGTGCGTGTAGCCGCAAACGATCGCTTGCGGATTGCGGCGTGCACAGGCGATCAGCGCGGCCATCAGATCGCGAACAGAAGCGCGGGAGGCGTCGATCTCCTCGCGCAGCCACAAGCGGATATCGAGCGAGACCTGATCGTTGCGGCTTCGCCCGGTGTGGATTTTATCGGCGAGCGCGCCGGCGCGGTCTTTCAGTTTCCGGATGACCAGCGTGTGGACATCTTCGTCGTCGGCGCCTTCGAAAAACGCGGGCGTACGGGCTTCCTCGCGCAGAGCATCGAAGGCGGCGACGATCCCGGCGCGCTCTTCGCTCGTGAGGACGCCGACTTGTTCGAGGGCTCGCGCATAAGCTTGCGAGCCCCGGATATCGGCGTCCACCAGGCGCTTATCGAAGTCGAGAGAGCCCGAGAATTTTTCGAAAACATCGGATGCCGCTGCTTCGAAGCGGCCGCCCCACAGTTTCATTTTGCTTTCGCGGCCTTTTTGAGCGAGGCGCGGACCTGAATGGGCAAGCCGATCAGGTTGATGAAACCGCGCGCATCTTTCTGGTCGTATTCGCCACCCATGGTGAAGCTGGCAATGTTGAGCGAGTACAGCGAATACGGCGATTTGCGTGAAACCGGCTGGAAGCTTCCTTTATATAAGCGCAGCGTGACTTCGCCGGTGGTGGTCTTGCTCGCTTCGGCGAAGAACGCGTCGAGCGATTCGCGCAGCGGCGTGAACCAGAAGCCGTTGTAAACCATCTCGGCATAATCGAGCGCGAGTTTTTCCTTGTAATGCGACATGCTCCTGTCGAGAGTGAGCGATTCGAGCTCGTGCATCGCGGCCATGATCAGCGTGCCGCCGGGAGTTTCATAACATCCGCGCGATTTCATGCCGACGAAGCGATTTTCGACCAGATCGATGCGGCCGATGCCGTTCTCGCCGCCGATCTTGTTGAGACTTTCGAGCAGCGCGACGGCGCTCATGGATTTGCCGTTCACCGAAACCGGACGCCCCTGATCGAATCCGATGGTGACTTCGGTGGGCGTATTGGGCGCGTCTTTCGGGCTCGTGGTCAGCATCCAGACGTCGTCGGGAGCGGCGTTGGCGGGATCTTCGAGCGCGCCGCCTTCGTGCGAGATGTGCCAGATGTTGCGATCGCGCGAGTAGATTTTCGTGGTGGTCTGCGAGATGGGCACGTTGTGCTTGGCCGCGTATTCGATCGCGTCCTCGCGCGACACGATGTTCCATTCGCGCCACGGCGCGATGACGCCGAGCTGGGGCGCGAGCGCTTTATAAGTCAGCTCGAAACGAACCTGGTCGTTGCCTTTGCCGGTGCAGCCGTGGGCCAGCGCGTCGCAGCCTGTTTCGAGCGCCACTTCCACTTGTTTCTTCGCCAGCAATGGCCGCGCGATGGAGGTGCCGAGCAGATACTTGTGCTCATACTCGCCGCCGGCGCGGACCAGGCGCCAGAGATATTCCGAGACGAACTCCTCGCGTATGTCGGCGATGTGAACTTCGCTCGCGCCGGTTTTGCGGGCCTTGGCTTCGAGGCCAGTCAGCTCATCGCCGCCCTGGCCGATATCGCCGCACACCGCGACGACCTCGCATCCGTAGTTTTCCTTCAGCCACGGAATAATAATGGACGTATCCAGCCCGCCCGAGTAGGCGAGCGCCACCTTTTTTGGTTTATTCATAAAATGATTTCCTTCAAAGGATGCTCAAAAAAGGGGACACACTGCTGTACCCGCGGCCGCGATCCTTCGCGGCTCGATTACCTTCCGGACGGGGACTGAAGCGGTCTGTCCCTTTTCTTGAGCGCCCTTTATCCGAGCAGCAGCGCCAGCAGCGCCTTCTGCGCGTGCAGCCGGTTTTCGGCCTGGTCGAAGACCACCGAGCGCGGCGATTCCATCACTTCATCGGTCACTTCCAGATCGCGCTTGGCCGGCAGGCAGTGCATAAACACGGCATCGGGCCGGGCCTGCGCGAACAATTCCTCATTCACCTGGTAGGGCGCGAAGATGCGGGCGCGCTCGGCGGCTTCCTCTTCCTGGCCCATGCTGGCCCACACGTCGGTGTAGACCGCGTGCGCGCCGGCGACGGCTTCGGCTGCGTTCGAGCTCAGCGTGATCTTGCCGGATCGCGAAGCTGTTTCGACGATTTCCGGATCGGGCGCGTAGCCCTCGGGCGTCGCGACGGCGACGTGCACGCCGAGGCGGCCGGCGGTGAGCATCAGCGAATGCGCGACATTGTTTCCATCGCCGACGAAGGCGAGTTTCAGACCGTCGAGGCGGCCAAACTTCTCGCGCAGCGTCAGCACGTCGGCCAGCGCCTGGCAGGGATGGAAACGATCACTCAAAGCGTTGATCACCGGCACGCGCGACCAGGCGGCCAGTTCGTCGATGGTCGATTGCGAGAAAACGCGCGCCACGATCCCGTGCGTCCAGCGGTCGAGATTGCGGGCCACGTCTTTCAAAGGCTCGCGATCGTTGATGGGTCCGTTGCCGAGGACGGCGTCGCCGCCGAGCTGCTTGATGGCCAGCTCGAACGTCATCCGGGTGCGCAGCGATGGCTTTTCGAACAGCAGCGCGAGATAGCGTCCGGCGAGCTTCGTGGCGAATCGCCCGGGCGCGCGCTTCATCTGCGCGGCCAGATCGAGAAGCGGAGCGAGATCGTCGAAGGAAAGATCGAGATCGGCGGCCAGATGGCGGATGGGCGGTTTCACGAAACTCGAAATAGGAGCGGCCACGGCGTTGTTCTTCTCTCCTTATCGCGCTATGAATTTTTATTCACTCAACTGAATAATAATACATTCGCGCCCGGAGCGCAACCGGGATTTTCACTTGCCGTAATTGGGCCGGTATTCCTTGTGGCAGGCGATGCAGGACTCGGTGAGCGCATCGCCCTGCGCAAGAACGCCGGCCATATCTTTGGCGATCGCGGCCTTGTAGGCGGCGCGAGCGGCGCCGATCATCATTTTCGAATCCTTGATCCAGTTGCCCTCGCGCGCGCGGCCGGGCATCATGATCAGGTTGCCGGATTCGGCGAGCATCAGCGCCTGATTGCGGATCGCGTTCCACTCGACATCGGTTTTCGGAGGCGTGCGCTCGATGTAAAAAAGCGCGTCCGAGGTGGGATAGATGATGTCGATCATCAACTGGCTCATATTGCCGACGGGCTCGTAGGCGGGCGCTTGGGCAAGGGCCGCGCTGGCCACCAGAAGCACGAAAATCCACCGCATGATGCCTCCAATCCGGGTTAGACATCCCTGGAGCAGTCTAACATGAGACTTGGCTTGGAGGGCTTGCGGGGGCTTCGATACCAAATCTTACGCGCAACGTGTTGACTTGGCTCTCCGGGTCTGATAAAACAATCCCAAAGCTCGAAGAGAGCGGCGAGAGAGTGGCCGCATTGTATCCACTCCCAGGAGAGATTCAACTGATGCGATATTCGTTTCGAGGATCGATGGCCAATATGGCCGCAGTCCTCAGTTTAGCGGCGGTTGGCATGATGGGTCAGACCGCGAGAATTCCCCGCATGCCCGATGGCCATCCCAACCTGAACGGCATCTGGCAGACCATGAACACCGCCGACTGGGACCTGGAAGCGCACGCCGCCGGCCCGAGCCTGGTAGTCGATTTGGGCGCTGAAGGAGCCGAGCCGGGCGGCCTCAGCGTGGTCGAAGGCGGGACTATTCCTTATCTTCCCGCGGCGCTCGAAAAGAAAAAGCAGAATTATGCGAACCGCCTGAAGGCGGATCCCGAGATCCGCTGCTACCTGCCGGGCGTGCCTCGCGCGACTTATCTGCCCTATCCGTTCCAGATTTTCCAGAGCGCGTCGGCGATCACGATCGCTTATGAGTACGACAGCGCATTCCGCAATCTGTACCTCAAGGATCCGGGGCCGGCGCCCGCGGATTCGTGGATGGGACAATCCGTGGCGCATTGGGATCACGACACGCTGGTGGTCGACGTGACCGGAATGGATGAGCGAACCTGGTTGGACCGGGCTGGCGATTTTCACAGCGATGCGCTGCATGTGGTGGAGCGCTACACGCCGGTCAACGAGTACATCATCAATTACGAGGCGACCATCGAGGACGCGAAGGTGTTCTCCCGGCCCTGGAAGATCAGCATGCCGCTGTACAAGCACACGGAAAAGAACGCTCAACTCCTCGAATTCAAGTGCGTCGAGTTCGTCGAGGATCTGATGTACGGGAAATACAAGAAGGAACCCGACAAGAAGTGAAGGCGCATTCCGGAAGATGATCCATCGCTCGCCATCGACGATCGCCCTGTTGACGCTGACGGTTTCTATGCTCGCGTTCGGTCAGACTGCGAAGCCCCAGACCGCGAAGCCATTCGCCGCTCCGCGCACCGCCGACGGTCATCCCGATCTCGAAGGCACCTGGACCAATGCAACATTGACTCCGCTGGAGCGTCCGGCGGCGCTGGCGAATAAGCCGACGCTGACGGCGGCCGAGGCCGCGGCGTTCGAGAAACGCGCCATTGAAACGTTCAATATCGACCGGCGCGGCGGAGGGGCGGAAGCGGATGTGGCCCGCGCGTACAACAATCTGTTCATTGATCGGGGCGATAAACTGGCCGAGGTGGATGGGACCTTTCGAACCTCGCTGATTATCGATCCGCCGGACGGAAAAGTTCCGCCGCTCACTCCGGAAGGGCGCAAGCGGGTGGCGGCGCGCATGGAACGGCTCGCACATTTCGACAGTGCCGAGGACCGGCCGCTGGGAGAACGCTGCCTGATGGGGTTCGGCTCGACCGGCGGACCTCCCATGATGCCGGTTTTGTATAACAACAATTATCAGATCGTCGAGACTCCGGCGGCCGTCATGATTATGGTCGAGATGGTTCACGACATTCGCGTGATTCACCTGGACCGGCAGGAACATCTTCCGGCTTCGATCCGGGAGTGGATGGGCGATTCCATCGGGCACTGGGAAGGCGACACGCTGGTGGTGGACACGACCAATTTCACCGACAAAACGATGTTCCGGGGCGCATCGGAAAATCTGCACGTCGTCGAGCGCTTTACGCGCACCGCTCCAAACACGATACTATATAGGTTTACGATCGACGATTCATCGGCATTCACCCGGTCGTGGACGGCGGAATACCCGTTCCTCGCCGCTCCCGGTCCGATTTATGAATATGCCTGCCAGGAGGGAAATTATGCGTTGCAGGACATCCTGGCGGGCGCACGCGCCAAGGACAAGGAAGCCGAGGCGGCAAAGAAATCCAAGTGAGTTATAGGAGAACAACGATGCGAACGAAATTGTCGCTGGCCATTGCCGGCGTCAGTCTGCTGATGGCCGCGGCGCCCGCCTGGGCGCATCATGCATTTGCGGCCGAGTTTGATGCCAAGCGTCCGGTGCACCTCGAGGGGGTCGTGACCAAGGTGGAATTGATCAATCCTCACACCTGGATTCACGTCGAGGTGAAGGACGCCGACGGCAAGACCGTGGAGTGGATGGTGGAGGCGGGCAGCCCGAACGTATTATTGCGGCGCGGATTTACCAAGCAGACCGTCGCGCCGGGAACGCCGGTGGTGGTGGAAGGCTATCAGTCCAAGGACGGTTCGATGCGCGCCAACGGGCGCGATATCACGCTGCCCAACGGACAGAAGCTGTTCCTCGGCTCGCAAGGCACCGGCGCCCCGTACGAGAAACAGGACCAAAAATAGTCCGGGCACTCTGCCTCTCCGGGCGGCGCGCGCCTGGAGATTGGCCGGACAAACTCGTGTGAACGCTGTTTGGTGGTGCAGACGATCGTCTTTTGTCGTCTGCACCGCGCATCAGCGCGTTCCCTTCCCCGCGTGTTCTTCCCCGCTCTTTGCGCCCTTCGCCAGGTTCTCGTACACCTTGCCGCCCTTCATCACGAACGCCGCGCGAGCCGCGGCCGTCACGTCCGTCAGCGGATTCCCGTCGAATGCCGCGATATCGGCCTGCATCCCCGGCGCGAGCGAGCCGATTTCATTCCCCAGCCGCAGCGATTCCGCTGAGAGCGATGTCGCCGAGATCAGCGCCTGCATCGGATCCTGGTGGCCGTCGCGAACCCGCACGATGAACTCGCGATAATTCTGCCCGTGCGCTCCGGCGGTCGCGTCGGTTCCGTAAATGATTTTCAGATCCTTGTGCTTCAGCGCCTTCTTAAAGGTGTCGAGCACGATGGCCACGCCTTTTTCCATGTAGGCGAAGCCTTCCTCGTTATAATTTCCGATGCCGAAATACTTGGGCTTGTTCTCCAGGTAGTTTTGCAGCACCAGCCCGATGTTCGGGTCGTAGTAGGTGCCTTTTTTCGCCATCAGATCGAAAACTTCGTCGGTGACAAACGCGCCGTGCTCGATCGAAGTGCAGCCGGCGAGCGTCGCCGCCTTCGCCGATTCGGCCGAGTGGGCGTGAACAATCGTCCTGAGCCCCAGCGCGTTCGCTTCGCCGCACGCCGCATCCAGCTGATCCTGCGTCATCGTGATCGCCCCGCCTTCGCGAATGCTTTTCGACGCGAAGATCTTGATCAGGTCCGCGCCCTGGGCCTTGCGCTCGCGAACCAGCTCGCGCAGCTTGGCCGCGTCGCCGCTGGTCTCGGTCAGAGGTTCGAGCGAGGTGAGGATGCGCGGCCCGGGAAGAATCCCGCGCGCCGCCGCTTCGCGAAAATATTTGTCGATGTTCGAGCCTGGGCTTTGCACGGTGGTGAATCCGGCGTCGACGGTGCGCACCAGGTTGTCGGCAATGTGCAGCATCGCTTCCGGCTGCGGCTCGTCGCGTCCTGCGTTGCGGTCGTGATTGTCGAAGTGATACGCGATGTGGGTGTGAGTGTCGATCCAGCCGGGCGAGACGGTGAACGCCGTCAGGTCATAGACGATCGCTCCCGCCGGCGCGGCTCCGCCGATTCGCGCGATCTTCGAGCCTTCAATCACCAGGATGGTGTTGTGCAGGGTCTTGCCTTTTCCCTCAAAAACAGTGGAGGCTTTCAAGACAATCGGCCGTTCCTGCGCGAACAGCGCGGCCGCGGTCAGGATCAGAAGCAGGAATCGTGGCATGATCATCTCCTTTTGGGGTGAGAAGCGATCGAGCAAGAGAACTTCTTTAGTATGGAAACCGTTTGCCGGCGCGAGCTAAGCGGTCTTCACCGGCTTGTCGCTGATTTTCCACTTTTTCTCGTCGAAATAAACGGTCTTGCCCTGACGATAGCTCTCGACCGCCATGCTGATAGCGACCTGCGCGCATGCGCCGGTCTCGACGTCCAGATGCGGCTTCTTTCGCGACCGCACCGAATCGAGAAAATTCCCGATGTGGGCGAGATTCATATCCGCGCCTTCCACCGGGATTTTCTGTTCCTCCATTCCGAACTTGTAACCCGGATTGATCAGCTTCTTCACGCGCTCGCCGTTCTCGCGGACCATGTGAGTCTCCGGCCGCAGAGTCAGCGCCTCGGTGAGGCTCTCGAACTGCCCGTTCTCGACGATGATCAAGGTCGCGTCATGGCCGCGGATCAGCCCCGGGACGTGCTGCGAGTTCGCCATGGACGAGCTCAGCACCAGCGAATGGCCCTCCGGATAATCCGCGATCATGTGAAACGTGTCGGGCACCTCGCGCGAATCCTTGAAGATGTAAATGCCTCCGCCCGCGACGACTTTCGACGGGAACTGCGGATGGTCCCAGCAGATATTCAGCGGCGCGACCACGTGATAGAAAAGATCGGTCGCGATGCCGCCCGAATAATCCCAATATTTGCGGAAGCGGAAGAAGCGGTCGGCGTCGAAGGCGCGCTTGGGCGCGGGGCCCAGCCACATCTTCCAGTCGATATAGTTTTCGCCCGCGCCGTCCGGTCCGGCGCCTTCGTCGATGGTCCAGTTCCACTCGCCTTCCACGGAATTGCGGTGATACGAGCCCTGGCTCATGACCATCTTGCCGATCATTCCGTCGGCGATCGCCTTCTTCGCCTTCCACCATTGATCCGCTGAAGTGGTCTGCGAGCCGACCTGCAACACGCGCCCCGTCTCCTTCACCGTGCTGACCAGTTGGCGCGCTTCCTCGATCGTATGGCACATCGGTTTTTCGAGGTACACGTCCTTGCCGTGATCCATCGCTTCGAGCGCGATGCGCGCATGCCAGTGGTCCGGCGTGGCCACCACCACCACGTCGATATCGCTGCGGTTGATGATCTCGCGGTAATCGAGATAGCCGTCGTTGATCTTGAGCAGATCCTTGGCGCGATGGATGCGCTTCTGGTAGCAATCGGCCACCGCCACGATCTGGCACGCGTTGTTTTCCGCGCCGTACTTGGCGAAATTTTTGAGGTCGTCGGTGCCGCGTCCGCCCACACCGATCACGCCGATGTTGATCCGGTCATTGGCGCCAATCACGCGCCCGCCGCCTTTTCCTGTCGAACGCGCCAGCGCGCCGCGCATGGTGCCCAGCGCCGCTCCCACCGCCCCCGCATGCCGCAAAAAATCCCGGCGATCGTAATTATCGTCTGCCATGGTCGGCTCCTTTGGACTAACGCCAGTGTACTTCAAATCGTTTCCCCACAGGACAGACGCCCCCCCGAGGCCCTTTCGGCCCTTTCGGCCCTTTCGGCCTTCGGCCTAAGCCGTTGTGAGCCAACCACAACCGTGCTCACGTCAAAAATCAATGGTTTCTGAGCTGCACATGGAAATGCCCCAACAACAGAAGTACATGGGTGCACCGAAAGAGAACCATCGGACATTCCTCCGCGTTTACTCTAAACGTTTCAAACCAGCTCGATCCGCAGATCGCGGCCGACAGCGTGTGCCGCGCGCGTTAGGGTTTGCAGCGTCACCGAGGCATTGCCAGGATCGAGAAGACGATCAAGCGCCGCGCGGCTTGTGTTCATGCGCCGTGCCATCTCTACTTTGCTGATTTTGTTCTTTTCCATCGCCTGCTGGACTTGCCATGCTAGCGTCTCTTTCAGCGCGACCGCGCGGGTCTCTTCGAGCACGCCTTCCTCTTTCAGGAAGTCTTCCAGTGACGAGCCGATATGCTTGTTGCGCTTTTTCATTTTGTAACCTCCTTCATTCTCCGCTTCGTAAGGGCCAGGTCACCCGCTGGCGTTTTCTGCGTTTTCTTAATAAACCCATGCAGCACGACGAGCATCTGGTCGTGAAAGCACAGGATGAGCCGGGCGATCCGCTGGCTCGGAAGCGACGAACGCACTTCCCAAAGACCATCTTTGAGGCTTCCCACCAATGGCCTCTCAATCGGCCAGCCGAACTGCACTCGCATGAGGTCGAGCCCGATAGCGCGCCGGTCGTCCTTGTCGAGGCTGCGCAGCCAATCGAGCACCGGGGACCCGCCCGCTTCCGTGCGGTAGAACCGAACAGGCACCTCCGGGTTTGTTCTTTGCTCATCGCGTCTCAAAATTCATTATGTACCAAAAATGGTACAACGTCCACTAGATCTGTGTGCTGTGTAGATTTTTCACGAAGGCCCGCCGATGCGGGCCGACCCCTCGGCGCCGAGGATTTTGTCAGCCGGATGGAGCGGAAGCTCGGCCGAAAATGGCGGCGCTGGAGCTTCGACCAGGCGCAGGAATCGGCGATGATGGCGTAAAATGCGCAGGGGACGGAGCGCTCCGTCCCCTTGAACCCAAAAAATGAAGGGCTCAATTCAGGCCGTCCCCTTCGGCCTTTGACCCTTCCGGCCTCCAGGAGAGCGCTTGCAAAGAGGCCTGGGGCTGGTATAGTACCGTGTATGGCCCGATTCAAGGTGGTGCACTCCCTCTCGTGGGAGAAGGGCTTCTGCTCAGTATCGTTTGAATCCGACATTGAAGAGGAGGCTCTATTGCAAGCGATGCTACTGAGCAGGGAGCGCAAGGATGCCTACGAGGTCATTGATAGTTACGACCGAGCAAACCGTTTTCCGCAGGACGTGTCGTGCGACAGAGCGAGCGCTTCAATGTGGCATCGCGAGAGCAGAGCGCAGCAAGCCAACGGCTAATGGAGGCCGCGGGCGCTGTCGCGGCCAGACTATCCGGAGGACACCTTACAGGCAAGGAATTTCAGTCCTTTCTCGATGTGGATCTAACAGCGCTTCTGCATTCTGCCGCGGAATTCACGGAGAAGACGAACGCATTGAGAAGCTCCTGGGAGGACGTTCTGGTCCTGCTCACAGATGCGCTCGACAGCCAGGAAAGGGAGAACCAAAAACTCCAGAAGCAGATTGACCTGCTGCGCATCGGACAGAAGTTGGATTCGCTTGGGACGGAGTGACGGGTTGCGCGTCCTTACTCCGCAGGCGGCGTGGAGCCGTTCAGAGGCGCGAAAGAGTGTTATACTCAATCCGAATTCACACATTGCGAGTGACCGGGCTCGGCTGAACACCCGGCTCAGGAGTGACCGATCTCCCATCAGAAAGCGGCACGATGCGCCCTTCCAAAAGGCGTACGCGTTTGAAGGAACCTTCAAAAGCCCCCCGGTCTGATCAACCGGAGGGCTTTTTCCATTGAATTGCACCCCACTGCGCGGTGGCGATTGCCGTCACCGCGCTCGGCCCGATGAAACTCCATAGCGAGCGATGTCCGTTTGATCTCCGTGTGCTCGTTCTGTGTCTGCACCGCCGGGAACCGCGTTACCGTGGCTCGCCGCTGCCGCTCCACGGTAGGGACGGGCAAACACTTACCGCCGGGTGCCAGTTGCGGAGTGGCCTTTGGGCCGAGGGGGGGCCGAGGGGGACAGCCTGAGATGTCAGACCCGACTTCGCCGCCCACGGGTGTCCCAGAGGCGCATTTTCTGACCCGTTAACGCCCACCCGCAAAAATGTTTTCGCCCGGGAATCACAGCGATACCACTTTCACCGCGCACTTGTTTTTTTCTTCCCGCGTATTGTGTGATCAGAGAGACGGGCGCGGCGATCTGCGTCCCGTTCACCACCGTGCGGCATTCTAGATGCTGTCGTGCGAACGTCAAAGTGATGGCCGAGTGCCGCTAGCGATAGTGTGGCCGCGGCGCCGCGAGCGTTACAACTGCGGCAAGGAGACGTCTCCAACTGAATTTACGCGCCGGCGTGACTATTCCGCCCGCAACGCGATCGCCGGGTCGATTCGTGTCGCCTTGCGGGCCGGGAAATAGCAGGCAAGCGTTGCCACAATCCCTAGCATCGCCGCGGCGCCCAGCATCGCCATCGGATCCGGCCGCCCGGCGCCGACCAGCGCGCTTCTCAGCCAGAACGACAGCGCCTCGGCTCCCGCCATTCCGGCCGCGACGCCGATCACGATCAGCCGCAGCCCCTGACGGATCATTTCACCGAGCACCGCACGCGGACTTGCACCCAACGCCATCCGCAACCCGATTTCGCTGCGCCGCTGGGCGACCGAGTACGCGCTCACGCCGTAGATCCCCGCCGATGCAAGGATCAGGGCCATCAGCGCGAACAAACTCATCAATTCGGCCTGAAACCGCGGCTGCGCGAACTGGCCGGTCAACATCCCTTCGAGAGTTCCCACCTGCTCAATCGGCTGCTCCCGGTCGATCGCCAGGAACTCTTTGCGGACCGCCGCGCCCAGCGCCAGCGGATCGCCGCCGGTGCGCGCCGCAAACCAGACGGCCCTCGAGAACGGGTTTTGCGAATGGGGCACATAGATGGCCGGGGTCGGCTCCACGGAAAGATCGATCAGCTTGAGGTCGCCGACCACACCCACGATCTCGACCTGTACCTGTTCCTCGCCGAAGAAGCGAAGCGGGCGATTCACCAGAATGCGACGGCCGATCGGATCCTCGCCGGGATAATAACGGGCCACGAACGCCTGGTTCAGAATCGCCACCCGCGGCGCTGTTTCGTTGTCGGCCTCGGTAAAGGATCGCCCGCGCCTGAGCGGAATATCCAGAGTACGGAAATAATCCGCGCCGACCGAAGCGTAAGCGGCGCTCGGAAGCTGCGCCTCGCCGGGCGACGGCATCCCTTCCCTCTCAAAGCGCACTTCCATGGTGAACGGCTGCGGCGGCAGGCTGGTTCCCACCGTTACGGTTTGGACACCCGGCAGAGCGGAGATCCGTTCGAGCGCCAAGCGGTAGAATCCCAGCGCGTGTTCGGCATCGTATTTCGCCGCGGGCAGGTACATCCGCACCGCCAGCACATTTTTTGGATTGAAACCCGGATCGATGCGCGTGAGACCACGCAGGCTGCCGATCATCAGCCAGGTTGTCGACAGCAGCATCAGCGCGATCGCGATCTCGGCGGCGACCATCACCTGCCGGAATCGCAGCCGCTTCCGCCCGCCCGTCGATCCACGGCCGGAATCTTTGAGCGCGGTCTGCACATCACCGCGCGCGGCAGCCACGGCCGGCGCCAATCCGAACAGAATGCAAGTGACGGCCGAAACCGCCAGGGTGAACCAGACCACCGGAGCGCTCAGCTCCAGCGGACCACCGGGGATCGCGTTCGCCGGGACGAACTTCGGCGCCAGGCGAACCAGCGCCCAGGCGATCGCCAGCCCGAGTCCCCCGCCGGCCAGCGCCAGAAGCGCGCTCTCGGTCAGCAGTTGGCGCACCAGACGCGAGCGTGTGGCGCCGAGCGAGACGCGCACCGCAAGCTCCCGCGCGCGCACGGCGGAACGCGCGAGCAGAAGGCTCGCCACATTGGTGCAGGCGATCAGCAACACCAGACCCACCGCGGCGCTCAGAATCAGGATGCGCGTGCGAAAAGTCCGGTTCAGAAGCCAATCCTGCAACTCGTCCAGTTGAACGGTCCAGCCCTTGTCGCTTTTGGGATAAGCCTCGCCGAGCGATCGCGAAATGACCGCCATCTCCGCGGCGGCCCTCGCGCGCGTTCCGGCCAGGCGCGCGATCACCACCAGGTCCCGATAATCGCGGTCGTGTACGTTCAGAGAAACGGGCACCCAGAGGTCATGCGGACGCCACCAGAACTGGAAATTTTCAGGAGCAACGCCGATGATCGTGTAGGGAATCGAATCCACCCGAATCGTCCGCCCAAGCACCTCCGGGTCCGCACCCAAATCCTCCTGCCAGAAACGGTAGCCGATCACCACCGACCGGGCGGCGTTCTCCGGGTGTTCGAGACCATCCTCATCCGGCAGAAACGTGCGGCCAAGCACCGGCTTGACGCGCAACGTGCGAAAGAAATTCGCCGTAACCCGGGCCCCGCCCAATTGCCTCGGCCGTTCTCCGCCGGTCACCACGAAAGAAGTGGGCATCCACGCAGCCAGATCGGACAACGTTTTCGACTGCACCCGCCAGTCCATGAAATCCGCCGCCGAAACGTCGCTGGGCGCGCCCTGGGAATCATGGCTCCAGACGAACACCAGAGTCTGTGGATCGGGATAGCGGACGGCGTGCAACAGCAGGGCGTCGACGATAGTGAACATCGCGGAATTGGCCCCGATACCGAGCCCCAAAATGAGGATGATAGAACCCGCGACCAGCGGTTCTCGCGCTAGAACCCGGACGCCGAACCGGAAATCTTGTGAGAGGAATCCCATTAAATTCGCGAAAAGCTCTCCAAATGATACCCGATTGCGCGGAAATTGCGCGGATTTTCGATTCAAATCCGGTGGTCGGGCGCGGCCAGGGAGGCTTGCGGCATTGCCGTCCGGCGAGGCGCCGGACGAAACGCCCAGCACCAGACCAACCAGCCCCCCAACTGGGTAAGATTCATGAACAGCGAGCCCACTGCTCCGAATTCTCCTTCCCCTGTCAGGAAATGAATTCCGTACGAAATGGCGGTCCCGGTCACGACGATCCCCAATCCTGCGCTCACCATCAGGAGCTGCGGATCGCGCGATCTCGACGCGATCAAAGTCGCCCACAGCATCAGGTTCATGATCGCTGCGCCGAAATTGAGCAGTTCGCTGGTGCTATTGAACCAGGCAGCTCTCGGAAACGGCGTGAATGTCGGATGGAACAGCACAAACGGGAGCACGATCATCGCCACCACCAGAGCGCTCAGCAGGCGCCCGGAAACGCGCCTGGCGTTTCCGGAGGCCTTATAAATCAGCACCATCACCAGAACGAAGCGGAAAAGGTCGACCAGCACGTCATTGGTCCAGTAGAGCCGCGCATATAATTTATTGGCCGCGGTCTGAGCCGGACCAGCCATTCTCGCCGATCCGTGAAACAGGACGTCGGCGATGGTCAACACCACCGTCGCAAATAGTTCCCATGCGGCATAAGCCAGGATGATCCAGTACTTCCTGCGCAGAGGACCCAGGAGCAGCAAAACCATGGCCACAGCCAGGGCGATCGCGCTTCCGATGGAGAGAACTGGCGCGAGAAGGTCGTAAGCGTGGTTCATCTTCCCGGGCGGGCAGAGAACCCGAAACGAAAGGCGTTATAAAACGAGAAAAGCGATGGCGACTCTTCGTTCACCATCGCTAAAAAGATATGACCGGGAAAACCCGGAAATCCAGCTTGGAAGCTGGATCGATTAGACGAACGTCCCACCGCCAGGATAGGGACCCGACGCGATGATCGTCCCGCCGCCTGGATAGGGACCCGACGCGATCGTCCCGCCGCCAGGATACGGGCCCGACGCGATCGTCCCACCGCCAGGATACGGACCCGACGCGATTGTCCCGCCGCCTGGATACGGACCCGATGCGATTGTCCCGCCGCCTGGATACGGACCCGACGCAATCGTCCCGCCGCCTGGATAGGGACCCGACGCAACACCAACGCAGGTTCCATGGACGCCCGTGCTAACCCCGGCGCTCACCACGAGCGCCAGAACAAATACCGCACAAAGTGTAGCACAGATTCGAAGACTGCTATGCAGTTTAGTCATTGCTCACCTGATCCAGCCGACTCTGATAGTACTCCCTCTAAGGGCCGAACTAAGATCGACACCTTAATCTTAGCTGGACAGGTTGTAGGGTTCTCCTAGGATTTTCCTTAGTACCAAATTTCCATCATTTGTTTTCTTACGAATGCGGCGGGCCTCAAACAAAAGATGGCGTGGCTGTTATTTTCTAGGGAATCTTGAAATTCAGGCCTTGCGCAGCAGGCGGGCGACTTCGAGGCAGGCGATGTAGATGTTGACAAAACCCAGTCCGGTGACGGCGCCGCGGAAATACGGGTCGTTCCAGACGGTCTTGAGCACCGGAAGAAGTCCCTGAAAATAGTTGAGGTTCCAGGTATCATCCATCCATGGAAAAATCACCAGGAACAGGCCGATTTCAAACGCGAAGATCGCGAAGCAGAAGCCCAGCAGACGGCTTTGCCAGGACCCGGTTCGTCCGGCCGGAGGCGCTTGCTCGGCGGGGGGCCCTGCGATATTCGGAACGTCTTCCGGGATTTCCGGGGTCAGGGACATGCGAACAGTTCGCCTTGTGTGGTCTCGGGCTCAGCTTCAGGATATCCGGTCCACAAGGGATATGGGGATCGGCTCGATCGGCGCACCGGCTCGAAACTGAACCGATGGACTGAGGTTGGGCCCAGCCGTTCGAGCGCCGCAAGATGGTCCGGCGTCGAGTATCCTTTGTTATCCGCAAGGCCGTATTCCGGAAAAATCGCGTCCCACTGGCGGAGCGCCGCATCCCGATGCGTCTTCGCCAGAATGGAGGCTGCGGCGATCGAGAAGCTCAAAGCATCGCCGTGGATGAGCGATTTCTGGTCCATCGGCACATCCAGTTTGACCGCATCGAGCAGCAGATAATCGCACGCCGCCGTCAAAGCGGCGAGCGCCCGCTTCATGGCGGCAAGCGACGCCTGATAAATATTGATGCGATCGATTTCAAAGGCGTCTGCCGCGCCGACGGCCCAAGCCAGCGCGCGCTCCCGAATGCGTCCGGCGAGAACTTCGCGGCGCTCCGGCAGCAGCGCTTTACTATCGTCGAGCCCTCGAATGGGACGGTCCGGATGGAGCACCACCGCAGCAGCAAACACCGGTCCGAACAGCGAGCCGCGCCCGGCTTCGTCGAGACCGGCGATGACCCGGTAGCCCGCCTTGCGGGCAGCCCGCTCGTATCGGCTGGTCGGCATCCAGGGCCGCTTACTCGCGCTCCCGGAGACGCGCCGCTTTGCCTTTCAGATCGCGCAGATAATAAAGTTTCGCCCGGCGCACACGGCCCGTGCGCACCACGTCGATGTGATCGACCACCGGAGCATGCACCGGGAAAATGCGCTCGACGCCCTGGCCGAAGCTGACCTTGCGGACGGTGATGGTCTCGCCCATGCCGCTGTTGTGCCTAGCGATGACGGTTCCTTCAAACGCCTGGAGGCGCTCTTTGTCGCCTTCCTTGATCTTCACGTGCACCCGGATGGTATCTCCGGGCCGGAACTCAGGATGATTGGCCGCCCGTTTATTCTTGCTGATGACCTTCGTCAGTACCGCGTTGTTCATAATTCCCTTTCAATAAATCGGGACGAAGCCGCGCCGTTTTTTCGAACGCCGCTTTCCTCCTCCACTGCCGGATCTCCTCGTGGTTGCCCCCGAGCAGGACCTCCGGCGCCCGCCAGCCTCGAAAAACCGCCGGCCGGGTGTATTGCGGACAATCGAGCAGCCTCGCATCGCTGAACGATTCCGCAACCGTCGAGAGCTGGTTGCCCAGCACCCCTTCCTTCAATCTCGCGACCGCGTCGACCACTACCGCCGCGGCCAGTTCGCCGCCGCTCAACACGTAATCCCCGATCGAAATTTCCGCATCCGCCAGATGCTGGGCCACCCGCTCATCCACGCCCTCATACCTTCCGCAGATCAGCAGCAGTTCCTCGCATCCGCTCAGCTCCCGCGCAACCGACTGGTCGAATTTCCGCCCCTGCGCCGAGAGCAGAATCACTTTTTGCTCCTGCCTCCGTTCGGCCTTAACCGGACTTCGTTCGGGCCAGATCGATTCCACCGCTTCAAAAATCGGCGCGGCCTTCAGCAGCATGCCTTCGCCGCCGCCAAAGGGCCGGTCATCCACGGTTCGGTGCCGGTCGCGCGTCCACTGGCGCAAATCGTGAATCCTGATTTCGATCAACCCGGCTTCCCTCGCCCGCTGGATGACGCCATGCTCGAACGGTCCCCGAAAAAATTCGGGAAAAATCGTCAGCACATGAAACTTCACTGCCAGCTCCACCTTAAACCTGGAACGGTTCCCAGTTCCACATGGACTGGAACTTACAGTTCCACATGGACTGGAACTTACAGTTCCAGCAATCCATCCGGTAAATCGACCCGGATGATCTTCGCCGTTACGTCAATTTCCCTGCAAATCGAACGGACGAACGGGACCAGAATCTCGCGGCCGTCCGCCGCTTGCACTTTGAGCAGCGACGGACCGCCGTAATCCTCTACTCCCATCACCATGCCGATTTCATCGGCTCCTGCTTCCCTGACCAAACGGCATCCGATCAGGTCCGCGTGAGAATATTCACCCTCGCCCGGCTTGACCTGTTCCGACTCCGGCGCTAGCACGTCCGCGCCGGCCCATGGTTCCGCATCGGAAATCGAATCGATTCCCGAGAATTTGAACACGGAGCGGCCGTCATGATGCCAGACCTGTTCGATGCGGGCAGCCAGCCGCCGGCTGCCCGCATCGAGCATTACATCTTTCAGCTTTTCGGCCCGCCCGGGGAGCGAACTGTAGATTTCTCCAACGAATTCGCCGCGATTTCCGCGGACCCGAATCAACCTGCCAACTGCGATCCAGCCTGTACTCGTTCTCAAGTTTCCGCAAAACACCTGACGGTTATTCGAGAATTTCCAGGGTAAACCGCCGGTTCAACTTCATTCCCGCCGCGCCCAGCAAGGTCCGGATCGATCGCGCCGTCCGTCCCTGTTTTCCGATGACTTTTCCCAAATCGCTTGGCGCAACGCGCAGTTCCAGTACCGTGACCTGTTCCCCTTCGACTTCACGAACGGTCACTTCATCGGGAATATCGACCAATGCCTTCGCGATTTCTGTCACCAAATCTTTCACCCGTTTTTCACCCTCCTGTTGCGTCGATTGTAGCAGGAATGCGAGCTACGCGGCGGGTGCAGGGACGGGCGCGGGGTGCGATTTCAGCAGACGCGCCACCGTATCGGAGGGCTGGGCGCCGTGCTTCATCCAATGCGCAATCCGGTCGTGATTCAGGTTCACCGCGGCCGGCTTCGCCACCGGATCATAGGTTCCCACCACTTCCACCGACCGGCTATTGCGCGCCCGTTCCTTATCGATTACCACCACGCGATAACTCGGCTTCTTCTTGCCGCCGAACCGCGCCATTCGAATCATCAGCATTCTTGCTACTCCTGTTCCTTTATTGTGCCTGAAAGCAGTGGAAAAGGGACCGTGTCCCCTTTTTCA
Organism: Bryobacteraceae bacterium; assembly: GCA_035319685.1. Taxonomy (GTDB): domain Bacteria; phylum Acidobacteriota; class Terriglobia; order Bryobacterales; family Bryobacteraceae; genus Palsa-187. The sequence continues at coordinate 2,495 of DATHCE010000394.1, read as the reverse complement.
CAAGTTGGCCGAAATTATGGTTGACCAAACCCGAGGGGCAGCTTCAACTTGCCCAGCCTTTTCCCCAAAAAACCCGCGCCTCCGGTGAAACTTTTCATCATTTTCCGGGCCTGCGCGTACTGTTTCAACAGATGATTCACTTCCTGCACGCTGGTTCCGCTGCCTTTGGCGATGCGGCGCCGCCGCGCGCCGTTGATGATCATGTGATTGGACCGCTCCTTGGGCGTCATCGAATCGATGATCGCCACCAGACGCGTGATCTCTTTCTCGTCGACCTTCATGTTCTTCAGGTCTTTTATGGGTCCCAGGTTGGGCATCATCCCCAGGATCGATTCGAGCGGACCCAGCTTGCGTAACTGCCCGATCTGATCGCGGAAATCGGCGAGCGTAAAATCGTCCTCGATCAGCTTGCGCTGCATCTCCTCAGCTTGCTTCTGATCGATGGTTTCTTCGACTTTTTCGATCAGGCTGAGCACGTCGCCCATGCCCAAGATCCGCTGCGCGACGCGATCCGGATGAAACGGTTCGAGCGCGTCCGATTTTTCGCCGACGCCGACGAATTTCAGGGGCTGCCCGGTCACCGCGCGGATCGACAATGCCGCGCCGCCGCGCGCATCGCCGTCCATCTTCGTCAGAATCGTTCCGGTGATACCGAGGCGTTTGTTGAATTCGTCCGCCGATTTGACCGCATCCTGGCCGGTCATGGCATCGGCGACGAACAGGATTTCGGCCGGATTCAGCAGCTCTTTCAACTCACTCAGCTCGGTCATGAGTTGGTCATCGATGTGCAGGCGGCCGGCGGTGTCGACCAGCAGAATGTCGCGGCCGGTCTGCACCGCTTCCTTGCGCGCCGATCGCGCCAGATCTGCGGGTTTGGTTTCCTCGGGCGCGCCTTCGTAGACCGGCAGTTTCAAATCGCGCGCCAGCACGGACAATTGCTTGCGCGCCGCCGGGCGATACACGTCGACCGAAACCAGGATCGGCGAATGGCCGTTTTTCGAAAGGTAGCGGGCGAGTTTCGCCGACGAAGTGGTTTTGCCCGAGCCCTGAAGTCCGACGATCATGTAGACGCTGGGCGGTTCGTTGGCGGTGCGCAGCTTGGCCTGATGCGTGCCGAGCATCTTGACCATCTCGTCGCGCACGATTTTGATCACCTGCTGGGTGGGCGAAAGCGCGGTGAGCACCTCCTGCCCCATCGCTTTTTCTTTCACCGCTTCGATGAACTGTTTGGTGACGCGAAAATGCACGTCGGCTTCGAGCAGCGCGACGCGAATTTCGCGCAGCGCGGCTTCCATATTTTCCGGCGTTAATTTCCCTTCTCCGCGCAAATGCTTGAATACGCGTTGAAGCTTGTCGCTTAAGTTCTCAAACATGATTTGCCCCTACGGGCAGACTTCTGCGGTGGGCAGTTACCTTCATATTGTAACGCATTTGGTGAGATTTTTAGATCCGCGCGAGCCTCGTTTCGTGGCGCCCCGGAGTTGGCGTGGGACGGGAATCAGCTTTAGTGGTTGCGATCGAGCGGACGAGATTCGCCTGACTCGATTTCCTGGTCGATCCTGCCGAGCAGAATCGCTTCCTTGACGGCCTGAATGGTCATGGCTTCACGACCACGCACTCGCGGCTATACTGTATCCATGATCCGGGTGGCAATTCTGGCAGGGCTTGCCGCAACGTTCGCCGCGGCGCAATCGCTCGACTTCGAGGTTTTTGAATCGCGTGTCGAGCCGATCTTCCTCGCCAAACGCCCCGGTCACGCACGCTGCGTTGCCTGCCACGTCGATGCCGCGAGCGCGTTCCGGCTGCAACCGCTCGACGAAGGCGCGAAGATGTGGACCGAGGAGCAGTCGCGGAAAAATTTCGCGGCGGTTTCGAAGCTCGTCGTTCCCGGGCATCCCGAGTCGAGCCCTCTGTTGATCCATCCGCTGGCGCACGATGCGGGAGGCGACGTTTTTCACGGCGGCGGCCGTCAGTTCGCATCGAAAAACGATGCGGAATGGCAGACTATCGCCGCCTGGATCGGCGCGGCGAAATCGAATTAAGGGACGATCACCGTTCCATTCCGCTTGGGCACTTCTCCCACCGGAATCCGCGCGATCTCTTTCCGCGACTTCACATCAATCGCGGAAACCGAGTTCGAGCCGGAATTGGCGATGTAAATCCGCTTGCCGTCGGGCGTGAACGTGATCCAGTCCGGCACCTCGCCGGTCTTCACGTAGCCCTGCAATTTGAGATCGGGCAGCGAATAAATGAACACTCCGTTGTTGGGTGAGCTGTCGACCCACAGTTCCTTGCCATCCGGCGTGACGCCGATTCCGTGCGACGGCGCGCCGCCTTCCGCGTGGCCTCCGCCCGGCTCATCGGGAAGCTTGATCCGCGAAACTTCTTCGTGCGTCTGGAAATCGACCACCGCGAATCCGTTGTAGCCGGAAAGCTGGACGAACAGGCGCCGGGTGGATCCGTCCGCCGCCGTCTCGAACGCGATAGGTCGAACG
>DATHCE010000393.1:0-10114 GCA_035319685.1 Bryobacteraceae bacterium | reverse complement strand
CGCCGTTCGGACCGGAATCACTTCCATCCCCGGCGGTTGGGCGAGATTCACCGGCCCGCTGATCAGCACCACTTTGGCGCCGCGCGCCGCGGCCTCTTCGGCCAGCGCGTAACCCATCTTGCCGCTGGATCGATTGGTGATGTAGCGCACCGCATCGAGCGGCTCCTGCGTCGGTCCGGCGGTGACCAGAACCATCTCGCCTTCCAGATCGCGGTGGACGGGAGCTTCGGCTTTCGCAGGCTGGTTCGGGAGCGCGCCGGCGGCTCCGCCGGCAACGATATCCGCGATTTTCTGCGGCTCGGCGAGCCTTCCCGGACCCGTCATTCCGCATGCCAGCAATCCTTCGTCCGGCTCGACAAATTCGTGGCCGCGTTCCCGAAGCACCCGGACGTTTTCGCGCGTGGCGGGATGATTCCACATGTTGACGTTCATGGCGGGCGCAATCACCATTCGCCCGGTGAACGCGAGATACGTCGTGGTGAGAAAATCGTCGGCGATGCCGTGCGCGAATTTCGCCAGCAAATCGGCCGTGGCGGGCGCGACGACCAGAATGTCGGTTTCCTGCGCGACGCGAATGTGCTCGATCGCGCTCGAAAGAGTATCTTCCGCGCTGGCCGCGCTGAACAGGCTGGTCAGCACTTTGTTTCCGGTGAGCGCGGCGAAGGTGAGCGGACGGATGAATTGTTCGGCGGCCGAGGTCATCACCACTTGCACCGAAAATCCGCGCTCCATCAGGGCGCGCGCCAGTTCGGCCGCTTTGTATGCCGCGATGCCTCCGCCAACGCCGAGCGCGACCTTCATTTACTCTTCCACTTATTCTTCGGGGGGTGCTTCCTGCTCGCGATGGAACGCCGGATCGTCGTACTGGACCAATCCACGGCGGACTTCCTCCATCGCGGCGACGGTCGGCTTCTTCGACGTGGTGGGCAGGAAGCTGCGTGCGCCGTTCTGCAACTGGCGCGCGCGCTTGGCGGCCACGATAATGAACCGGTACGCGCTTGCCTCCGGATCGTCCGGGATGATGCTCGCGGCGGTCTGTCTAAAGTTCTCAGGCATCTTTCAACGTCTCCAGCTTGAACGTATTGAGGATCGGACGGATCTGATCTTCCATCCGGTCTCGCCGGCTGCGGGTGGCCTTGACGATGGAAACCAGCGTATCCACCGACGACGCCACTTCGCGGTTCACCAGCACATAATCATAATTTGAATAATTGCGGATCTCGGCCGCCGCATCGCGCAGCCTTCGCTCGATCACCTGATCGGAATCCTGGCTTCGCAACCGCAACCGCCGCTCCAGAATCTCACGGCTTGGCGCAAGAATGAAAATAGAAACCGCGCCGGGAATCTTCTGTTTCAATTGTCGCGCACCCTGCACGTCGATGTCGAGCACCAGATCCACGCCCTCCCGGGCCGCGCGGTCCAGCTCGCTCGCGTGGGTGCCGTAATAGTTGCCGAACACCTCGGCGTGCTCCAGAAATTCGCCCTTGCCGAGGCGCTCCTCAAACTCCTCGCGCGAAATGAAAAAATATTCGTGGCCGTTGCGCTCGCTCGCGCGCGGCGCGCGGGTCGTGTAGGAGACCGAAAAGCGCAGGTTCGCGACGCGCTCCAGAAGCTGGCGGGTCAGGGTCGATTTTCCCGAACCGGACGGCGCGGAGATGATGAAGACGGTGGTCATTCCAGATTGAGGCTCTGCTCGCGGATTTTCTCGATCGCCGACTTGGCTTCGAGCGCCAGTCCCGTAATCCTCAGGCCGGCCTCGCCTGCGCCGCTGGTCTTCGAAAGGACCGTGTTGGTCTCGCGATTCATCTCCTGCAGCAGAAAATCGAGTTTTTTTCCGATCTCGCCGCCCGAATCGAGCAATCCGGCAAGCTGCGCCGAATGAATTTTCAGGCGCGCCAGCTCTTCCCCGATGTCGCTGCGATCGGCGAGAATTGCGGCTTCCTGCGCCAGCCTTTGCGGATCGATCTGCGCGCCCTTGAGCAGTTCCCGCAGCCGTTCGGAGAGCCGCAGGTGGAACGCGGCGGTCGCGCCGGCGCGGATTTTTTCCATTTCCTCGGCTACCGCCGCCACGCGCGCGTTGTGCGATCGCATCTCCGCGGCGATTTCCGCGCCCTCGCGCGCCCGAAATGTGTTCAGATCGTCCAGCGCTTCGGCCAGCGCGGCGAATAACGCCGCTTCGGTTCCTTCCGGCGGCTCGCCGTCGCCCGCTTCTCCGAACATCCCGGGAAGGCGCAGCGCCGAGTTCAGATCCGGCGCTGCGTCGATTCCATGCTCGGTCGCGGCTTCGCGAAACGACTTCAGATACTGTTCGAGCAGCGCCCGGTTGACGCCCACGCCGTTGCCGTTCGCCGCGCCTTGCGGCATCACGATGCGCACCTCCACGTGGCCGCGCGAGACGCGGCTCTTCACCAATGTGCGAATCGCGTTCTCGAAAGGATCGGCCGAGCTGGGCGCGTGCACCTGCACGTCCAGCCCGCGATGGTTCAGGCTCTTCACGCTCACCACCACTTCGCCGTCCTCGATCGGGCGGCGCACGCGGGCAAATCCGGTCATGCTGCGAAGCTGAGAATTCATTCCATTAGGGATTCACTACGGAATCCGGCTCCAGAAACTGTAATTCGTGCAATCGTTGATATACGCCGCCGCGATTCACCAGATCTTCATGCCGGCCGGCCTCGCAGATGCGCCCGCGGTCGAGAACCACGATTTTATCAGCGCGGCGCACCGTCGAGAGGCGATGCGCGATCACGATCACCGTTCGATGCTCCATCAGGTTTTGCAGCGCGCGTTGCACCAGCACCTCGGATTGCGTGTCCAGGTGCGAGGTGGCTTCATCCAGAATCAGAATGGGCGCGTTCTTGAGCAGCGCCCGCGCGATGGCGACCCGCTGGCGCTGGCCGCCGCTCAATTTCTGCCCGCGCTCGCCGATGATGGTTTCGAAACCGCGCGGCATTTCGCGAATGAATTCCTCGGCCAGCGCGTTGCGCGCCGCTTCCCGAATCTGTTCCGGCGTCGCGTTCGCCAATCCGTAGCCGATGTTGTTCGCCACCGTATCGTTGAACAAAAACGTATCCTGCGCGACGATCCCGATTTTTTCGCGCAGCGAATCCAGGCGCAGATCGCGCACGTCGCGCCCGTCGATCTTCACCGCGCCGGCGCACACATCGTAGAATCGCGGCACCAGATTCGCCAGCGTCGTCTTGCCCGCGCCGCTCGGCCCCACCAGCGCGACAATCTCTCCGCGGTTCACCTCCAGGCAAATCGAATCGAGCACGAAGCCATCCGTCACGCTCGGATAACGAAAGCTGACGTGGTCGAACTGAATCGCCTTTTCGAAGCGCGCGAGCTTCACCGCGCCCGGACGTTCCTTCACGCCCTGATCGCGATCCAGATACTCGAACACTTTTTGCGACGCTCCCAGCGCCTGCTGGAAAATATTGTGAATTCCCGCCAGGCGCTTCACCGGCTCGTACAGCATCAACAGCGCGATCACGAAGCTGGTGAACGCGCCGGTGGTCATCGCATGGGAACTGATCTGCGAACGCGCATACGTGAGCAGACCGACAATCGTGATCGCGCCGAAAAATTCGATGAGCGGCGACGCCACCGCCTGCTGCGCGACGTAGCGGAGATTCGAGCGCCGCAGCCGCTGCGCGCGAACCCGGAAACGGTTCGATTCGATCTCCTCCGCTCCGAACGTCTTCACCACCTGATTCCCGCTCAGCATTTCCTGCAGCACCTGGTTCAGCTCCGCCGCATCGTCCTGCGCGCGCCGCGTGGTTTTGCGGATTCGCCGTCCCAATCGGATGGTGGGTACCAGCACGAACGGCAGCACGGTGAGGCTGACCAGGGCCAGGCGCCAGTCGGTTTGCACCACCACGGCCAGCAACGCGATCGCGGTGAAACTCTGCCGCAGCCAGTCCGCCAGAATATGCGAGGTCGCGACCTGAATTTTTTCGAGATCGTTCATGATCGACGACATGACGCGCGCCGTCGAGTTGGTTTCGAAAAAATGCGCGTCCTGATGCAGCACGCGATCGAAAACCGTCTGCCGCAGATCGGTGACCGCGGAAAAGCCCACGTAATTGATCAGGTAGTTGCCCAGGTAATCGCACACGCCCTTGATGAAAAACACCGCGAGAATCGCCACCGCGACCATGGTCCACACGTTGTGGATCTGCGGCGGCACAAACGAGCTCAGATAGATTTGCCGGCCCAGAACCGGAATCTTGAACAGCTTCACCGGCTCGTCCGCCGATGCCGGGTTGAGCACGCGATCGAAAATCGGACCGATCAGCAGCGCGGTCAATCCCTGTGCCGCGCCGACGCACATCATCAACAGAACCGAAGCCGACAGATGAGGAATATAAGGCCGCGAATACTTGAGCAGGCGCGCCAGTTCCTTCATACCCGCACCTTCAGTTGCTCGATCGCCGCCGCCACATCTTCCACCGGAATATCTTCGATCGCCGGTGCGCGCAGCACCTGCGCCTCGGTTCGCCAGGGAGCCCACGTCGCCGGATCGGATGCGCCGAAAATCGCCGCCACCGGCACGCCGAACGCGGCCGCGATGTGCGCCGGTCCGCTGTCGTTGCCGATAAACAAGGACGCGCCCGACATCAGGTTTTTCACCCGGGCGAGCGGCTCGTTTTTCCAGACCGGGAACGATGAAAATGGCGATGCGTCATCATCCGCTCCGGCGAGAAACACCGGCGTCAGGCCAGGCAGCCGGCGCGCGAGTTCCAGGAATCGCGAAGCGGGCCAGGTCTTCTCCGGAGCCGATGCGAAAGGATGAATCACCGCATACGGAGGCAGATCGGGCCGCTCGCCGGCGATCAATTTCGCGCGTGGAATTTCGCCATGCGGCACGCCGAGCCAAAACATTGCGGATGCTAAATGTTCCGCCGTGTGCACCGCCCGTTCGACGCCTAAAATCTCCTGCGCCCTCGGAATCCTGTGCGAATAAAGAAAGCTGTAGCGATGATGCCCGAACCCCGCGCGGTATTGCGCCCCGGATGCGGCCGTTATCCACATGCTGCGGGTCCCGCCATGAAGATTGAGCGCGAGATCGGCCCGCCCGGGCGCCGGCCGAATCTCATCCACGTCCGGATTACCTTCGAAAACGGCGGCAAATCGCGGCTCGACCACCACGGTGATTCGCAAATCCGCGCGATGCTGTTTGAGCAGCGCGAGCGCCGGCGTGGTCAACACGCAGTCGCCCAGCGAACGCAGACGGATCACCGCGATCCGCGAGCCGGACGGCAGCCGCTCCAGGAGATTTCCCACGCCTATTCTTCGATGCGGGCTTCGTCGATCAGCATCACGGGAATGTCGTCGCGAATCGGATACACCCGCTTGCACTCGACACATTTCAGGCCGTTTTCGTCCTGTTTGAGTTCGACAGGCGCCTTACACAGCGGACAGACGAGGATTTCCAGCAAGTCTTTGCTGATGGCCATGTTTAATACCTCAGTGTAGCAGCAGCGGCTCACGTCCGCGTGACCCCGCCATGATGAGCGGGGCTTTTCTAATGGCGCATATCGCACGGAAAGCCCCGCCAGTGATGGCGGGGACAGGCGCGAGTCTTCACAGCGGGCTCGTGAACGCGGGGCTCCCGCGCAACCCGCATTTCTGAGGCGAATTTGCGGCCACTCTAGTTGTCCGTCGGCGTCTTCTCGATATGGTCCACGACGATCATTTCGACCGGCGATTTGCGGGCCTCGAGTTTCAGCCCCAACTGCTGGACCGTGGCGTAAATCGAGGTGCCCGGCGGTTCCGAGGCCTCAGCCGTCGGCGGTCTCCCGGGCTCTGCGCCGCCACGGCCCAGGGGCATCGTCATTCCGGCCGCGCGCGCCACGTTCCGCAGATCGTCCATGGTCACATCGATGCCGATCTGGTAGGTTCCCTTCAGTTCCGTCATGTCGACCACGGGCCGGTCCACGAATCGGGAAAGCATCTCGACGAAGCCGGGCATCGTCATTTTGTCGGCTTCCAGGTGCATCACCCCGTTCGGGCCCATGGAGACTCGCGTAGTTCCCATCGGGCCGCCGCGCACCACCGCGCCCCGACCTTCGCGAGCCACGCTGATGTTTCCTTGGCCCGTTCCGATGATGGCGGATTTATCATCGCCCTCCGCAGCCGGTGCCGGATCGGCTTCCGCCGGCGATTCCTTGAGCTTCGGCCCGCCCTTCGCCACCATTAGCACGTACACCGGCTGCTCCTTGTTGTCGCGATGAATCGTCAGCTTGAACCGCTCGGCCAGAAGCGCCTGGAGCATCTCCGGCACCTGATCCTTCGATGCGCCCTCGGGCATCTTGGCGAGAATATCGAAGCGCTCCGTCTTCATCCAGTCCGGACCCGCCACCTGATAGGGCTGGACGCGATACGCTGCGCGAATCAGATCCAGCAGCGACATGCTGCCGATATCGACGCGCGCCGCGTCGATCTTCATTCCGACGTGAAACTGCCCCGATGCGGCTTGCGCCACGATCGAGCCCGCCGGCCGTATGGAAGCCACTTCGAACTGCGGAGCGGGCGTCTGCGCCGAGGCGAATCCCGCGGCCACCATCAGCGCGGCAAGCGATTTCCACAGCATTGTTTCAGCATATCGGCAAAATTACTCGGGCAGCGGCTGGCCTTTCGTCTCCGGCGCCCACGGCAACACCGCGAGCCCGATCAGGAACACCAGGCACATCGTGACGCCGGCGTAGCGCAGCGGTTCCGCCTCTCCGCTGAACACGCGGCTGGTCAGCAGACCCAGCGCCGCCGGACCCGCCGCCGCGACCGCGCGTCCCACGTTATAGCAGAACGACGTTCCCGTGCTGCGCAACCGCGTCGGAAACAATTCCGGGAAATAAATCGCGTAGCCGGCAAACAAGGTGAGCTGGAAAAATCCCATCAGCGGAGGCATCCAGAACACGTCGCTGAATTGATGGAGCCGCCAGAACAGAAACGCCGTGGCGATCATCGCTCCCAGAAACGACAGCCCGAACGCGCGCCGCCGGCTGGTCCATTCGGTGAAATAGGTGAACGCGTACACGCCCAGAAACCCGCCGGTGTTTTGCACCAGCGACGTGATTCCGGTCCACAACGTCTTCTTTCCGGCGATCATGCTCTCAGCGAGCCCCTGCGCGCGAAACGTCTTGTCGAGCACCGAACTCAGCAGGTCGTAACTGAAATATCCGATGCCCCACAGCCCCACCACGCCCGCGAAGGCCAGCGTGAACCCCACCAGCGCGCCGCGCCGCCATCGTGGATTCGAAAACAGTTCGGCCATCGACCCGAGCCTCGCGTGATGCGCCTTGGCTTCCTGCCACTGATCCGGCTCCTTCAGCTTGCGCATGATGACGAAAACCAGAAACGCCGGCAGCGCGCCGATGATGAACATCGCTCGCCAGGAACTTTCGATGATGTGCGCCTCCTGTAGCTCGCCCAGCCCGATTCCGACCAGCGCCGCGATCACGTTTCCTGCGGCCGAGCACGATTGCAGCACGCCCAGCGCATACGGCCGCACTGTCGGCGGCATCACTTCGGCAATCAGCGCCGCGCCCACCGCGAATTGACCGCCGACACCCAATCCGGTCAGCAGTCGGTACGCCGAAAAATCCCACACGCCGGTCGAGAACACGCTGAGTCCGGTGAAGGCCGAATAAAACAGGATGCTGATCACCATGGTGCGGACGCGCCCGATGCGATCTCCGAGGATGCCGAACAGCAAGCCTCCGATGGCCCATCCGATCATGAACATCATGGTGGCGTAGCCGGCGTATTCGGTGACTTTTCCGGCCATCGCCGCATCGCCCGCCCCGGCGTGCAGCAAGTCGAGCATCGCGGGCCTTCGCGCCAGCCCGAATATCTGCTGATCCATGCAGTCGAGCAGCCAGCCCGCGCACGCGAGCGTCAGCACCAGCCAGTGATATCGATTCAGTTGCCGGTACCACGGGCCGCTCATCATGAGCAGCCATTGTCGCAGGTCTCACCCGCCCGTTGCCCGGTTGGCATGTGGATCGGTGTATGATAGTCGGAGCCCGGATGATGGCGTATGAGATACTGGCTGACTCCGCTATCGCTCTTCACGTTCGCATTGCTGCTCGCGCCCGCCGCCAGCGCGCAAGCGAACGTAGCCAACAAGACTGTCAAGGACGCCGCCCAAGCCGGCCGCATCGCGCGCGGCCAGTACATCGTCGAGGATCTGGTCCAGTGCACCCGCTGCCACACCCCGGTCGATGATAACGGCCAGCCCGATCGCGGGCAATGGCTGATGGGCGGGCCGATTCAGACCCGGCCGACCTACAATTCTCCGAGCTGGGCTCTGCGCGCGCCGCGCATCGCCGGACGCCCGCCTGGAACCGATGCCGACTTCATCCGTCTGATGACCACGGGCATCGCGCGAGACGGCGAGCCGCCCGATCCCCCAATGCTCCAGTTCAAAATGACGCGCGACGACGCCGAAGCCGTCCTCGCCTATCTCAAATCGCTGGCGCACTGAGAGCTTGCTCCAAAAAAAGGGAACGGACTACTCTGTCCCCGCCCGCAATCTGGCGATGCCGCCTTTTTCAACAAGCTCCTAGTGTCCTGTATCTAAAGTTCGCGTAACAACACGAGCGCCGGTGTCGCCTTTACGATTAGAGGATCTGATCGATGGGACGACCGACTGCGGAACTGAAGCTGGTGGCGCACGAGCAAGAGGCGCTGGAGAACTGGGCGAGGCGGCCGAAGTCGGCGCAAGCGCTGGCCGTTCGGGCGCGGATGATTCTGCTGTGCGCGGCGGGCCGGACCAACACGGAGGTGGCAGAGGAGTTGAAGGTCACTAAGCAGACGGTGGGCAAGTGGCGGCAGCGGTTCCTGGACAAGAGGTTGGACGGTTTGCTGGATGAACCTCGTCCGGGCACGCCGCGCAAGCTGAGCGATCAAGAAGTGGAGCGTGTCCTGGCACGCACCCTGGAAACACTTCCGGCGGATGCGACGCACTGGTCGACCCGTTCGCTGGCCAAGGCCAGCGGGTTGAGCCACTCGAGCGTGCATCGGATCTGGCGGGCCTTCGCGCTGCAGCCGCACCGGACCGAGACGTTCAAGCTGAGCAAGGACCCGCTGTTCATCGACAAAGTGCGCGACATTGTGGGTCTGTACCTCAATCCGCCGGACCGTGCGCTGGTGTTGTGCGTAGATGAAAAGTCGCAGATTCAGGCGCTGGACCGCACGCAGCCGTTTCTTCCGATGCGGCCGGGCCAAGCCGAGCGCCGTTCGCACGATTACCAGAGGCACGGAACCACCTCGCTGTTCGCGGCTCTCGATGTGAAAACGGGTAAGCTGATCGGCGAGTGCCATCGACGCCACCGTTCGGTGGAGTTTCGCCGATTTCTGGACACCCTCGATGCCGCGGTGCCGAAGCAATTCGACGTGCATCTGGTCCTGGACAACTATGGCACCCACAAAACCCCGATGATTCACCGCTGGCTCGTCAGGCGCCCTCGTTTCCATCTGCACTTCACGCCCACCGGCACATCCTGGATCAACCAAGTCGAACGCTGGTTCGCCCTGCTCACCGAGAAACGCCTGCGGCGCTCCGCCTTTCGCAGCACACGCGAACTGGAGTCCGCCATTCGCACCTACATTGACCAACACAACCAACAGTCCAAACCGTTCCGCTGGACTAAAACCGCCGACGAAATCCTTGCCAGCGTCGCGCGCTTTTGTATGCGGACTTCAGATACAGCACACTAGTGCTCCGCCGATGCCCCCTTGCGCGCGGGCCACATTACCCGACCCATCGATCACCTGATGGCTCTTCAAGGACGGCGCTTTGAAAGAGCATCTAAAACCTTCCGGCGTCTTGGTGAATTTGCAGTGCGGAACCTCGTAATTCGCCTCGACGAATTGCCGCTGTCGAGGCGGCGGGGGCTGTTGCGGAACCGGCGGCGGCGGAACGGCCGCCTGCGCCCCTCCTGCCTTCGCCGTCGGGCGTCCGCAATGCGTACAAAACCGCGCCTCATCGCCGATCTGTTTGCCGCAATCCGTGCAGAACATGTTTCCCGAGAATTCTACCACGGGAACTAGGTGTCGGTAGGTATAGGACGCCGCTTCGCAACCGACCCGTCACGCCCTCAGCTTGACC
>DATHCE010000392.1:0-15543 GCA_035319685.1 Bryobacteraceae bacterium | reverse complement strand
GATAAATCAATCGCATTACCCGGCTAACCGTTTCAGGTGCGTTCTTTTTGAAAATCGATACAATAGGACTCGCCATGAAGCTCCCACTCCTTGCTGCCCTGTTCCTGCCGGTCGCCTCTGTCGCATTCGCCGCCAATTGTGAAGGATTAGCCTCTCTGGCGCTGCCCGGCACGACCGTAACCCTGGCTAAATCGATTCCGGCCGGCACCTTCACGCCACCTGGTGGACGAGCCATCGACAATCTGCCGGCCTTCTGCGAGGTCCACGGTATCCTGAAGCCGACCGAAGCTTCTACCATTCATTTCGAGGTCTGGCTGCCCGAGTCGGATTGGAACGGGAAGCTTGAAGGCGTGGGCAACGGAGGGCTCGCCGGCACCATCAGCTTCCCGGCCATGTCAACCGCATTGCGAAACGGTTTCGCCACCGCCAGCACCGACACCGGACACACCGCGCAGGAGCCGCGCGAATGGCTGGAGAATCGCGAACGGCTCATCGACTACAGTTATCGCGGCCTGCATCTGACCACGGTCGCGGCCAAGTCGATCGTCAACGCGTATTATTCGCAAAGCGCGAAGCGTTCGTATTATCTGGGCTGCTCCACCGGAGGCAAGCAGGGATTGATGGAAGCGCAGCGCTTCCCCGCCGACTACGACGGCATGGTCGCCGGGGACGCGGCCAATTTCTGGACCCACCAGATGATGAGCGAAGTATGGAACGGCGTCGCGACCGGAACGCCGGAGACGAATCTTCCTCAAGACAAACTGGAGCTCCTGCAAACGGCGACGCTCGCCGCTTGCGACGCGCTCGATGGAGCCGCCGACGGCATCGTCAGCGATCCGCTGCGCTGCCATTTCGATCCGAAAAATCTCGAGTGCAAAGGCGCGGATGGCCCGAATTGCCTGACGGCGGCGCAGGTGAGCGCCGTCGAAAAGATTTACAGCGGTCCGGTGAATCCGCATACTGGCAAGAAGCTCTATCCGGGCCTCTACGCCGGCGGCGAGCTCGGCTGGGGCAAATCGGGCGGCCAGATGGTGATCAATCGTACGACGAGCTCCGGCGTCAGCAGCTACGATTTCTGGCGCTATGCTTTCTTCCACAAACCTGACTGGGATTTTCGCGCCTTCGATTTCGATCACGACATTCAAACCGCCGATGAAACGCTCGGGCCGATGACGAACGCGACCGACCCGAACCTGGCGGAATTCCGCAGGCTCGGCCACAAGCTGATTTATTATCATGGCGCGGCCGATCCCTTGATCCCGGCACAAAACGGCATCGATTATTACGAATCGGTCGCCGCGAAGCAGAAAGACGCCGCGCAGTTCTATCGGGTGTTTCTGGTCCCCGGCATGTATCATTGCGCCGGCGGTCCCGGCGCACTGGGTTTCGGCACCTCCGCTCCCGCATCGCAAATGGACGCCGATCACGACATCGTCCGCGCGGCCGAGCGTTGGGTGGAACAAGGCGCCGCGCCCGAAAAAATCATCGCGACGAAATATGTGGATAAGAAGGTCGTGCTCCAGCGCCCGTTGTGCGCCTATCCTCTGGTTGCACGCTATAAAGGTTCAGGCGATATGAACGACGCGAGCAGCTTTAACTGCGCAAAATAAGGGCTCAAGATTAGGCTTGCATATTCGCCTATTGTTCGCTATCATAGAGTGGCGAACAAAAGACGAATAAGGAGCCTGTGATGTCCACCTTCCCCCGAATCGGCACGGCGGGTTGGTCCTACCCGCATTGGAACGGGCTGGTCTACCCGAAAACCTTTGCGGCCGGATTGCATCCGCTAGAAACGCTCGCTCGACAGTTCGACGCCGTCGAGATCAATAGCTCTTTTTATCAAGCGCTTAAACCAGAAGTAGTGAAGCTGTGGATCAAGAAGGTTCAGTCTAATCCCCGGTTCCAGTTCACTGCGAAGCTTCACCAGCGATTCACGCACGCGAGGCTTCTTGAAGATGCCGAAATCGCGACGTTTAAAGAAGGGCTGATGCCGATGCTTCGCGCCCAAAAACTTGGGGCCTTGTTGATGCAATTCCCGTGGTCTTTTAAGTTTACGGCTGAAAACCGCGAGTTTTTTATAAAATTACGCCGGACCTTCGCTGAATTCCCGCTCGTCGCGGAGATGCGCCACAGCAGTTGGCTGGCGGAAGAAGCGGTGGGGACCTTCATCGACTATCGCGTCGGCTTCTGCAACATCGATCAAGCCGAATATACGCGTGCGATGCCGCCGACGGCGTTGCTGACTTCGGGCGTCGGCTACGCCCGGCTCCACGGAAGGAACCCGCAGAATTCTCTTGGAGCCTACGACAAGTCCGCGCCTCGTCAGCGCCAGCATGATTATCTTTACTCGGAAGCGCAGCTTGCCGAATGGGCGCAGCGAATTGAAACCATCGGCCGGTACGCGGAATCCACTTTCGTCATTTTCAACAATGACGTTGGGGCCAAGAGCGTCGTAAACGCTCTGCAACTGAAAGCCGCGATTACTGGCGTTTACGGCGTCGCGCCGATCGAACTGCGCCGCAAATATCCGGTGGAACTGGAGCGTTTCACCGCGGCAGCGGTCGAACAGCAGTGGCTGTTCCCGGCGGCCTGACGATTATTCTTTCCACATCAGTTCGGCGTCGGAGCGCCGTAGGTAGTTCGCATCGATCGCGGCCGGATCTTTCGCCAGATGGATTCTTCCGGCCGCGATTCTCCCGATGGCTCCGGCGAGCGCGCGCGGAGCCTCGATCACCGGCTCGCGAACGTCGAGAGGAAATCCCGAGGTGATAAATTCCAAATCACCGGTGGGGAGACCGGCGAGCCATTCTTCGAGTTTCATAACGCCTTCGTTTGACACCGTCTCGAGCCGCGAATCGTAGACTGCCCCGTAAACTTCGCCGCGATGCGCATCGATGACCGTCGCCCGCAACGGCCGCGAACCGAACCACGCGAGCGCTTGCAGATTCGATACCGCCAGCACTTTTCTTCCGGTGGCTTCGGCGAGTCCCTTGGCCGCCGCTAAACCGACGCGGACGCCGGTGAACGATCCGGGTCCCGATGCCGCCGCGAACAAATCGATCTGGTGGATCGCGACATCGTGGCGGGCGAGAAGCGCTTCGATTTCCCCGAACAGAATATGCGCGAATCCGTCGGTGGAAGTCAGGACCACTTCTTCGATGACGCGATCGTCCTCCACCAGCGCCACGCTGCCGGTCTCGCCGGTCGTGTCGAACGCCAGGATTTTCACGGAATCAGCGTGTAGATTCTATCGATCACGTACGCTTTCCCGTTGGCGTTGAGCAGCGATACGCGAAGATCGAGCGCGCCGGGAAGTTTTTCGGTGATCGAAGGCGGAATCTGCAGCGTCCCTTCGCGCCCGGTGCCCAGCACGCGATAGCCTTGCGTGTCGACAGGCACTTCTCCGGTCCATTCGATCAGGAGGGATCGCGTGGCGCGCGTTTCGCGCTTCACCTTGATCGCGAAATACGGCGGGTGAGAAATGGAAACATCGCCTTCGGCGGGCGCATCGATGTCAAACGGAATTCTTGCCGGATTCTGCTCGATCTCCTGCACCGGCACCGGCCGCGAATCGAATTTATAGGATTTGAGCATCCCCTCCTTGGTTCCTTCGCGCGAAATGTGCAGCACCCAGGGATGCGAGCGGTCGGGCGGCTCGCCGGTGAAGTGCTCGCCGTTGTAGCCTTTCTTTTCCTTGGTGCGCTCGCCGGTCGCCGGATCGATCCACGCGACGTCGTAGCCGTGCTTCTCCACGGTCACTTCCACCGGCCCCGGTTTTTCGATGTAGACAATATACTCGACCCCTTCCAGCGCGATCGCGCGGCCGCCGTCCAGATCGAAATACGGTTCCAGTTCCCAGTATCGATTGCCGGACATGAATTCGAACCAGGCGGTCATATATTGTCCCGATCCCGATGCCGGATACTGGCCGTTCATGGTCGCGTTCCACAGATCGCGGACATTGGCGATGCCGCTATTGATCGCCGGGTCCTGATAAAGCTGATGCTCGACGGCGCCGATATTCGCATCCGGCGTGCCGTAATCGATCATGTTCAACCAACCCTCCGTCATGAGAGCCGCTGAGGTCGCCGCGGCCAGCGTGGTTCGCGGATGATCGTACGGATCGAGCGTCTGGATCATCGCGCCGGCGTCCTTCAAAATCGCGCGGGCGTGCGCGACGTTCTCAAAGGAAGGAACGCCCATCCAGGTGATGTTGAACGCGGCGAAACGCGCGACGATGTCGTTCATGTATCGGGCGCGTTCTTGAGCATCTTCCGGAATCCAGGCGAGCACCAGATCCGCGACCATGCCGTGCGCGTTGATGGCGCGCACACGATCCGCGGCTTCATCCAGATTCGCGCCGCGCTCGATGGTCACGCGCAGATGCGTGAATTTTTCTTTCGCGCGCTGCTCTACGGTTTGATCGAACTCGGCGCGCCGCATGGCGATGAAATGGTCGAGCGGGGTTGCCATCCACAGATGTGCTTTGCTGGTGGCTTCGTTCATGAAGTGATGTACGTTGGCGATACGCACAAAACCGGGCGAATCGGATTCCGACGCGCTGACGTGCCCGGCCATGCCTTCAAAGCGCCGCACGGAGCCGCTGACGAGATAATCCCAGGTACCGGATTCGGTGGGCGAAAATCGAATCACCATGCGCCGGTCGCTATCGCGAAACGCGTGGAGCATGTAAGTCCGCTGATGCGGCGAGCGAAATTCCGCGCGCAGATCGCCGGCAGTTTCGCCGGGCTGAAAATCGAACGCAAGATCACAGGTCGACCAGGCGGGCGTTATAGGACAAACAGACTGGGCGAAAACGGGCGCGGCAAACCATACGGCGCTCAGAACGGCACTTGGAACGGCACATAGCGCAACCCGGAAACGAGCGAACATCTCGTTTTCAATATATCGCGCGGAGTTCAGACCGAAGCGGTCTTCCGCTTGAAATACTCGATGGTCGCGCGAAGCCCGTCTTCGAGCGCGACCTTGGGCTCCCATCCCAGCAATTGCTTCGCTTTCGAAATATCCGGGCGCCGCTTGCGCGGATCGTCTTCGGGCAGCGCCTCGAAAACCAGATCCAGATTCGATCCCGTGAGGCAGCGAATCCGTTCCGCGAATTCGAGAATCGTCAGCTCAACCGGATTGCCGAGATTGACCGGCAATCGCTCGTCGGAAACGCTGAGCCGAACCAACCCCTCGACCAGATCGCTCACGTAACAGAAACTGCGCGTCTGGCTGCCGTCGCCGAAGATCGTCAGCGGCTCGCCGGTGAGCGCCTGATCGAGGAACGTGGGCACAACGCGCCCGTCGTGCAGCGCCATTCGCGGACCATAGGTGTTAAAAATCCGCGCGATGTTGGTCCGCACGCCGTGCGCGCGATGGTACGCCATCGTGAGTGCTTCCGCGTAGCGCTTGCTTTCGTCATAACACGACCTCACTCCCACCGGATTCACATTGCCCCAATACGTTTCCACTTGCGGATGCTCCATCGGATCGCCGTAGCATTCCGATGTCGAAGTCAGCAGGAACCGCGCGCCGTCGCGACGGGCGACTTCGAGCATGTTGCGCGTTCCCGACGATCCCACATCCAGCGTCTCAATCGGATGCTCGAAATAATCTTTCGGGCTCGCGAGCGATGCCAGATGCCAGACGTGATCGAAGCGCCCGTCGACGGGAATCTCGTGCACAACATCGCTTTCGATAAATTGAAACTGTGCTTGGCCGGCAAGCTGATCCAGATTCCCGCGTGAACCGGTGATCAAATTGTCGATCCCGACGACAGTTTCGCCGTCCTCAATGAGCCGGTCGCAAAGATGTGACCCGATGAATCCGGCCGCGCCGGATATGAGATGACGCACGTTTCATTTTAACAAGCATGTTAAATTGATCACTTAATGTCCTTTTCCCTCCCCGAAAGAATCATTTTCATCGTGCTCCTGGCGGCAGCGGTGTACGGATTCTGGCTCCGTTTTTCGAAGGTAGTCACGCGGATTCGCGCAGCCAAACCTGATCCCGGTTTTTCGCTGCACCCGATCGGCAAACGCATCCGGGATTTCTTCTGGGAAGTGCTGTGCCAGGCGAAGGTCATTAAGGAACGGCCGCTCGCGGGCTTCGCGCACGCGATCGTGTTCTGGGGATTTTGCGTCTACGGCCTGATCACGATGAACCATTTCGCCACAGCGCTCGGCTTTCCGCTGTTAAACAACGTGTTCGGCGAGGGCTACGTGTGGTTCGCGCGCGCTTTCGGAGTCTTCGTCGCGATCGCGATCACGGGACTGTTCGTGCGCCGGTTCTTCGTCCAGCCGAAATGGCTCGGCGAGCTGTCGAAGGAATCCGGCGTCATCGCCCTGCTGATTTTTCTGCTGATGGCGACGTTTATCGCCGTGGCCTTCGCGCCCGCCGGATACGAGAAGCCATTGTGGTGGGCGCACACGCTGGTGATCCTGGCATTTCTGCCGCTGATCCCGCACACCAAGCATCTGCACCTGGTGTTGAGCCCGGTTACCGTGTTTCTTTCGCGCGGCGGATTCAGCCGCATTCCGCCGCTGGTGGGCGATGAGGATTTCGGGCTCGACACCGGCAAGGATCTCACCAGGATCATCGCGCTCCAGGTGTATTCGTGCGTCGAGTGCGGGAGGTGTTCGGAGCATTGTCCGGCATTTAACACGCACAAGATTCTTGATCCGAAGAAAATCGCGCTCGGCGTGCGCGGATATCTGAATGAATTCGGCCCGGGGTCGGAAGAGCCGCTGCTGGGCGCGTACATTTCGCAGGAAGCGGCGTTCCAGTGCACCACGTGCGGATCGTGCGAATATCAGTGTCCGGTCGGCATCGAGCATCTGCCGATCATCATCGGCCTGCGCCGCGGAGCGGTGAACACCGGCAGGTGGGAAGACGATTACGGCACGAAATTGTTTCTCGCGCTGGAGCGCAACGGCAACGCGCTCGGATTCAGCTCGACGGAACGGGAAAAATTCCTCCAGAAGCAGCAGTTTCCGATTTTCGACGGCACGCAGGAGTATTGTTTGTGGCTCGGCTGCATGGGCGCCTACGATCCGCAGGGCCGCGAGATTGTCGCGAGCTTCGCGCGCGTCATGGAATATCTGGGAACCAGTTACGGCGTGCTCAAGAAGGAGCGATGCACCGGCGATCCGGCGCGGCGGCTCGGAAATGATCTGGTGTTTCAACAGCTCGCCGAGCAGAATCTGGAGACGCTCAAAGCTTCGAGGGTCGCGAAAATCGTTTCCATCTGCCCGCATTGCGTGCGCACCATTTCGACCGACTGGAAAGATTACGGCGAAGCTCCGCCGATCGAGCACCACAGCGAATTCATGGCGCGTTACATCGACCGGCTGCCGAAGAACGGATCGAACGCAAAAGTCGTGTTTCACGATCCCTGTTATTTGGG
Organism: Bryobacteraceae bacterium; assembly: GCA_035319685.1. Lineage (GTDB taxonomy): Bacteria > Acidobacteriota > Terriglobia > Bryobacterales > Bryobacteraceae > Palsa-187. The sequence goes on along the minus strand of DATHCE010000392.1, from coordinate 8,135 downwards.
CCGGTATCGCGGCGTGTTCGAGGAGCCGCGCAAGGTGGCGGCGCTCGCCGGTGAGGTGGTCGATCCGGAACGCGCGCGCGAGCGAAGTTTCTGCTGCGGCGCCGGGGGCGGCCTGGCGTTCTTAGGCGAGGAAAAAGGCGACCGCATCAGTCATACCCGCGCCAAGGAATTGGTGGCGACCGGAGCGAGCGTGGCCGGCGCGGCGTGCCCGTTCTGCAACACGATGTTTCGCGACGCGTTAGCCGCGGTATCGGATGCGCCGCCGAAGCTGCTGGACATCGCGCAAATTGCGGCTGCGTCGCTGCCGAAAAAAGAGTCTTAATTCGTCCCCGGCTTGGGCGCCTCAAACGGCAGGGTGTCCGGATTCACTCGAACTGCCGTCGTGAATACTAAAGGATATTTTCCGCCGGTGTTGAAGGTCAGCTCGACGAAATAAGCCGTCCATCCTTTGGCCGGCTTGGCGACCTTGGCGACATAGTCGCCGTCGGGCTGCGCCTGGAGCGTTGTCGATTGGTACGCCGGTCCAATGGCCGACAAACGAAAATCGCGATGCTCCGGATTGGTCGCCTGCCACAACTTCACCTCGCTGGGCCCGGTCACCGCGGTGACGCGGATCGATCCGTCGTCTTCAAACTTCCAGGAAAATTTCGGACGCGGCTGCTTCTTGAGGAACGCGTCGTAGAACGCGATCAGCCCCTCGCGCGCGTTGGAACCTTTGAGCGAATGATCCGCGTTCGGAATGTAGCGCAGATATTTTTCGCCCTTCAGATCGTCGAAATAAAATCGCGAGGAATCGGGAAGAAAATACCGGTCGCCGGAGGCGTTGACGATGTACTTCGGCATGGTCAGACGGTCGCGATATTCGTACGGCTCGACGATTTTCATCAACGCCCTGTATTCCGGCGTGCCGGACCACTTCATGATCCCGAGGTCTTCGTAATCCTTCACCGCCGGCGAATAGAATCCGTAGGCCCGATAGTGATGCTCGAAGGATGGTTCGATGTTCAACAGATCGATCACCATCGGAGCGATCGCGACCACGCGCTTGTCGACCGCGGCCGTAGTCCACGTAGTCCAGCCGCGCTTGGCTGCGCCGGCCACCACGAAGTGCTCGATCTTGGTTCCATCGCTGGCCAGATAAGCCTGTGCGGCATCCATGGCCTTCACCGCCGCCTTAGTCATCGGCAGCCGCGCGGGCCAAATGTCGTTTCCCGTTCTCAGAAATTTGTCCCAGGTGTAGGCGATGAACTCATCCTCCACCAGATTCGGCTTCCGGCCATCGGGAAACGTGAGCGGTTGATTCGGGACCATGCGCAGCTCGACGACGGCGGAATGCGTGGTGTTCGCGATATCGGCGAGCATCGGATCCACCGTCACCGGCGCCGGGTCGCCGTTCGATCCGCCGGTGATGTAGAGAAATGCGGTCGTGTATCTCACCTCGTGCGGGCGAACGATGATCAGCCAATGCTTCCAAACCGTGCGATCCGGCGCGACCGGCGGTTTCCATGTCTGCGACGTCAAATCGAGCACGATGCCCGAGCAATCGTCGCCCGGAATCCGGTTGAAATACTCATAGTGATAACTGGGATCGGGTGCGTGAACGTAGCGATCGAGAGCGGTTTCTTTCGATCGCGCGGCCAGCGGAATCGCGATAGCGGCGAGCGCACAAAGAAGCCGACGATGCGAACTCAGCATGACGATACCCGCATCATAACGCTATTCTGGATGCATGCGTCTCGTCGCCGCGCTGGCGTTATGTATGATCGCGTATGCCGCGGAGCCCGTAACGAAGCCGGCAAAACCGAAGCGGCCGGTGCTGAGCGCCGAACAGCGGGCCGTGCAGGCGATGATGCGGTCGCTCAGCTTGCGCGATCGCGTCGCGCAGCTGGTCATCGGCGTCTGCTACGGCGACGTGCCCAGCCGCAAATCTCCCGAATACGAATCCTACCGCCATTGGGTGCACGATCTGCACATCGGCGGATTGATCGTGAACAATCGCGTGATCAACGGCGTCGCGCGCAATGCCGACCCGCACGCCATGGCTGTGTTCCTGAACCAGATGCAGAGGCTGGCGAGAACGCCTCTGATTGTCGGCGCGGATTTCGAACGCGGCGCGTCGATGCGCACCACTCAGGGCGCGAAATTCCCGTACGACATGGCGTTTGGCGCCGCGCGCGATCTTGACGCGGTGCGTGATTTCGGGCTGGCCACTGCTCGCGAGGCTCGCGCCGTTGGCGTGCAATGGCTGTTCGCGCCGGACGCCGACGTCAACAACAATCCCGCGAATCCGGTCATCAATATCCGATCGTTCGGCGAGAATCCGGGCGACGTTGCGCAAAACGTCGCAGCCTTCATCGATGGCGCGCATTCCGATCCGGAGAATCGCGTGCTGGTCACCGCGAAACATTTTCCCGGGCATGGCGATACCAACGTCGACAGTCACCTGGGTCTGGCGCGTCTCGATGCGACCAAAGAACGCATGCTCGCCGTGGAACTGAAGCCCTTCGAAACCGCCATCGCGCACAACGCCGACGCGATCATGACCGCGCATATGGCCGTCCCGGCGATTGAGCCCGACGAGATTCCCGCGACAGCTTCGCCCAAAGTGCTGACCGGTTTGCTCCGCGAGGAACTCGGATTCAAAGGATTGATCGTGACCGACGCGCTGGATATGCTCGGTTTTACGAGCCGGTTCAGCGGCGGCGAAGGGTCGGTGCGCGCGATTGAGGCTGGCGCGGACGTGCTGCTGATGCCGCCCGATCCGGAAGCCGCCATTCGCGCCGTGCTCGCTGCCGTAGCGCACGGAAGAATCCCGCAACGGCGCATCGACGAAAGCGTGATCCGGGTGCTGGCCGCGAAAATCCGCGTCGGAATCGTGAGAAAAAAACCGGTGAATCTCGATGCGATCAGCGACGTTCTGGACGATCCGGAAGTCGAGGCGCATGCGCAGCAGATTTCGGATCGCGCCGTGACGCTGGTTCGCAATGATCGCGACCTGCTGCCGCTCGCCTCAAACAGTGCGGCTTGCCTCGTCATCACGACAGGCTTGCGCAATTCTCAGTATGGGCTGCGGATGATGACCGAGTTTCGCAAACGCTCTTCCGGACGCGCGGCCATCGTCGATCCGTCCATGCCGCTCGCCGCCATGTCCGATGATATCGGCGACACCAGCGCCTGCTCCGCGGTGGTTGTCGCCGTATTCAGCATCGGCGGCCCGCTCAACGGCGATCTGCCGGCGTTTATCGACAAGCTGACTTCCGCCCCGCAACCCTCCGTGCTGATCGCCATGGGCAGCCCCTATTTGCCGATGAATTTTCCGAAGACGGCCGCGTATCTCGAGACGTTCAGCCCCACGGCGCTCTCTGAAACCGCGGCGATCCGGGCGGTCTTCGGCGAAATCGCCATCACCGGGCATCTTCCCGTCACCATCCCCGGCTTCGCGCAATACGGCGACGGCATCCAACTTCCCGCGCATTCCCGATAAAATTGAAACCATGATCGAGATCACGTGGCTGGGACATGGAACCTATCAGATGCGTCTTTCGACCGGTGAAGTCATCCTGGTGGACCCCTGGATCGACGGCAATCCCTCGTATCCGGCCAAGTTTGCGATCGATCGCGTGGATTTCATGTTGATCACGCACGGCCATTTCGATCACATCCACGACGCGCTACCGCTCGCCAGGAAATTTTCGCCGCGCATCGTCGCGATTTTTGAAACCGCGACTTGGCTCGAATCGAAGGGCGCGAAAAACACGATCGGCATGAACAAGGGCGGCACGGTGAGCCTCGGCCCGATCTCGGCGACGATGACCCACGCCATTCACAGCTGCGGAATTCTAGACGACGGAAAGATCATTTACGGCGGCGAGGCAGCCGGTTACGTCGTCCGCCTCCCCGACCGCCGCGCGGTCTACTGCGCGGGCGATACCAACGTGTTCACCGACATGCAACTGATCGAGCGTCTCTATCATCCCGAGCTCGCGTTCCTCCCCATCGGCGATTTTTACACGATGAGCCCGCGCGAAGCCGCGCTCGCATGCCGGATGCTGAGCGTGCGCAAGGTGATCCCGCTGCATTTCGGCACGTTTCCGCCGCTCACCGGACGCCCGGAACAACTCGCCGATCTGATTCGCGATCTTCCCGATACTGAAGTCTGGACGCTCGAGCCCGGCGTACCCGTACCGTGGTAAGCGCCCGTGGTAAACGCCCAGTGGTAACCGCCCGGTGATAAAAACCCTCGCGATCATTGCGATCGTCCTGAGCCTGCGCCTTCCGTTCCTCAATCAACCGGTGCAGGGCGACGATCCGTATTATCTTGCCGGCGCCGAGCATGCCCAGATCGATCCGCTGCATCCGGCGCACGCGAAATATTTGTTCCAAGGCGACCTGGTCGACATGCGCGGCCATCCGCACGGCCCGCTCGATTCGTGGATTCTGGCGGCTTTGCTCGCCCTGTTCGGCGACGTGCGGGAAATTCCGTTTCATCTGTTCTATTCCATTTTTTCGATCATTGCGGCACTGGCGATGTGGTCGCTCGCGCGGCGTTTTTCGGAGAAACCGTTCTGGGCGACGCTTCTATTCCTCGCCGTGCCGGCATTCGTAGTCAACGGAAATTCATTCGAGGCCGATCTTCCCCTGCTTGCATTCTGGATGGCGGCCATCGCACTGTTCGTCAAAGCCGTCGACGAGGATTCGCTCGCCGCGTTATCAGGATCGAAAGTGGCGGCCGTGCTCGCCGCGCTCGATGCCTATCAAGCGATCTTTCTCATGCCCGTTCTCGCGTGGTATTTGTTCGAGCGGCGAAAGAAATGGGGGATGGCATGGGCCGTGACGCTCGCTGCGCCGGCCACGATTCTCGTCTGGTGGATTTACGAACGCGCGACCAGCGGCGTGTTGCCCGCGACCGTGCTCGCCGGTTACATGCAGACGTATGGATTGCAGTCGCTGGCGAACAAGGCTCGCAGCGCAACGGCGCTCATCATACATTCGGCCTGGATCGTCTCGCCCCTGATCGTGCTCGCGGCATTCGGGCGCGGAAGGCGATGGATCTTCGCAGCGATTGCGGCGGCGGCCGCGGCCATTTACGACCCGAATCCTTTATTCTGGGCATCGGTCGGATGCGCGGTACTGCTATTCGCCGCGTGCTGGGGGAAAAAATTCCTGAACGTCTGGCTGCTGGTGTTCTTCGCGGGCGCCCTGCTGATTTTCTATGCCGGTTCGGCGCGATACCTGTTGCCCATCGCGGCTCCGGTTGCGATTTTCGCCGCGCGATCGTCGAACCGGCGCATCCTCGCGGTTGGATTCGCGCTGCAAATGGCGCTCTCGATCGCGCTCGCCATCGTCAACTATCAACTTTGGAACGCGTACCGGCAATTCGCGGCGTCGATGGCGGGCCAGGTAGCCGCGCAGAATACATCGCTCCATCGAACTTGGATCAACGCCGAGTGGGGATTGCGCTGGTATCTTGAAGCGGAAGGCGCGCTGCCGATGGCGAAGGATCAGGTATTCGAGCCCGGCGACATCGTCGTGTCGAGCGCGCTGGCATCGCTGCCGGTCAGCGCTCCGCTGGCGCCCATCGCGCAAATGGAAATTCGTCCCGCGATTCCGCTACGTCTGATCGCACTCGACCATCGCTCGGGATATTCGGCGGGAGGAATTCTTCCATTCGAAATTTCCACCGGCCCCATCGACAGCGTGCGCGCCGGCGTCGTGCTCGAACGCAAGCCGCAGTTGACGGATCTCGACCCGGCGGATCCGGACGCCGCGTCGCAAATCCTGGCGGGATTATTTCCGGATCGCTGGATGACGGACAAGGCGACGGTCCTGTTGAAGAGTCCCGATCATCCGGCGCCGCTGCGAGTCGCGATCTATATTCCGCCGCAGGCGCCCGCGCGGCATGTGAGGATTCTCGCCGATGGAGTCGTGGTCGCCGAACAAACGTTCCCCGGTCCCGGCGCTTATACGATTTCCGCAAACGTCTCCGCAGAAAAGCCGAGCATCACCATAACTATCGAGGTCGACAAGACCTTCAGCGTTCCCGCCGATCAACGAAAGCTGGGCGTCGTCGTGACCAAAATCGCGTTTTAATCCGCCGCCTGGCTGGCTACGCCCGGCGCATTCTGCGGGAGCAGCTTGCTGTGGGTCTTGCCGTACAGGAAATAGAAGACGAAGCCGAGCGCCATCCACGCGAGCGCCGTAAGCTGCGTGGTCCGGTCGAGCGCGATGATCATCGCGCTGCACACTAGCACGCCCAGGATCGGAACCAGCGGGACCATAGGGGTGCGGAACGGACGCGCCTGATTCGGCGCCATCCCGCGCATGATCCACACTCCGATGCACACCAGCACGAACGCGAACAGCGTGCCGATCGAGGTCAGGTCGCCCGCGAGCGATTCCGGCACGAATGCCGCGAACGCGCCGACGAACAGGAACAACACCGCGTTGCACTTGTACGGCGTGCGAAACCTCGGATGCACCTCGGCGAACAGCCTGGGCAGCAGGCCGTCGTTCGCCATCGAATAAAATACGCGGCTCTGGCCCAGCAGCATCACCAAAATCACCGACGAGAATCCCGCGAGAATCGCGATGGTCACCGCGGTTCCGAGCCATCCGTAACCGGTCATGTATGTGGAAATCGCGTACGCGACCGAGGCTTCCTTGCCGGCCTTGGCGAAATCCGCCCACGGCGCGATGCCGGTCAGCACGTAGCCGAACAATACATACAGCACCGTGCAAACGGCGAGCGATCCCAGAATCCCGATCGGCATGTCGCGCCCCGGATTCTTGGTTTCCTGCGCGGCCGTCGATACCGCGTCAAATCCAATGAACGCGAAGAACACGATGCCCGCGCCGCCCAGCACCCCTCCCCAGCCGTGTTTGAACACGCCCATGTGCGCGGCATCAAAGTTTTCGGGGATGAAGAAGGGACCTTGATGCGCCGGATTGATGAAGCTCCAACCGACTGCGATAAAAACCAGCACGATCCCGATCTTGATGGCGACGATGATCGAGTTGACGGTCGCCGATTCCTGAGTGCCCTTGATCAACAGCAGGGTCAGGATCAGAAGGATCGCAAGCGCCGGTAGATTCATCATGCCGTGCACGCCCGCCGGCGAGGTTTCAAGCGGCGAGTGGCACCATTGATAGGGAATGGAATTCCCGACGAGCCGGTTGAGATATTCGCTCCACGCGATCGACACCGTCGCCGCGCCCAGCGCGTATTCGAGAATGAGCGCCCATCCGATCACCCAGGCGACAAATTCGCCCATGGTGACGTAGGCATACGTGTAGGCGCTGCCGGCGATCGGGATCATCGCGGCGAACTCGGCGTAGCACAGTCCCGCGAACAGGCATCCGATGGCCGCAACCAGGAACGACAGCGTCACCGCGCGGCCGGCGTTCTCACTGGCAGCCGCGGCGGTCCGGACGAAGAGCCCCGCGCCGATAATGGCGCCGATGCCCAACGCAATCAATCCGGTGGCGCTGAGCGTGCGCTTGAGTCCGCCATGGTCACCGGCTTGCGCGAGCAAAACAGACAAGGGCTTCTTGCGGAAAAGGCTCATAAGCATTCGAGTGTAACAAAGATGACCGGAAGCGCGGAAATCAGCGCTCGCCGCCCGTCACGGAGACGTCTTTCTGCTGGCCGGCCGGCGCCGCGACGTCAAACCACCCAAGCATCATCTCGTCCCAACTCTGCGGTCCCCAGAAGACGGTCGCGTCCGGATTCGGGTTGAACGGATTGTTCGCCGAATTGTCGAACACGGCTGTCACGTGGATGCGCGTGCCGCGGGGCAGCAGCTTCGGCGTCTCCAGGTAGTAATAAGGTTGCCAGTTGAAATCGTAATGCGGAATCCTGAGCAGTATCTCGGTTTTTCCGTCGGGATAAATCGCGCGAAATTCGAACGATTTGCCGCGCAGGTGCATGTGCGGGAACATGCTGTAAAGCACCGTATCCTTGGCGAAGGTGGTTTTGCTGACGACCTGGTAATTGTCGTCCCCCGGCGGGATCGCAAATAGGCGTTGCGTGATGGCACGGGTTTTGACTTCCGCTTTCGGCGGTTCCTTTGCGAAGATCAGGCCGACTGACGATTGATATTTTTGCTCGGTCCCGGTCGGCGTGTAGTGTAGTTGCA
>DATHCE010000391.1:0-10956 GCA_035319685.1 Bryobacteraceae bacterium | reverse complement strand
CGCCCCGAAATTACCAAGCGCTCCGAAATTGCCAAGCGCCCCGAAATTGCCGGGAGCCCCATCCGCTCCCGCGCCGCCGAACGCACCGCAGGGCGCGTCACCGCCGGGTGCGCCGGCTCCGCCGAAACCGCCTGCGGGCGCCGCTCCGGCACCGCCCCAGCCTCCCCAAATGCAAACCCTCGAAGTGTGGACCAGTCCCAAGCTCCAATTGCCCATGGCGAGCCGTCTCACCGGCGGAATCGGCAAGCAGACCACTATGACCAAACAGGTTACGCCGGGAGAGCCGCCCGCATCCGCATTTCAGATTCCTCCAGGCTATAAGCTCATCAAGCCGCCTCATGCTCCAACTCCTTCCGCCTGACGATTGCCAGCGCCTGCTCGATTTCTTTTCCGAGGCCGGCTATACCTTCGAGGCGATGAGCGGCCACGGCTATCTGCAGGAACGCGCGTCGCATCGCTTTGGCGCCGGCGCCGTCAAATATCTCCTCGAGAAAACCGCGGAGCCGACCGCGTCCCACACACTTGCGCGCTGGTTCGCCGTCGGTGTTCCCGTGCCCGCCGCTGTGGCTCACGAGCGCTTGCCCGCCTGGGTGACGGAGTTGCTGCTCAAAAGCGGCATGATCCGGAGGAACGCGGATCAGCTTGCGCCGTCGGTGATGCTGTCGCCGCTCGGAACCATGCTGGTCGCCTCCGATCCGGTGTTCAAATGGGAAAACGATCCCTCCGACTTCGTCGTGTGGCCGCATTCGTCGGCCCGGCAGTTGCTCAATTTCACGATTCGCAAACCATTCTCGAGCGCTCTGGATCTTGGATGCGGCTGCGGAATTCAGGCGCTCGGCGCGGCCTCCCATTGCGAAATTGTGGTCGCCACCGATCTGAATCCCCGAGCCGCACTGTTTACCGCCTTCAACGCGCGTCTCAATGGAATCGCGAACGTCGAATGCGTGTCGGGCGATTTGTATGCGCCCGTCGCGGGACGCCGTTTCGATTTGATCGTGATGAATCCGCCGTTTTTCATCAGCCCCGAGTCGGGTCTGTTGTATTGCGAAAACCCTCTGGAACTCGACCTGTTCTGCCGCCGCGTGGCGCGCGAGGCGCCGCAATATCTCAATGAATCCGGTTTTCTTCAAATGGTCTGCGAATGGGTCGAGATCAAGGATCAGCCGTGGCGTGAGCGCGTCGCGGAATGGCTGGATTCGAGCGGCTGCGACGCCTGGATCATCCGGCAATACACCTCGACGCCGTTACAATACGGCGCCGATCGCACCCAGCAACGCCCGCCCGGCACGCACCCGGAAGGCAGGGACTTTTTCGCGAACTGGGTCGACTATGTTCAGGAAAAGAAAATTACGGCCGTTCATGGAGGGCTGATCACGATGCGCAAACGCTCCGGCGCAAATTGGCTGCGCATCGAAGATGAACCGGTCTCGATCGATTCCGTGAAAGGCGATCTGATCCTCAAAGGCTTCGAGGTCCGCGACGCGCTCGATTCCGCCTCCGATGCCGCCCTCATGGAGATTCGTCCGCGCCTGGCGCAGGATGCGCGTCTGGTCCAACAGCTCGGCCAGTCCGATCAGGGCTGGAGTGCTCAATCGCTGCGTCTGCACCTGGCCAGCCTCCGGCCCAGGCAGATCGATATCGACCCCAACGTAGCCCAATTCGTCGTCCGCTTCAATGGATCGGCGAGCCTCGGCGATCTGATTCGGGAGCTGGCCGGACGGGCGAACGCGCCGATGGAACAAGTCGCGCGGGAATCCGTCGCGCTGACCAGAAAGCTGCTCGACGAAGGCTATCTCGTGATCTGAGCCGTGCATGTTTCACATCGAACTTTCCACCGAAGAGATCCGGCTGATCGGGACCGCGCCCGGCGTGGCATATCAGGCCGCCCGCTGGATGAAGCAGTTCCACCGGTTATCGTATTCACACATCGGCTGGAACGACCACGCCGATGACATGCCGGTTTCCGACGTCTTGAACAAGTACGGATTTCTTCGCGTTCCGCGATTCGAGCTGAACGCGGTCCGCCTTCTGCTCGAAACCTACGGGCCCTTGTTCATTAAAGGAGCTCTATCGCACCTGGCGCAACATGAAACTCAATTGCCCGTTGCGGAAATGACGCTGTTTCGGGTCTCATCCTACCAGGACGCGGATCACGCGGTGATCCTGAACGGCTACTGGGATGGAATCAAGCCCAGCCTCCTGTTTCGCGATCCCGCGCATCCCCAGCGGCAGTTCCTGGTCGAAATGTCCGTGCTGTGCGAGCGGCTGGATGCGCGCGCCGGAATTCTTTATCTCAACTGCCCCACGCTTTCGAAACCGTGCCCGCACGTGACCGCCGCGGGGAAAGTCATCCGGGGAAAGTCAACGTTTTCGGCGAAACGCAAGGACCCAGAGACCTAAACCCACCGCCGATCAGCCCAACCACCTGCGGGTGACCGTCAGAGAGCCCGTTACTGCTGTTTGCGGGCCTGCGCCGGGCCGTTGACCCGCGCTTTGAGCGCGGCCCACTTTGCCATCAGGGCTGTGTAATGCGCTTCCTGCTGATTGCAGGCTTCGATCTGGTCCGCCGTGGGAGGCATCTCCGAAGCTTGCATGCTCATCACCGCCGCGATCATCTGCGCCCCGATGTTCGCGAGGTCGGGCCGCGCGGGCGGTTCAGGCGCGCCAAAACCGCCACCACCCCGGCCGCCTCCGCCTTCCTCCCGAGCCGATTCGGCCGGCGCGATCTCCTCGATCTGCGCGACGAGGGCGTCGTTGGCCGCCGATTGCGGCCGCGCCTTGATCTTATCGAGCAGCGCGCGAGCCTCCTCGCGAGCCTTCGCCGCGTTCCTGGCGTTATTCTCCATGCGCGTCGTCAGCGTGAAAATCTCCTCCACTTGCGGCGTGATCTTCACTCGCGGGTCCATTTTGATCGTGATCGGCTGGGTCGTGCTCTTGCCGTTGACGGTCAGCCGGACGGTGTACACGCCGGGTGCGACCCAGGGCGAATTGATCGCGGGATAGGTCCGATGCGGGACTGCGCCCGTCGCTCCTCCGCCGCCTCCGCGCCCGCCCGAAGGCGAGCCCGGCAACACATCGTAGTGCATATCCCAGGTGAAGCGATGCATTCCCGCGCCGGTTTTCAAAATATTCGGAGGCGCCGGCCAATACAGCGGCAGATTGCAATCCGGAGCCGTGGGCCTCTGTTGGCAAACTTTGTCATACGCGACGGGATCGAGCGCCGGATGGGGATTCATCACCCGATCGCTCGTTGAGTACGCGCGAACCGTGTCGCCGCGCGCGTCGAGAAATTCAAGCTTCACTTCGCTCGCTGCGGAAGGTAGATAGTAATCGACGATCGCTCCGTTGGGCGGATTTTCGCCGGCCGGAAGCTCCGGCGGCCACGGCGTTGGATCGTTGGTGCCGAAACGAATGCGAATTCCCGTTGCAGGCTTGAACAGATACGCGCCGGTCGCGGCCGCGGCTTCGGCCGCCTGGCGCAGTGGAGTCACGTCGTCGAGAATCCAGAAGCCGCGGCCATGCGTGCCGGCGACCAGGTCGGAACACAGGCACGACGCGTCGTCCTTCACTTCGATGTCGCGCACCGAAATCGCGGGCATGTTGAGGCGCAGCGAATGCCAGTGGTCGCCATCGTCAAACGACACCCAAACCTGCGTGTCCGTCGAGGCGTACAGCAGACCCTTCTTGCGCGGATCTTCGCGGATGGAATTCGCCACCGCGCCGGGCGCGATGCCGCTGTCGATCTCGGTCCACGTCTTGCCGCCGTCGTGCGTGCGCCAGAAATGCGGATTCATGTCATCGAGCCGCAGCGTGTTCGCGGCCGCGTACGCCGTCCTGGTATCAAAGTGCCCGGCATCCATGTTGAAAATGCGCGTCCACGGTTTCATCTCGGGCGGCGTCACGTTGGACCATTTCGCGCCGCCGTCGTAAGTCACTTGAATCAGTCCGTCGGCGGTGCCCGCCCACAGCGCTTTCACGTCCAGCGGCGAAGGCGCAAGCGCGGTGATCGTCCCCAGCGGCGACGCCGTCACCGTCGAGCCGTATTTGCCCGCGTTCGACGGCACGTCCCACGTCTGCCGGGTCAGATCGCCGCTGATCGCCGTCCAGCTATGGCCGCCATTGGTCGATTTCCAGACTCCCGCGGTCGCGTAGAACAGCACATCGGGATCTTTGGGCGACCAGATCAACGGCTGCGTGCGAACGGTGCGCGCGGGCGGATCGCCGGGCTTCAACTCCGCGCCGCCGCGTCCTCCCCGCGGACCGACGTTCGCCTTTTGCCCCGTGCGGCGATTCATCACGCTGACCTTCCCGCCGTAAATCATGTCGGGATCTTTCGGGTCGGGCGCGGCCTCGCCGTATTCTTCGATGCCCACCGGATGCCAGTCGTGGAACGTAATTTCGCCGTCCATGCTGCGGCTCTCGACGCACGCCGATCCCGAATCCTGCTGCCCGCTGCACAACCGGTACGGAAACGCGTTGTCGGCCGTGACGTGATACATCGCCGCGGTGGGTTGCGTGTACCAGTTGCTCCACGACTGGCCGCGATTGGCGGAAACCACCGCGCCCTGATCGCTGACCAGAAGAATGATGTTCGCGTTATTCGGATTGATCCAGCTTTTCTGATAATCGTCGCCGCCGGGCGCGCCGCGCACGGCCGACCAGGTGAGCCCGCCGTCTTCGGTGCGCCAGAAAACCGTCGAGCAACTGTACACGACGTTTTCATCTTTCGGATCGACTGTGATCGTGGGCAGATCGCCGCCGCCGATACGCGCCAGCGGACGCTCATCCGGCGGATGGCGCTGCGATCCGGTCTCGGCGACGCGCGGATCGTCCGTGGCCAGGAACCAATGCGCGCCGCCATCGGTCGATTTGTAGAAGGAAATCGTGCCGTTGGCTCCGCCGCCGCGACCGCCGCGTCCGGCTCCGGCCGTCGCCGGATGCGCGATCATCGCGTAAATCACCCTGGTATTGCCCGGCGCGATAGCGAGGTTCGCCTCGATCACAGGCGGCAACCCTTCCGTCAGTTTCTGCCAGTGAGATCCGCCGTCGGTCGATTTGAAAATGCCTCCGTCGGTCCCGCCGAACGCGCCGTTTTCGTAGAAACCCTGTTGCTGCTGCCACAGCGCCGCGTAAACGACATCGGGATTTTGCGGATCGATGCGCACGTCGTTGCCGCTGACGTAATCGTCCCCATGAAGGACCCTCTCGAATGTCGCCCCGCCGTCGGTCGAGCGGTAAATTCCACGCTCCGGATTCGGCCCGTAAGGATGACCGAGCGCCGCGACAAACAGCCGGCTCGGATCGCGCGGATCGACCTCGATATTCGCGATCATCTGCGAATCGCGGAGGCCGAGGTGAGTCCATGTCTTGCCCGCATCGGTCGATTTGTACATGCCGTCGCCCACGGCCAGATCCGGCCGGATGATTCCCGCGCCGCTGCCCGCATAAATAATGTTGGGATTCGACGGAGCGACCGCCAGCGCGCCGATCGAGCCGGTCGGCTGCGTATCGAACAGCGGCGTCCACGTCGAGCCGTAGTCCGTCGATCGCCACACGCCGCCGTTATCGAAGCCGATATAGAAGACGTTGGGCTGGCTCGGCACCCCGGCGAGAGCCCGCGCGCGTCCAGCTCGCGGAGGTCCGATGGATCGCCAATGCATTTCCGAATACAGTCTGCCGTCGATCGTTTGCGCCGGCGCCATCGACGCCAGCAGGAAACCGAAGCACGCCGAACCGCGAATCCACGAATGCGAAGTAGACAAGGCCGAAGTCTCCTGGACCTTCCGAGTGTATCCGTTTCCGGCAGTCCACGCCACGCGACGAGCAATCCGGAAATGGTTTAATAGCCCTGTCATGCGATTCGCCGGCGCTCTCCTGCTTCTCCCGCTGATCGCGGCCGCGTGGTTTTCCATTCAACTCGCTCGCGCGGATGCGGAATTCCGGCGCGGCACGCCGGAATCGACGGCGCACGCGGCGATGCTGGTGCCCGATAACACGGAATATATCCTGCTGCGCGCGATGCAGCTCGACTACGATGGAGCCGATCCCACCGCGTTGCTGGAACGCGCGGCGGCGTTGAATCCAATGAATGCGGCGCCGCGCATCCGGCTCGGTCTTGCGGCGGAAATCCGCGGCGATTCGAGCACGGCGGAAAAATGGCTGCTCGACGCCGCTCGCGTGAACCGGCAGTTCGAGCCGCGCTGGACGCTCGCGAATTTTTATTTCCGTCAAGGCAACCCGGAACAGTTTTGGAAATGGATGCGCGCCGCGCTCGACGTTTCTTACGGCGATCGCCGCCCCGCGTTCGAACTGTGCTGGAACATGTCGTCCGACGCCAATGAAATTTTCTCGCGCGCGATTCCCGAACGCCGCGAAGTGCTGGACGCGTACGTCGAATATCTGAACGAAACGCGCCGATCGGCCGCGATTCCGCCCGTCGCGCTCAAGCTCGCGTCCGTAAACCATCCGACGGATCGTCCTGTACTTCTCAACGCGGTTGACGTGTTGATCGCTGCCGGCGATGCGGCATCCGCAAAGAACCTGTGGCAAGCCTTGGGCTATGCGACCTCTTCCATCGTGTTTCGCGGCGATTTCGCGCCGCCCGCAGTCGGCGCCGGCTTCGATTGGCGTTTTTCTGCCAATCCAGGAATCGCGCATCTGGCCATCGATCAACCGCGTTTGATGCACCGCATCACGTTTGACGGCAGCGAGGCCGAATCGGCCGAACTGCTTCGCCAGGTCGTGAACCTGACGCCGCACGCGCGCTACCAGCTGAGTTGGGAATCGCGCACGCAAGGGATCGCATCGCCGGCCGGCATCGCCTGGCGCATCGCCGGTCAGTCCGGGTCCGTCGCGTCGAGCGAAAACGCGACCGCGGGCCAGTTGGAGTTCGTCGCACCGTCCGGTCTCATTCCGCTCACGCTGATCTATTCGCGTCCGCCGGGCGAAACTCGCGCGGAGGGTTCGATCGAGCTATGGCACGTCGCGATCGCGCCGTATTAATTCGCCGCGAACACGTCCCATTTAATTCGATGCCAACACGTCGAGCGATTCCTTCAACACGCCTAACACGGCGTTCGCGTTTTCCACTGAGGATAGGAGCGGCAGCCGCAGCACGCCCGCCGGCGTGAACTGCGCGCCTTCGCGCGTCGAAACCAGCGCCATCAATCTCGCCGGATCGATCTTCGATCCCGGGTGAAATTTGATCTGCAGCGCGCCGGCCCGCCGGTCCACCGCTTCGATCCCAACGCGCTCGGCTTGCGATTTCAGCAGCGCGAATTCCACCAGCGTTTCCACCGATTCCGGCGGCGGCCCGTAGCGATCGGCCAACTCGGCTCGGATTTTCTCCGCCTGCTCCGCGTCGCGCGCATCGGCGATGCGTTTATACGCCCGCAATCGCTGGTTTTCGTCGGCGACGTATTCCGGAGGAATGCGCAGATCCAGGCCCAGATTCAACGCCGAGTGAATTTCGAGGGGCGCTTCCTCGCCTTTCAGCTCCTGCACCGTTTCTTCGAGCAGGCGCAGATACGTGTCGAAGCCGACCGCCGCGATGTGGCCGTGCTGCTCGCCGCCCAGGAGATTTCCCGCGCCGCGCAATTCGAGATCGAGCGCCGCGATCTTGAAGCCTGCGCCGAGGTCGGAAAATTCGCGCAGCGCCGCCAGCCGTTTGCGCGCGAGCTCGCTCAGCTCCGTATCCTGCGGGACCAATAAATACGCATACGCGCGGCGATTGGATCGTCCTACGCGCCCCCGCAACTGGTACAGCTCCGACAATCCGTGGCGCTCCGCGTTTTCGATGATGATCGTGTTGGCGAGCGGAATATCCAGCCCGTTTTCGACGATGGTCGTCGACACGAATACGTCGTATTCGTGCCGCATGAAGCCCAGCAGCACGCGCTCCAGCTCCGCTTCGCCCATCTGTCCGTGACCGACGCCGACGCGCGCGTTGGGCATCCATTGCTGGATCTGCGCGGCGCGCGAAAAAATCGAATCCACGCGATTGTGAACGAAATACACCTGCCCGCCGCGGCCGATTTCCTGATCGATCCCGGCGCGGATCAGCTCGGGATCGAAGTGCGCCACCACGGTGTGAATCGCTAGCCGGTCCTTGGGCGGCGTTTCGATCACGCTCATATCGCGAATCCCGAGCATCGCCATGTGCAGCGTGCGCGGAATCGGAGTCGCGCTCATGGTCAGCACGTCCACGTTCTGGCGGATCTGCTTCAGCCGCTCTTTGTGACGCACTCCGAAGCGCTGCTCCTCGTCGATGATCAGCAAACCGAGGTCGCGAAACTCGACGTCTTTCGACAGCAGGCGATGCGTGCCGATGGCCACGTCGATTTTCCCCTGGGCCAGTTCCTCGAGCCCGGCCTTCAGCTCTTTCGCGTTCTGGAACCGCGAAAACATGCCGATTTTCACCGGAAATGCCGCGAATCGCGCGCGAAAAGTTTCGTAGTGCTGAAACGCGAGCACCGTGGTCGGCGCCAGCACGGCCACCTGCTTGCCGTCGCCCAGCGCCTTGAACGCCGCGCGCATGGCCACTTCCGTTTTGCCGTAACCGACGTCGCCGCACAACAGCCGGTCCATCGGATGCGGCGATTCCATGTCGCGCTTGATGTCCTTGGTCGCCGCAAGCTGGTCCTTGGTTTCGGTGAACTCGAAGGCGTCTTCGAATTCGCGCTGCCAGTTGGAATCCGGAGAAAACGAAAATCCGTGGGCCATGCGGCGCTGCGCGTACAGCTTCAGCAGTTCATCCGCCATGTCGCGCATTTTGGTTTTGATGCGCGCCTTGCGGGCCGTCCACGTCGACCCGCCCAGCCGGTCGAGCGGCGGCGCCGCTTCTCCCGCGCCCCGATATTTCTCCACCAGATCCATGCGCGTCAGCGGCACGTAGAGCTTGGCGTCGCCCGCGTATTCGAGCAGCATGAAATCGCCCTTTTGCTCGCCTTGCGCGATCTCGCGGACACCCACAAATTTTCCGACGCCGTGCGTCACGTGAACCACGAAGTCGCCCGGCTTCAAATCGGCGAGATCGGCGGCGAACGCGGTCAACTGCGCCTTCGTGATTCCCGGCCGCGCGATCAGATCCGACGCATCGAACAGATCTTCGGAGCCGATGAAGGCGATCTGCGATTCGGGAAAAATCGACCCGCGCCGGACGTGCCCCTTGATCAGATAGGTGTTCGCCACCGGCCCGGCGAGATAGGCGCGCTCGGCCAGATACGGCGATGCCGCTTCGTTCGGCGCAAGCCCCAACTGGAACGGCACCGAATATTCGCGAAGAATATCGGCCAGCCGCTCCAGCTCGCCGTTCGATGGAGCGAAAAACGCGACGCGATACCCGTGCTCCACCATCGTCTTCGCCTCGGCGACGGCGACTTGCATGCTTCCATGAAACGCCATCGAGGGACGCGTGCCGATGTGCGGCGTGGCCGCATCCAGATCCAGCTCGCGCAAATTCACTTGCGGTCTTTTTAGCGATGGCGCGGCGTACCGCGCCTCGAAATCCTCCCAGTGAAAAAAATTCGCCGCGGCCAATTCCGCGGCATCCCCTTGATCCAGCCGCTTCCACAACCGCTCCGCCGCCGCCCGGATCTGCTCCGGTTCGTCGAGCACCACCACTGCGTCGCCCGCCAGCTCGATCAGCGACTGCTCGCGCGGATGCTCGAGCGCCGCGGCGAATTCCCATCCCGGATACGGCGCGCCTTCGCGCGGCTGTTCGGCCAGCGGAAGAATGCGCCCCTCGGAAATTTTCATCACCGACCGTTGCGACTCGACGTCGAACCTCCGGATCGATTCGATCTCGTCCCCGAAAAATTCGATGCGCAGCGGACGCGCGTTTTCCGCCGCGAACACGTCGAGAATCCCGCCGCGAATCGAATATTCCCCGACCATCTCCACCGGATCGCGCTTCTCGTATCCGATCGATTTCAGATGCGCCTCGATCATGTCGAGCGGCAGTTCTTCGCCAGCCCGCAGCTCCAGCGCGAGCCGCCGGTAATATTCCCCGCCATGGGTGCGCAGCATCGCCGACCCCGCCGGCGCGATGGTCAGCGGCACGTGCCCGCCCGCCAGTCTCCACAACCCCACCGCGCGCCGTCCCGCGATTTCGTTGTGCGGTGAAAGCTTCTGTCCCGGCAGTACGTCGAACGCGGGCAGAAGCTGCGGACGCCCCGCGTCGCCGTGTGCCACCAAAAGATCGAAAAATGTTTCGGCCAGTTCCGCCAACTGCTCCGCGCTCTGGTTGCCGTCGGTCACCACCAGCAGCGGACGTTCCGTCGCCTGCCACAACAGCACCAGGTACAGCGCCTTCGCCGTCGGCGTTAATCCCGCTAGGGAAAACGGCCCCGTCTGCCGGCGCAGCAGTTTTCCGGTGAGCTCCTGAAACACGGCGTGCCGGCTCAAAGTCTGAAATAGGTCTCGAACGGCGGGATGGGTCACTGGATGGCGCTATCCGTGGATACTTCTATTGTATTTCGGTTGTAAAATGGAATCGCATGGGCGATAAGACTCATATGTTTATGCCGCATCACAATCTGAGCGATCAGATCAACGGCAATATTGTGCGCAGCGAGATCGAAGGAGGCGTTTACCTCAAGGATCTGCCGGACGAAAGCACGCTGGAAGTGGAGACGCAAAATCGCTGGTACACGCTGGTGGTTCGCCGCGACGGACACGCGCTGATTTCAGGGCATCCCGAGTTTTGTCCTCAACCCGTCCTGGTGCGCATCAATGGATCGAACTGGGGAGGTTCGATGCTGAAGGCCGCGTTTTTAGGCCGAGGAATGCACCTTGAATACCGTCACCCCGGCTTTCGCGGGCCGATCGTGACGTCGCCGATCATCGACATCCGCCTCAAAGCCGCCTAGTGCTTTGCGGCGAAAGCCGTCGCGACTTCCCAGTTGAATTCGACGAACTTGTAGAGCGCCT
Source organism: Bryobacteraceae bacterium (assembly GCA_035319685.1). GTDB lineage: Bacteria > Acidobacteriota > Terriglobia > Bryobacterales > Bryobacteraceae > Palsa-187. Next base: position 27 of record DATHCE010000391.1, on the reverse strand, counting down.
CCTTCAACCCCGCCATCGCTGGCGGGG
>DATHCE010000390.1:0-9056 GCA_035319685.1 Bryobacteraceae bacterium | reverse complement strand
GCGTCCGGCCGTCCGCCCCGTCCCGGCGGCCGCGCCTGCGCAGCCGGCACAACCCGCGCCGGTCGGCGGCGGCGGACCTTTGCGTCCACCCGCGAAGCCGAATCTTGCCGGACAGCCGGCGGCGAGGCCGGTGGTTCCTCCGCGGCCTGATATGGTGGCGCGATTGGCGAAGCCGCCGGCCCCCGGCGCTCCGGCGATGCCTCGGCCGGGCATGCCGACCAATCGTCCGGCGAGCCCGGTGCCCGGACGTCCGATTTATTCCGGTCCGGTCCGGCCCGGCCAGCCGCTCACGCGCGGCGCAGGCGGAGCACCCGGCACCGCGCCCGCCGGCCCTCCGGCCATGCGCGGCCGCGGCCGTCCGATGCATCCGACTTCTCCGCTGCGCGCCGAGCCGGCGACGGTACCCACCGACACGGGCCGGCGTCACGCGACCAAACCCGGGGCGCGCGAGCGCCGCCGCGACGTCGATCAGGAAGAGGGCCGTCTGCGTCCGGTTTCGCGCCGGGCCGAAGCCTTCCAGCCGCCGCCCATCGATCGCGAAATCACCATCGCCGAAGGCATCACGGTTCGCGAGCTGTCCGAAAAGCTCGGCATCAAAGGAACGCTGGTCGTGAAGCGGCTGATGGAGAAGAAAATTCTGGCGACCATCAACCAGACGCTCGACGTGAAGCTCGCCGAAGAGCTGGCGCGCGATTTCGGCGCGTCCACCAACAAGGTCAGCTACGAAGAAGAGACCACGCAGGACGTGCAACAAACCGAGGTGGAGCAGGATCGCGAGAAGCGGCCTCCCGTGGTCACCATCATGGGCCACGTCGATCACGGCAAAACCAGCCTGCTCGATTCCATCCGTTCGGCCAACGTGGCCGAGCATGAGGCGGGCGGCATCACGCAGCACATTGGCGCGTATCATGTCGAAAAGAACGGCCGTAAGATCGTGTTCATCGACACGCCGGGTCACGAGGCGTTCACGCGCATGCGGGCCCGCGGGGCCAAGGTTACCGACATCGTCGTGCTGGTGGTCGCGGCCGACGACGGCGTCATGCCGCAAACGCTCGAAGCGATGGATCACGCCAAGGCCGCCGGCGTTCCGATCATCGTCGCGATCAATAAAATCGACAAGCCGGATGCGCAACCCGAGCGCATCAAGCAGCAACTTGCCGATCGCGGACTGCTCGCGGAAGACTGGGGCGGCGACACCGTCATGGTTCCCGTCTCGGCGAAAACCAAGACCAATCTGGATCTGCTGCTCGAAATGATCCTGCTGGTGGCCGATATGCAGGATCTCAAGGCGAACCCGTCCCGTCCGGCCATGGGATCGGTGCTCGAAGCGCAGCTCGATCGCGGGCGCGGCCCGGTGGCGACGGTGCTGGTCCGCAACGGCACGCTGCACGTCGGCGATTATTTCATCGTGGGATCGGTGTTCGGCCGGGTTCGCGCGATGTTCGACGACCGCGGCCAGCCGGTGCGCGAAGTGGCTCCGTCGATGCCCGCCGAAGTCATCGGCCTGGAATCGCTGCCCGAAGTCGGCGACACGCTGCAAGTGGTCACCGATACGGCCAAGGCGAAGCAGATTGTCATCTATCGCGAATCGAAGGCGCGCGAGCTGGCCATGGCCAAGACCAATCGCATCACGCTCGACCAGCTGCACGATCAGTTGAAGGAAGGCGAGACCAAGGAGCTGAACATCATTCTCAAGACCGACGTCGGCGGAACCGCCGAAGTGCTCACCGATACGCTGCAAAAGCTCTCCACCGACAAGGTGAAGATTCGCGTGTTGCATTCCGGCGTCGGCGCCATCACCGAAACCGACGTGCTGCTCGCGTCGGCTTCGGACGCGATCATCGTCGGATTCAACGTGCGGCCGGAGCGCACCGCGCAAGCCGTGGCCGAGCAGGAGAAGGTCGACATCCGCCTGCACACCATCATTTACGAGCTCGCGGACGAGATCAAGCGCGCCATGAGCGGCATGCTCGAGCCGGTGTACAAGGAAGTCTACAAAGGCCGCGCGCAGGTGCGGGAAGTGTTCCGCATCAGCAAGGTGGGCACGGTCGCCGGCTGCATGGTGCAGGACGGATCCGTCACGCGCGACAGCGAAGTCCGCCTGCTGCGCGACAACGTGGTGATCCATACCGGAAAAATTGAAGGCCTGAAGCGCTTCAAAAACGACGCGCGAGAAGTGCAGCAGGGCTTCGAGTGCGGTATCTCGATCGCGAATTTCAACGACATCAAGCCGGGCGACGTGATCGAGGCTTTCGTCACCGAACGCGTGGCCACCGAAGCTTTCGTCTAAGACCGTAGCGATGCCGAGCGTCGGCGTAATCATCCTCGAGTTGAGACTCGACGAATCTCATTCGCTCAAAGACAAGCGTCACTTTGTCAAAAGTCTGAAGGACCGGCTGCGCACCCGGTTCAACGTCTCGGTGGCCGAGATCGACTATCAGGATCTGTGGCAGCGCGGCCTGGTCGCCGTGGCCACCGTTTCCTCCGATCAAACGCGCGCCGAACAGGTGCTCCAGAGCGTCGAGCGCGACGCTGCGCAACTGCTTGGTCCGCTCCTGGTGGCCGCCACGACCGAGTGGCTGGCGTAAAGCAGTTACCGATTCGTCATTACATCGAAACTAATTCGAATCCCCCAAGTGATAAGCTTCTTCAGGGGGATTCTCTTAATGAAACGCTGTTTGGGGTTGTTTGTGTGTTTGCTCGGAATTGCACCCTGCTTCGCGCAATTCGAAACGGCCGACGTCCTGGGTACGATCCGGGACGCTCAAGGCTCCGTGATCCCGAAAGCCGCCGTCACTTTGACCAATCAGGACACCGGAATCGAGGCCAGAAGCACGACGGATGACAACGGAAATTTTCTCTTTTCTCAAGTGAAGGTAGGCAAGTACACGGTGAGCGCGGAGGCGAAGGGATTTTCAAGAGCCGTCGCCGCCGACATCGCTGTGGACGTGAACGCCCGCCAGCGCGTGGATCTGACGATGCAGGTCGGCGAGGTGACGCAATCGGTGAACGTCACCGACGTGGCTGCGACGCTCGAAACCGATTCGAGCGAACACGGGCAGGTCATCAATACGCAGCAGGTGGTGGAGCTGCCGCTGAACGGCCGCAACTACGCGGACCTGGCGCTGCTCTCCACCAACGTGATCAAATCGCCCATGGCGGTGTCTTTCGCGGCGAACGGCACGCCGCGCGAGGCGGCGTTCAACGTGAACGGCATGCGCAGCACCTATAACAACTTCCTGCTGGATGGCCTCGACAACAACATGTACGGCACCAGCAATCAAGGGTATTCCTCGCAGACCGTGCAGCCGTCGCCGGACGCCCTCGCCGAATTCAAAGTGATCACCACCAATTACAGCGCCGAGTACGGGCGCGTCGGCGGCGCGGTGGTGAACGCGGTGCTGAAATCCGGAACCAACGCGTTTCACGGAAGCGCGTGGGAATTTGTGCGCAACACCGTCCTGAACGCGGACGGCTTTCAGTTCACTCCGTTGCTGTTCAAGCCCACGCTGCAGCGCAATCAGTTCGGCACGGCGCTCGGCGGACCGTTCATCAAGAATAAATTGTTCTGGTTCGCCGACTACGAAGGGTATCGCCAGTTGCAGAACTATCTCAACTACGATTCGATCCCGAGCATGACCGATCGCGAGGGAATTCTTCCGGTTACGGTGGTCGATCCGATAACCCAGAAAGTTTATCCCGCCGGTACGCAGATTCCGATCGCGCAACTGAATCCCTTCGCCGCCTACGCTCTGAGCAACCTGCCTCCGGTGAACGCGGGAGCCCCGACCAGCCGCGCGAGCAACGACGAGGCATTGCTGCTCATCCGCGATTACAGCGACAAGTACGACGCCAAGCTCGACGACCAGATCAACGACAAAATGTCGGCGTTCCTGCGCTTCAGCCAGCGCAAGGACCTGCAGTATTACGCGCCCGATCTCACCGGTCCCTCCGGCGGCGACGGCAACGGATACATCCACATCATCGACCAGAACGCTTCGATCGGCTACACCTGGGCGGTCAGCTCTTCCTCGATTTTCGAAGCGCGTTTCGGCTTCACACACGTTTTGGCCGGCAAGGAACCACCTTACATCGGCGGGCCGAGCATGGCGTCGATGTTCGGCGGATTCGCCGGTTTGCCCACCAGCCCGAATCTCACCGGCGGTCTCGACACCCAGACCATCAGCGGCTTCGCTACGTCTCTCGGACGGCAGACCAGCAACCCGCAGTTCCAGAATCCGACCTCGTTCGATCCGAAATTCAATTTTTCGAAACAGGTCGGGCGGCATTCGTTGAAGGCCGGCTATGAACTGGCGATCATCCGCACCGAAGTTCTCGACGTGAATCCGCTCTACGGCCAGGACTCCTACGCCGGACAATTCAGCAAGCCGACCTGCGCGCAGTTGGGCGAAGCCGCCGGCTGCAGCATCGCCTCCGATGCGACCAGCTACGATCTCGCCGATTTCATTTTCGGCTTGCCGAGCAGCGTCAACCTCGGCAACAACTTTGTCGCCAACCTCCGCCAGCACGTTCACGCGCTGTATATTCAAGACGACTGGCGCGTCACCCCGAAGTTGACCGTGAACGTCGGGCTGCGCTGGGAATTCGCGACGCCGCTGTGGGATCGCGACAACAACTGGTCGAACTTCAACCCGGCCACCGACACGATGATCCGCGCCACCAGCGGCAGCCTGTACGACCGCGCGCTGGTGAATCCAAACTACAAGGATTTCGGCCCGCGCCTCGGCTTCGCCTACAATTTCTCCCCGAAGTGGGTGGTTCGCGGCGGATACGGAATCAGCTACGACTTCTTCAATCGCGTCGGCAGCGCCATCGAAGGAATCAACGCTCCCGAAGCGCTGTTCGGCGTGTTCACGCAAACCATGCCGGCCGGCGGGCCGCCTCCCGCAAGTTTCCTTACCACCAGCAACAGCTTCAGCACCGGCATCGCGAATCCGGCGAACTTCAATCCGCTGGTTTCCAACGTCGACTACATTCCCGCCAACTTCCCATGGTCGTACGTACAGAACTGGTTCCTGTCGGTGCAGCGCCAACTCACCAGAGACACGGTGCTCGAACTCGCCTACAACGGAAACCACAGCCTGGATCTGCCCATCATCGCGGATTACAACGAAGCCGCGCCGAATGCGCCCGGCGGCACGCTCACCTATCAGCAGCGCGCTCCCATCCCGTCCTTCGGCCCGATTACCTGGGTCGATCCCGCGGGCAACAATCACTACAACGGGCTTTCGGCCCGCGTCGAACATCGCTTCACCGGCGGGTTGTATCTGCTGAATTCGTTCACCTGGAGCAGCGCGATCGGCGACTCCGAGCAGGCGCTTGAATATTACGCCGGATATTACCAGGCCAATCCGCAGAACATCCACAACCTCGCCGCCGAAGCCGGCCCGTCCAGCTTCAATGCGAGGTTGAACAACGTCACCAGCATCGTCTACGATGTTCCCTTCGGCAAAGGACGCAAGTATGGATCGAGCCTGAATCCGGCGGTCGATGCCGTGCTCGGCGGTTGGGAACTGAACACCATAAACACGGCGCATACCGGCACACCGCTGAACGTCTTCTACACGCCGTCGACGGCGAACGCGGTCAGCGGACTTTCCAACGATTATCGCGGCGAACCGTTCCTCCGTCCCGACGTCTCCGGCAGCGCGGCCAGCCAGAGCACCTCCCAGATGATCAACACCTACTTTGCCGGCTACACCTTCACCACGCCGCCGGTCAACGATCCGTTCGGCGATCTGGGGCGCAACGCCTTCACCGCGCCGGGCCTGGAGCAATGGGATTTCGCAGCGGACAAGAACTTCCGGATCCGCGAACTGGCGCACCTTCAGTTCCGCTCGGAGTTCTTCAACTTCACCAACCACACCAACTTCGGAATCCCGAACACGATCACGACCAATTCGTCGTTCGGCCAGATCCGCACCACCTATCCGGCGCGGCAGATCCAGTTCGCGATGAAGTTAATCTTCTAGATTTCGCGACGGCGCGTTCGCCCGAGCAATTCTTTTGCCCGGGCGATCGCCTTTTGCTCCGCTTCCTCGCGCGTCGCACCCTGGGTGTGCGCGATACCCGCACCCGGCGACACGTTGTCCGCACGGCAGTAAAACATCTCGCCGATCCGGTAGCTGGCCAAATTCACCGGCCAGCCGTCGATCTCGATTTTCCGTTCCGCGTGGTACTCGACGTTCATGCTTTCGCCGCCGGATGTGCCAAGGCAGCCCCTCTTTCGACCGGCGCTCCCACCAGGTTGCCCCATTCCGTCCACGAACCGTCGTAGTTCGACACGCGATCATAGCCCAGCAGATACTTCAGCACGAACCAGGTATGGCTCGACCGCTCCCCGATGCGGCAATAGGTGATGACCGGCTTCGACCCGTCCACGCCCTCGCCGCCATACAGCGCCTTCAACTGGTCCGCCGATTTGAACGTCCCATCTTCGTTGCAAGCCTTGCCCCACGGGATGTTGCGCGCATGCGGGATATGGCCGCCGCGCTGGCAGGTTTCCGGAAGGCCCGGAGGCGCGAGAATTTCGCCCGAAAATTCCTGCGGGCTGCGCACATCCACCATCGCGTGCGACGATCCCTGCAAGGCCGCCTGCACCTGGTCGAGAAACGAGCGCAGCGAATTGTCCGGACCGCTGGCATGATAGGTTGCCGCAGCCGGCTTGGGGACATCGGTGGAAACTTCGCGCCCTTCGGCGAGCCACTTCTTGCGTCCGCCGTTCATCAGCTTCACGTTCTTGTGGCCATACATGTTCATCTGCCACAGCGCCCACGCCGCAAACCAGTTGTTGTTGTCGCCATAGAGCACGACCGTGGTGTCGTTGGAAATGCCGGAGTTCGACATGAGCTTTTCGAACTGGCTCTTGGAGAGAATGTCGCGCCGCGTGGTATCGCAAAGCTGCGTGGTCCAGGCCCAGGCGATCGCACCAGGCACATGGCCTTCTTGATAGGAATTCGTATCGACGTCCACTTCAACCACGCGGACGCTGGGATCTTTCGCGTGCTGGGCGACCCACTCGGTCGACACCAACATTTCGGGGTGCGCGTAATCTGCCATTGTTGGAAACCTCTTCCGGATTATTTCACAAGGTGCTGCTGATGAACAGATGCCCGATGGGAATAGAGAGATTCGGGCCTTTTTTTGTTTCCGGGCGATCTCACGGTTGGCCCTAAGCCAGATCGAACTTCTCGTGATGCAGCAGCGGGTCGCTCTTCACCAGCACCGGGCGCCTCAGCACCTCTTCGAGCTCTTCCAGATACTTGTTCTGATGCGACTTCAGCACCTTGGCGACATCCGGATGCGCGCGCAGCATCACGTCCTTGCCTTCCACGCTCGACGCCATCTTGCGCGCCTCGGTCAAAATTTCGCTGACTACCGTCTGCACGCTCTTGATGTATCCCGCGCCGTCGCAGTGCGGGCATGGCGAGCACAGCGTCCGCTCGAGCGATTGCTTCACCCGTTTTCGGGTGATCGCGACCAGACCGAAATCGTTGAACTGGAGAATTTTGTACGGCGCGCGATCGACGCGCATCGCCTCCTCGAGCGCCTGCATCACCTTCTGGCGATTCTTGCGCTCGTCCATATCGATGAAGTCGATCACGATGATGCCGCCCAGGTCGCGCAGCCGCACCTGGCGCACAATCTCCTTGATCGCCTCCATATTCGTCTTGACGATCGTGTCTTCCAGGCGATTGGTCTTGCCCACGTACTTGCCGGTGTTGACATCGATCGCCACCAGCGCTTCGGTCTGATTGATGACGATGAATCCGCCCGATTTTAACCAGACTTTCGGCCGCAGCGCCTTTTCGAGTTCGGCGGTGACCGAGAACGCATCGAAAATCGGCGCATCGCGCGTGTACAGCTTCACCTTGCCGACCAGCGCGGGCTGGAAGCGCTCGACAAAACGCAGCACGCTCTCGTAAGTCTCTTCATTGTCGATCCAGATCGCTTTGAACGTGTCGGCCAACTGGTCCCGCAGAATGCGCTGCACGATGTCGAGATCGTGATGCAGCAGCGCCGGCGCCGGTTTCCTCTCCGCCTTGGCGCGAATATCCGCCCACAGGTTGTAGAGAAACGCCATGTCCGCGGCGATCTCTTCCTCGGTGCGGCCTTCGGCTGCCGTACGTGTGATGAATCCGCCCGCAGGTCCCGGCCGCCGCCCTTGCAGGATCCGTTTCAGACGCTGGCGTTCTTCATCGCTCGAAATTTTGCGCGATACGCCCATGTGCTCGAGCGTCGGCATATAGACGACGTACCGCCCCGGCAACGCGATATGGGAAGTGATGCGCGCGCCCTTTTGCCCCAACGGCTCCTTGGCGATCTGAACGATGATCTCCTGGCCTTCCTTGAGCATGTCGGAAATCGACGTGCCCGGCGCCGCAACCGGCCGCGCGACGGTGCGCTCGGCTGCCGGCGCCGGCATGGGACCGCGTGCCTGCTCCGGATGCGGACCTCCGCGCGCACGGCGGCGCATGCGGCGCGAAACGCGATGCGGGTATCGGCCTCCGCGCTCCCGTACCGCCGCGCTGCCGGTCTCGGGTTCGGCCGTGGAAGCCCCGGCTTCCGGCGATTCGCCTTCTTCCCCGGATTCCTCCGCCTCCCCCAGCACTTCGATGTCGCCGCTTTCCTCCAGACCTTCGGCGTGACTCAGGATCATCTCCTGAATGTCGCGATCCTCATCCTCATCGAGCATGGACGCGACCAGCGGCCCCGTCTCCGCTTCGGCTTCCGCCTGTTCTTCGGAACCGGCGGATTCCTCAACGGCTTCCGGCGCGGTCTCTCGAACCCGCGCCTTTTCGACTGGCGGCTCCTCTACCGGCAGCGGCGAGGCTTCGGCGCTCGGCTCCGGCGCCGCTTCCGCAGCCAAATGCTCGGGAGCATCGGGAAGCGCGTTCTCGGGTGGATAATGGATCGGCTCGTCGTACTCGTTTTCCACTTCCTCTTCGCCGGGTTCGCCGGAGATGGCAACCTCGGCCGTGTAATTGACGGCAGGTGCTTCCGCGGCCTCCATTCCTTTATATTTCGCAAGCGAT
>DATHCE010000389.1:0-3881 GCA_035319685.1 Bryobacteraceae bacterium | reverse complement strand
CGGCAAGACGCCGTCCGAAATGGTCGCAATGGTTCTCGACACGATGGACCAAAGGGCCTACGACATCGTCAAGAATTATTGGCTCGATCAGTTCGCTAAAGAGAAGGATTTCGCTAAAGAGAAGGATAAAGAACAAATCTGGCGCAAGGCCCTCAATGACGGGTTGATCGCGTCGGTGAAGCCGCTCGCGCCGGTGAAGGTTGCCGCGGATGCTAAAAAGGTGGCGGCCGCGCTTGCGGCGGAGCCCAAGGCGTCGACCAGCGGCATCGAAGTTTCCTTTGTTCCCAGCGCGTCGACCTGGGACGGCCGCTTCGCCAACAACGGCTGGATGCAGGAAGCGCCGGACCCGATGACCAAGTTGACCTGGGGCAACGCGGCGCTGATCAATCCGGCGACGGCCCGCGCACAGAACCTGAACGACGGCGATGTGGTCGCCATTTCGCACGGCAATTTCAAGATGGAAGCGGCGGTGTGGGTGCAGCCCGGACTGGCCGATCAGGCGGTCGTGATTTCGCTCGGCTACGGACGCGCGAAATGCGGACGTGTCGGCAAGGACGTCGGGTTTAACGCGAACCTGATCCGCACCTCGGACTCGCTCTGGTTCGCCGATGGAGTTTCGATCGCGCCGACCGGCGCCACCTACCAGCACGCGACGACGCAGGAGCACGGCACGGGCGACCGGATGCACGACCGGCCGCTCTATCGCGAAGTGACCATCGAGGAATTCGTCAAGAATCCCAATAGCGTGGAAGAAAAGTCCGAAGTTCCCGAGCTTCAGAGCATTTATCCGCAAATTATTTACAGCCAAGGCAACCAGTGGGGCATGTCGATCGATCTGATGGCCTGCACGGGTTGCAATGCGTGCGTGATCGCCTGTCAGGCCGAAAATAATATTCCGGTAGTCGGCAAAGAGCAGGTGCTGCGCGGACGCGAGATGCACTGGATCCGCATGGATCGATACTTCGTCGGGCCGGAAGACGATCCGCGAGCGGTCGAGCAGCCGGTTCCGTGCATGCAGTGTGAAAACGCCCCGTGCGAAAACGTTTGCCCGGTTGCGGCGACCACGCACAGCCCCGAGGGGCTGAACGACATGGTCTACAACCGCTGCGTCGGAACGCGATACTGCCTCAACAACTGTCCTTACAAGGTGCGGCATTTCAATTTCCTGAATTTCCACAAGCACGATCCGGGAATTTACGACATGGTTCACAATCCGGACGTGACCGTGCGCATGCGCGGCGTCATGGAAAAGTGCACCTACTGCGTGCAGCGCATTCAGGAAACCAAGATCAAGGCCAAGGGCGAAGGCCGGCGCGCGATTGCAGACGGCGAAATCCAGACCGCGTGCCAGCAGACCTGTCCGGCCGACGCGATCGTGTTCGGAAACATCAACGATCCGGCGAGCCGCGTGGCGAAATTGAAAAAACAGGAGCGCAATTACGCCATGCTGGCCGAGCTCGACGTGCGGCCGCGCACAACCTATCTGGCGCGGCTGCGCAATGAAAATCCGGAGTTGGCATGATCCAGCAGAAATACTCAGGAAGCAAACATGTCTGATATCGCGGTTACACAAGATCCGGCTCTGATCGACGTCAACCCGCCACTGGTGCGGGCCAAGGACCTTCACGCCGTGACCGAGCAGATCAGCTCGATCGTCGAAGGCGACGTGCAGAAGACGCCGCTCAAATACTGGATCACGCTGGGCGTCACGGCGTCCATCACGGCGATGCTCGGCGCCATGCTGACCTATCTGGTCGCGACCGGCATCGGCGTGTGGGGCAACAACCGGCCCATCGGGTGGGCGTGGGACATCACCAACTTCGTGTTCTGGATCGGTATCGGCCACGCCGGTACGCTGATCTCGGCGATTCTGTTCCTGTTCCGGCAGAAATGGCGGACGTCGATCAACCGGTCGGCCGAAGCGATGACGCTTTTCGCGGTGATGTGCGCGGGCATTTTCCCGCTGTTCCATACCGGCCGTCCGTGGCGCGCCTACTGGCTGTTTCCGGTGCCGAACACGGATCTGAACATGTGGCAGAATTTTCGCTCGCCGCTGATCTGGGACGTGTTCGCCGTGTCGACGTATTTCACCGTATCGCTGCTGTTCTGGTTCACCGGACTGGTTCCGGATCTGGCGACGCTGCGCGATCGCGCGGTGACCAGGATTCGCCAGGTTGTTTTCGGCGCTTTGGCGCTGGGCTGGCGAGGCTCCGCCCGGCACTGGCGCAATTATGAAGCGGCCTATCTGATTCTGGCGGGCATTTCGACGCCGCTGGTGCTTTCCGTGCACACCATCGTTTCCTTCGACTTTGCGACTTCGGTGATTCCGGGGTGGCACACCACGATTTTTCCGCCGTATTTCGTCGCCGGCGCGATTTTTTCCGGTTTCGCCTGCGTGATGACGCTGCTGCTGATCGCGCGCTGGGCGCTGAATCTTCAAAATCTGATCACCATCAAGCACCTGGAAAACATGAACAAGATCATCCTGGTGACCGGATCGATCGTCGGCTACGCGTACGCCTGCGAGTTCTTCATCGCCTGGTACAGCGGCAACATGTATGAGCGGTTCACGTTCCTCAATCGCGCGTTCGGACCTTACTGGTGGGCCGCCTGGTCGATGTATTCCTGCAACGTTTTCATCCCGCAGCTGTATTGGTTCAAGAAACTGCGAACCAATCTGTGGGTGATGTTCGTGATCTCGATCACCACCAACATCGGCATGTGGTTTGAGCGATTCGTGATCATCGCGACCAGTTTGACGCGCGACTTTATGCCGACCTCGTGGGGCTTTTTCCATCCCACCTGGGTCGATATCTGCACCTTCATCGGCACCATCGGGTTGTTCCTGACGCTGTTTCTGGTTTTCGCCCGGTTCCTGCCGATGATCGCGATCTCGGAAGTCAAAGGCGTGCTCGCACACGAAAAACGATTCTTCAAAGGCCAGGAGACGGAGGTTCTGACGAGATGAACTTCGACCCGGAACAGATAAAAGACAAGCTCGGCATCGGCGCCGACAAAGTGTACGCGGTGATGGGCGAGTTCGAGGATCCGCACGATCTGGTGGACGCCGGGCGCAGGATCCGGGAGATGGGCTATACCAAGCTCGACGCGATGACGCCATTTCCCGTCCATGGCATCGACGACGCGCTGGGGATTCCGTATTCGAAGCTGGGCTGGATCGTCATCTCGATCGGCTTGTGCGGCACGGCCGCCGCAGAGACGCTGTTGTGGTGGTGCGGGGTAAAGAATTATCCGCTGGTGATCGGCGGAAAGCCGCTGTTCGATTTTACGTTCTCGATTCCGATCGCTTTCGAGCTGACCATTTTGTTCTCCGCGTTTGCGAGCGTCATCGGAATGCTGGCGCTGAACGGGCTGCCGCGTCTCTATCATCCGTCGCTCAATTACCGCAACGCCCATCGCATTAGCGACGATCGCTTCGTTTTGGTGATCGAGGCGAACGATCCCAACTTCGACGCGCACCGCACGGCCGAGCATCTGCGCAGCGTCGGCGCCGGGACGGTGGAGGTAGTGGAAGGATGACGCTGCTGAGAAGTCAGTCCGGGACGGAGGCAAAATACGCGGAGTCAGGAGTCGGTCCGGAATGGACGCTGACCACGCGGAATCAGAATGGATTGCTGTGGATCAGCGGGTATTGCGCTCTTCCACTGGCTTGCATTTTTCTGGCGCTGTTGTTCTTGCAGGGCTGCTCGAACGTGCAGCGCACGCCGCCGTTGCAGATCTGGGACGACATGAAGATCCAGGAAAAATTCAAGCCGCAGATGCAGAACGATCTGTTCACCGATCATCGCGACAGCCGCGTGCCTCCCGAAGGCACGGTCGCGCGCGGGCACATGGTTTCCGATACGGTCTACGACACCGGC
>DATHCE010000388.1:0-2459 GCA_035319685.1 Bryobacteraceae bacterium | reverse complement strand
CGCGATGGCCTCGCTGGGCGAAATAGTCGAGAAATTTCTGGCGCGTTTCAGAACCCGTCATCGTTATGACTTCATTGTTGCATGAACCTCCGCGCCGGGCCCGCTATGGCAGGATGAATAAATGAAGCGGGACCGGCGGCGCGCGACCGCCGTGCAACAGGTGGTCGAACAGGTGATGGATCAGAAACCGGCGCAGTCGCGCGCGCCCGATCTCTGGATCGCAACCGGGTTGCTGGTCGCGACCCTCGCCGTCTACGCACAAGTCCACGCCTTTGATTTCATTAACTACGACGATCCTGATTACGTGAGCGCGAATGCGCACGTGCGCGGCGGATTGACTCCGCAGAACATCGCTTGGGCGTTCACCTCCACCGAAGACGCGAACTGGCTTCCGCTCACCCGGCTCTCGCATCTCGTCGCTGGGCAAATGTTCGGAATGTGGGCCGGCGGGCATCATCTGATCAACATGGCCTTGCATGCGGCCTCCGCGCTGCTGCTGTTCGCCTGGGTCCGGCGCGTCGCCGGCGTACGCTGGCCGGCCGCGTTTGTGGCCTTCGTCTTCGCGATTCATCCGCTGCACGTCGAATCCGTCGCGTGGGTCGCGGAGCGGAAAGATGTGCTGAGCGGCCTGTTCTCGATGCTCACGCTGTGGGCGTACCTGAGCTACCTCGATCGTCCGAACGGGATCCGCTACGCCGGGTTGCTTGCGCTGTTCGCGTGCGGATTGATGTCCAAGCCGATGCTGGTGACCCTGCCGGCGGTCTTGCTGCTGGTCGATTACTGGCGCGAGCGACCGTTTTCGAAGACCGTGATCATCGAAAAAATCCCGCTCTTCGCGCTCTCGGCAGCCTCGGCGGCGATCACCTACATGGTGCAGCAACGCGCCGGCGCGGTTTCGAGCCTCGCACAGATTCCGCCCGGCTCGCGCATCGCCAACGCGCTGGTCTCCGGCTGCATTTATGTATAGAAGTTTTTCTGGCCGGCAAAGCTCGCCGTGTTCTATCCCTTTTCACCGATTCCCGTGTGGATGGCGATCGCGGCGGGCGCGGCATTGGCCGCGATTACGGCGGTCACGCTCAGCCGGCGCGCTCCGCATTACCTGACCGTCGGCTGGCTGTGGTACATAATCACGCTGACTCCGGTCATCGGATTGGTGCAGGTCGGTGTGCAGTCGCGTGCCGACCGGTACACTTACATTCCGTTGATCGGCGTCTCGATCATGGTCGCATTCGGCGCGGCGGACCTCGCGCGGCGCGCGCCGCGCTGGAAAGCGACGATCTTCGGACTACCCGCGGCCGCGTGCGTGGCGTGGACCATCGCGGCGGCAATCGACACCGGATATTGGCGCGACAGCATCCGCCTTTTTGAGCGCGCCATCGATTCGACCGATCGGAACTACGTGGCCTACGAGAATCTCGGCAACGCGTTGCGCGATGCCGGACGCGCGGCGGAGGCAATCGCTGATTTCAAGCGCGCCGTCGAGATCCAGCCGGGATTCGCCGAAGGGCAGAATAATCTCGGCCAGGCGCTGCTCGCCCAAGGGCGCGTGGAGGAAGCCGTTCCGCACCTGACGCAGGCCGTCCGGCTGGAGCCCCAATCGGCTACGGCGCACGTGAACCTGGGCGCCGCGCTGCGCCGGCGCGAAATGCTCGACCAGGCCGAGCAGCAGTATCGCGCCGCACTCGCGATCGAGCCGGAAAACGAAGACGCGGTCTCCGGATTGGCGACCGTTCTGGGCCAGGAGGGTCACACCGAAGACGCGATCGGGGAGTTTGCGCACGCGCTCCGCATCCAGCCGGACGACGCCGACGCGCATTACAATCTCGGCCGCCTGCTGGCTGCGATGGACCGGCCATCCGAAGCGATGGCGCAGTTCGCCCAGGCGGTTCGTCTGAAGCCGTCAAACGCCGAGGCGCATTTCAATCTCGGCAACACGTTCGCCGCCACCGGCGATTTTGAAAAGGCTGCCGCCGAGTTCGCATCCGCCGTGCGCTTGCAGCCGGATTACATCCGCGCGCATTTCAACCTGGCGAGCGCGCTCGCGAACCTGGAGCGCTATCAGCAGGCCGCGCAGGAATTCGACGCCGTGCTGAAGCTCCAGCCCGATTTCCCCGACGCGCGTCGCAATTTCGAGGCGTGCCGGGATCTGGCGCGCCGCTCTCGAAAGTGACAGCGCCGCCCATTTTGGCCGCGAATGGACTCGAATGAACACGAATGGATTTGTGTTTATTCGTGTTCATTCGTGGCGAAAACATGGTACTGTGGCGCAACCGGCGCCTCTTAAAAAACAAAAAGGGCAGGCGCGAACGCCCGCCCTCTTGAACCATCCGTTGCTGAATCTAGAACTGATACCGCAGCGCGAACTGCATCGACCGCGGCTGCGTTAACGTGCTGGTGAGTGAACCGAAATTAGCCGAACTCAGCAAGTTGATGTTCGCAGTGGCAGGATCAAACCGAAC
>DATHCE010000387.1:0-11492 GCA_035319685.1 Bryobacteraceae bacterium | reverse complement strand
GGCGATTACGAATCGATTCGCGCGCTCGCCGGCATCGGGGACTACACCGCGGCCGCCGTCGCGAGCATCGCCTTCGATCTGCCGCACGCCGCCGTCGACGGCAACGTCCGTCGCGTCATCATTCGCCTGCTCAATAAGGTTGACGCGCGGGTCCGGATAGAAGCCGATCGCCTGCTCGATCGAACCAACCCCGGCCGATGGAATCAGGCGATGATGGAGCTCGGCGCAACCGTCTGCACGCCTCACGACCCCCATTGCGCCGCGTGTCCGCTTGCGCGCCATTGCGAAGCGCGCAAAGCCGGCACCGAGCACTCGCTTCCGCTCAGGAAACCAAAGCCGGAAACGATTCGCATCGAAAAAACGTTACTGATCATCCGCCGCGGCGAAAAATTGCTGCTCGTTCCCAGCCCGCGCGTCGCCGGATTCTGGGATCTCCCCGAACCGTTCGACGGCGTCCGCATCGGCGCAACGATCGGCGAATTCCGCCACTCGATCACGCATCATCGGTACCGCTTCGTAGTCCGCGAAGCGCGCGCGGCGCGACGGACCACGGATCATCGCTGGTTCCCGCCAGCGGAATGGAGCGAAATTCCGCTCAGCACCACGGCCCGAAAAGCGCTCCGCTTCCTCGAGACGTGAAGGCGAGACCTAAAGGCGAGATCTGAAGGCGAGACCCGAAGGCGAGACCTAAAGGCGGGACCTAAACACCGCGCCGATTCCCCCACAGATCGATATGCAGCCGCGGACTGTATCGGAATCCTTCGCGCTTGGCCACCTCCGCGATCCACTGCGCGCGTTGGCGAATCGTTTCGGCGTCGGTCCCTTCCGCCATCAGCATCACGCGTTCGCGATCCGCGCCGGCCTGGTCCACGATCGTTGCAATTTCACCCAAATCCTCCGGCGACGACACGACAAATTTGAGTTGATACTCATATTCGCCGATGAGCCGCCTCAACACCTCAGGCTGATACCGCAACCGGTCGTGCTGCGCGGCCCAGCGCCCGCTCTCGCGATCGACCGGAATGGAATTCGCGAGCTTCGGAGAGATGCTCATCAAATCGCACTTCACCGGCTTGTAAATCGTCCCGGCGGTTTCGATCGTGATATGCGACTCTAAAGCGCGAGTCAGCCCGACCGTCTCCTCGAACAGCATCGGCTCACCGCCCGTGATGACGACATGCCTGGAAGGATGAACGCGCACCTCGCGCACAATTTCTTCGATCGACATATCGCACCCCTCCGGCGACCACGACGTGTACGCCGTATCGCACCAGGTGCAGCGCAGATTGCAGCCGCTGGTGCGGACGAACACGCTCGGAACGCCGGCGAGCACGCCCTCGCCCTGGATCGAATAAAAAATCTCGGAAATTTTCATGCGCGAGTCTTTCGCGACAACGGATCATCCACGCCCGCCTCGAAAAATCCCTTGCGGCGCAGCACGCACGAATCGCACAGCCCGCACGGCCGTCCTTGCTCATCGGGATCATAGCAGCTATGGGTCAGCGCGAAATCGAGCCCGACCTCTTGCCCCAGCTTCACGATCGCCGCCTTGTTCAGCGCGGCGAGCGGCGTGTGAATCCGCAGATGCGTGCGCCCTTCCACGCCGGTTTTCGTCGCCAGATTCGCCATCGTCTCGAACGCCGCGATGAACTCCGGACGGCAATCCGGATATCCCGAATAATCGATCGCATTCACGCCTATAAATATGTCGGACGATTCGAGCACCTCTGCCCACGCCATCGCGAACGCGAGAAAAATGGTGTTGCGCGCCGGAACGTAGGTGACCGGAATGCCTGCGCCGATCTCGCCGGTCCCGTCCTTATGCTTCGGCACGTCAATGTCCGCGGTCAGCGCGCTGCCCCCGAGCGCGCGCAGGTCGATGCGCGCGACGCGGTGCTCGCGGACGCCGAAAAATTTCGCGACCCGCGCCGCCGCCTCCAGCTCAATCCGATGCCGCTGCCCATAATCGAACGACAGCGCGTAGCATTCGTATCCGTCGCGGCGCGCGACACCCAGGCACGTCGAGGAATCGAGCCCTCCGCTCAAAAGACAAATCGCTTTGGTCACGTTGAACCTTCATTTTATCGAGCCCCGCGCAGTTCTGATATGATCGAGCGTTCACATGAAAACCGAATATCGTCCGTTTGTCCCCCAAAACGTCAGCATGAGGGAAATGACGTTGCGAGCGGTCCTGCTGGGCCTGGTGATGACCGCCGTGCTCGGATTCGCCAACGCGTATCTCGGCTTGCGCGCCGGCATCACGATCGCCGCGACGTACCCGGCGGCGGTGATCGGAATGGCCGTGCTGCGCGCCGTGAAGGGGTCGATCCTGGAAGAGAACATCGCGCGAACTGCCGGATCCATTGGCGAAGCAGTCGCGGCCGGCGCCATCTTCACGCTGCCCGCGTTTCTGATGGCGGGCTCGTGGGTCTCCTTCGATCCCGCGCACGCGTATTGGAAATCGACCGCGCTGATGATCGTCGGCGGAGTGCTCGGCGTGCTGTTCGTATCGCTGGTTCGCCGCGTGATGGTGGAAGATCCGTCGCTGCCGTTTCCCGAATCGGTGGCCGCGTCCGAGATTCACAAAGCCGGGCGGCGCGGCGCCGGCGCTGCGAAATTTCTGTTCTGGAGCATGGGATTCGCGGCGCTGATCCAATCGCTGGGCGAGCTGAAGCTGTTCGCCGTCGACCAGGATTTCATGATCCGCATCGGCACGCTCGGAAAAAGCATCGTGCGTCTGGGCGGCAACAACACGCTCAAAACCGGCGCCACGTCGTTCATCTCCGCGCCCACCGTCAGCCCGGCCTACCTGGGCGTCGGCTACGTCATCGGGCCCGAGCTCGCCGCGCTGCAATTCTCCGGAGGCGTGCTCGCGTGGGGCGTGCTGGTTCCGCTGATGATGTATTTCCTGGGCCCCTCGCTCACCCAGTTCATGCCCGCAGGAGTTACCGACGCCGGATGGGCCGCGCAATCGGCAGCCATCTGGCGTTACGTCGTGCGGCCCCTTGCGGTGGGAGGGATGCTTGTCGGCGCGGCGTACACGCTGATCAAGATGGGCACCAATCTGACGTCGAGCCTGGGCCGCGCGCTCTCGGAAGTTCGCCACGGCGCGCCGCCGCTCGAATCGATGTTGCGCACCGAACGCTACATGCAATCGAAAACCGTCTTTGGTCTGATTGGCGTCGTGTTCTTCGCAATGATCGCGCTGTACATCTATATTTCGGGCCTGGTCGTCGCGGGCATCGTCGCCGCCATGGTGATGCTGATCGTCGGATTTTTCTTCGCCACCGTTTCCGGCAACCTGGTGGGCATGATCGGATCGTCGAACAACCCGGTCTCCGGTCTCACGCTTTCGACGCTGATCATCGCGGCGTTGCTGATGGTTGCGCTCGGCGTCTCGGGACCGGGTGGCGTCGCGGTCGTGCTGGGAGTCGCGGCCGTGGTCTGCGTTTCTTCGGCCGTCGCGGGCGAGCTGCTTCAGGATTTCAAGGCCGGCTACATTCTCGGCGGCACTCCGCGCTCGATTCAGATCGTCGAGCTGATCGCCGTCGTCGTCGCCAGCTCGGTGATGTATTGGGCGCTGTATATTCTGCAAGTCGCCAACGTCAAGAGCGGAGGAACAGGCTTCGGCGATCGCGCGCTGCCGGCGCCGCAAGCCGGATTGATGGCCGCGCTCGCGCAGGGCATCGTGGGAGGAGAAATGGCGTGGCCGCTGGTGGTCACCGGCGCATTGTTCGGCCTCGCGCTGGTCATGGTGAAAGTGAAAAGCCCGATGCTGGTCGCGGTCGGCATGTATCTTCCCTTCCCCACGACGGCCGCGATTTTCGTGGGCGGCATGTTGCGCTGGATCACGGAATCGCGCGCCCGCGCCCGCGGCTACAACGAAGCGCAGCGCGCGCGCATCGACAGCATCGGCATCCTGATCGCAAGCGGCCTGATCGCCGGAGAAGCGCTCACCGGTCTGCTGTTTGCAACCTTCAAGTTTAAAGACCTGCACATCCCGGAGATTTTTAAGGAACCGTCCTACATCGCAGGCTTCGGCATGATGCTGCTGCTCGCATCGGTCATGATTCTGGTGCCGCTGTCGAAAGCCGGCCGCCCCGACGAGCCCGCTCCACCGCCGGCGATGATGTAACCGCGATTATTTCACTTCGACGATGATCATGTCGAAGCGGCGCGGGCCGATGTTGGTGGCCATGTGCGTCGCCGGACCGCTCCAGCGCGCTTCACCGGCGGGCGCGTTCAACTCGTCAATGCTTCCATCGGCCGATTTGATGCTGGCGTGAACGCCGGTCAGGAACACGGCCACGCGTCCGGCGCCGATGTGAGAGTGCATCGTTTCCGATGCGCCGGGTTCGCGCCAGTTTCGGAACACGCGCACCTGATCGTTCTCGAACAGGACGATGTTGTGTTTGGCATCCGTATGAACCGGGTCCATCGCGGGGTCGAGATGCGGCGGCGTTTGGGGCGCGGGCTTCTTCAATTCGATCTCAATGATGTGTATCGGCTTCGCGCCGATATTTTCGGTGATGTGTTTTCCGCCGGCGAGGCTCCAGGTGACTTGTTCGGCTTTGTAGCGCGTCACCTCTGAACGGCCGTCTTCATAGGTCGTGCGCATTTCGCCCGAGTCGAGATAGACGATCACGCGATTGAAATCGTGCTGGTGCAGCGGAGTTTTTTGGTGCGGCTGCTCGATGACGTTGATGATGCGCACCGAATCATTTTCGAGCGCGACGCGATCCTGGGCCATCGCCAGGCACGCGCAGCCGACCAGCAGAAACAAACGCATGCGAACTACTATGGCACAAGCATGACGGTGCTTTGCCAGAACGCGGCTTTTTGCCCCATCGGATCGAGCACGGTGACCTGGCAGGTGTACTCGCCCGGCGCGAGCGCATCCTGCGGCACGGTGAATCGCACGGGCACCGTTTTCAGTTTCGATCCCGTTTCGTTTTTGATTTGAACCGGCTCGGATTCGAACGCTTTGGTATCGGCGCGATAGAAACTGACGAAGGCGACCAGCGGCTGCACATCGGCCGCGCCGGGTTCGTAGGCTTCAAGATACACGTAAATCTCCCGGCTGCGCGAGAACACGCGCGTGACGTTGGGAATCAGTTTCTGCCCATTCTGAACAAGCGGATTCACGTTCTCCGCGGTATCTTTTTTCACGCTGTAGAGCGCGTCCTTGAGATCGACTTTCTGGCTGCTCAGCACGACGGAGCTGATGGGAATGCGCGTCGCGACTTTGTTGAGATTCGGGATCACGAAGGTGGCTTGATAGGTCCCGATGCGGCCGGTTTCCGAGTCGCGGGCGAGAAATTTGATGGTGTATTTTCCGGGAAGCAGCGTGAAGCCGGTGTCGTACTGGATGGGGCGTTTGGCGAGCTGCGCCGCGGTCTCGCCGGTCAGCTTGATGTCGATCTTGTCACGCACGTTCGACATCGTGGAGCCGAATTCGTCCTTGATTTCGCCGATGAAATCGATGAGCGTGTGCTCGGCTCCTCCGCGGCGCGCGAGCGCCAGTTCGCGCCCCGGAATTTTCACCGCAACGGGAACGAAATATTCGGCGCGATTCAACTGAAAATAGTTGACCTCCATCGCGATGGTCAGCTCCGTGATGGGATCGCCGAGCATCAAAGCGTCCTCGAGCTGGCGTTCCTTATCGGCGGCGGTGAATTTGTTGAATTGCTTGCCGGCGAAATATCCCTGGCGATAATCGAGGCTCGCCTGCGTGTTACTGAGAGAAATTTTGATGCGGCGGAATTTTCCGTTGAGCGTTTCATTGGTCGTGTAATACCCGAGAATGTAGTAGCTCGAAAACGCCGCGCGCGCCTCGGTGATGCCCCGAGTCAGATCGTTGTAATCGAGCAGCGCCTTGCCGCCGGTATCGCCGGCGAGCGTCCACAAAGTGTCCTGCGAATGCTGAAAATTGTTGACCACGGCAAGCGCGGAGTTGCCGTTGTACATTCCGATGCCGCCCGGCGAGCCCGACGTCGCATCGCCGAGGGGAGCCTGCGCGACCAGGCCGCGCGCATCGATCGGCCAGAAGGAAACGCCGGCGCGAACGGCGGCGTTGACGGTGGCGTGAAGCTGCGCCTGATTGTCGACGCCGTTCAAGCGCAGGCCGCTGGCGAAATAAATCAGCGCTTTTTTCTCGCGCAAATTCCCCAACATTTTCGCCGCGGTTTCAAGCGCCGAAAGCTGGCGGTCGGTATTAAATATGTTGAATTCGGTGTCGTCCTGCCCGAACGCCGCGCCGGTGTCGGGGGTGCTGTCGTCGTTGGTGGTCTCCTCGTTGCCCGATCCTTCGCCGACGATCAGAGTTTCGACCACGGTCAGCAATTTATCGCGATCGGTGGTGAAATCGTTCAGCACCTGAACGGCGCCGCCGGAAAATCTCAGGATGGCCATTTGATCCGAAGAATTCATCTGCGTCCTGATGAATTTTTCCGCCGCGTTCAGCGCGCGCAACTGATCGGGCGGCGGCATGGCGGTCATGTCGAAATACAAAGCGAGCAGGCGGCGGTCGCGATAGCGCGTGTTGCCGGGCTGCTCGGCCGCGATTTGCGTGGGCACGAGCTTGTCGACGATTCTGGCTCGCGCGCCGTTGGAGGGCGGCAACGGCTCGGGGGTTTCGTCGAGCTTTTGATACTCGAAAAACTTGATGGTCTGGGCGACGCCGTCTTCGGTGACGGTGAAATCTTTCGCGGTCAGGCCTTCGACGGGCTTGCCGCTTTTATCCTTCACGTCGACGGTTTCGACGACCAGTTGCGTGTTGGCGGTGAACTGCGCATACGCGGTCGCGACGAAGAAAAACGCCATGGATATCCGCATTCAGAACCTCACGCGAAGGGTGGTTTGGAGACTGCGCATCGCGTTGGCCGAGGTGGGCAAACCGAATTGCGCGCTGGTGATGGTGGTGACCCAGGTGGGAAACGTAACGTGATTCAACGCATTGGTTGCGTCCCCGCGCAGGTCGAGATTGAAGCGATCGGAGAGACGAAACGTGCGCCCGAGCGTGGCGTTCAGCGTGAACTGATCCGGCCCGGTGATGGAATCGCGTCCCGCGTTGCCCCACTCGCCCGCGGGCGGTGCGGTGTAGGCGGCGGGATTCAGAAAAAGTCCCGCAGGAGCCGCGTACAATGCCGCGCCGGTGTAATCGGGACGGATGCTTCCGGTAACGCCGGTCCCGGCGACCGCGGCGAGATAGACCGGCGTCAGCGGCATGCCCGTGCCCGCGGTGATCGTCGTTCCGAGGGTCCATTCCTTGAACACGGCGCCACGCCATCCGTTCCCCAAGGTTCCGCCGCGCAGTCCCATGCCGGTGGTGTACTGGATCTGCGCGTTGATCAGATGGCGTTGATCGAAGGTCGAGAGGCCGCGCTCGGCGGCGAGGTCCAGCCAGTTCTGCGCGATCACCGATTGCGCCTGATTGCGCCCGCCGAGGGCGGAATCGTCGATGGATTTGGAGAAGGTATATTGCAGCGACGCGAGCAGGCCGTTCTGCAAACGCCGGCGCAACTGCAACTGCGCGGATTCGCGCGTCGAATTTCCATTCGAAGCGAGATACGTAAACCCGGTGGGGCAGGACGGGCACGGATTCGCTGCGCCGAGCGGGTACGTGTTGGGCAAAAATTCCTGCATTCCGCGCGTGCCTTTGATGCCGAGATACGCCGCGCTGATGACCAGCGATCCGGGAAGATCGCGCTGCACCGAAACATTCCAGCTTTGCGTGTAGCCTACCTTAAAATTCGGATCGACGGCGAAGGTTTCCTGCTGGATATCAGGAAATCCGTTGGCGAGCGTCAACGGATATTCGGCGCTATTCTGAACGATCAGGCTTTTCGATGGCGGATTTTGCTCGGGATACTGCTGCGCCATCTGCGCCGCGATGTTCTGATAGACGGACGTGTTGTAGTAGACGCCGTAGCCCGAGCGGATTACCATCGACGACGCCGACACAGGACGCCAGGCGAGTGCGACGCGCGGCTCGACGCCGTGCTTGTCGGGCCGGATGAGCGAATCCGGATACCTGGTTCCGGTGAGCGAACCGACCGGGTCGCTCGCGACGACGGGTGCGACGGAGGAAAATCCAGGAGCGATATCGAGATTCGCCAGACGTCCATACAGCTCCGTGATGGGCGCGCCGTATTCCCAGCGCAGGCCGGCGTTGATGGTCAGCTCCGGGCTGACGCGCCAGTCGTCGTTCATGTAGGCATCGTAGACCGATTCGCGGAAATATTTGTCGGCGTTTCCGAACGCGATGGCGCTGGTGTCGGGAATGCCCGCGAGAAAATCGCCGAAGTCGCTCCCGGTGGCCGCGCCGGTGAAGGTGAAGGTTCCGCGTGGGTTCTGCTGCGAAAGATAGTTGAACTCCTGGCGGCGGAAATCGGACCCGAACTGAAGGTTATGCTTGTTGCGCGCCCACAGCGCGGATGCGGAGACGCCGGTAGTCTGATTGCGATTGTGCGCGGGGACCGAATCGGTGAGGGACGCGATGCCGCTCGCAAAGATCAGCGTCGGCGGACCCGCATCGATCGGCGATGGATCGGTTCCGGTGATGCCCGGAACGCTGGTTTCGTGATTTTCAAAATAGGGAATGACGTGCGTCGCCAGGCGGCTGAACTGCACGCCGAATAACCCGAAAATGCGCGTGCCGAAAGTGTGCCGCCAGTTCGCGGTCGAGTTGATGCCGAGCGTGTCGGTGGTGTCGAGGAATCCAAACAGGCTGGGTGTATCGGCGCGCGTGCTCTGAAACGCAAACCCTCCGTAAGCCTGATTTTTAGCGTTGAAAACCTGATTCAGCCGCGACTGCATGCTGTCCTGA
Organism: Bryobacteraceae bacterium; assembly: GCA_035319685.1. Lineage (GTDB taxonomy): Bacteria > Acidobacteriota > Terriglobia > Bryobacterales > Bryobacteraceae > Palsa-187. The sequence continues at coordinate 2,665 of DATHCE010000387.1, read as the reverse complement.
TGCGTCGCGCTGACCAGCGGGACCTGGTAGTTGAACCGCGAGCTTCCGGAAAAATTCGGCATCGGATACAGGTTCAGCAAGGCGCGCTGGATGGGGTCGTTCGCGACGCTATCGCGCTGGTCCACGTTCGGCACCAGCGCGGGGGTAGTGGCCGAGTTGCGATTCCGCAACCACTGATAGCCGATGAAGAAATTCGGGCTGTTGCGAAATAAGCGCGGGATGCGGATGGGACCGCCGAGCGTCGCCAGGCCGGTGAGGCGATTGTAGGCCGGTTTCGGCGTCGCCTGGCCGGTGAGCGAAAAACTCTGGGCATCCAAGGCCGAATTGTCGAGCGTAAGGCCGATGCCGCCGTTATAGAGACCGTTCGGTCCCTTTCTGAAATTTCCGAACGCGGCGGCTTGCGCGAACGGCGAGGCGGCTCCGTTGTTCTGGCTGCCGTTGATGAGGAATCCCTCGGCGGTGTCCTGAGATTCGTCGGTGGGTTCGGGCGGGGGCGGAGCGGGTTGTTTCGAATCGTTTTGGCCCGGCTCGGGTTTATTCGGCGGAGCGGCGGGTTGGACGGCTCCGGGCTGGACGGCTCCGGGCTTGCCCGCGTCCACCTTGATCTGGTCGAGCGGGAGCATTTTCAGATCAAAATCGACGGCGGGCGGCGACGCGGAAACGGTAACCTGGCGCTTCACGGTTTCAAATCCCGGCATTTCGACCTGGATGGTCCAATCGCCATCGGCAAGATCGGGAAAGGAATATTTTCCGGCGAGATCTGTGATCACGGCGAAACGGTGATCCGGCTGCGACGCGATCACCATGGCGCCGGGAACGGGCTGGCCGCCGAATTTCACCACGCCGTGCTGTTCGCCAGCGTGGAGCGCGGAGGCGGCCAATAATGCGATCACGATGCGCAGATGTTTTCGGCTGCTCAATTCTGGGTCGGTTTCTCCACCCTCTCTACCAAATAGACGTCGACCGGGCCCTTTTGTGCTTCGAGCTTCAGCCCGAGCTGTTCCTGAAGGGCCGCAAAAATCGAGGGGCCGTTGGGATCGGGAGGCGGCGGGGCGGCGCCGGGTCCTCCGGCCGGGCCCGGACCGCGGAACATCGCCATCTGGTTTTCGTCGGGCGTGTATTTCAAGCTGAAATCGTAGCGTCCGGCGAGGCCGGTTTTATCGATTACATTGCGGCCGAGGACCATCGCAAGCTGATTGGTGAAATCCGCAATGGTGACGGCCTGCGCTTCGAGGATGCCCCCGCCGAAACGCATCATTCCCCGCCCAGGGCCCCTCCCAGGGCCTCGGCCGGGGCCGGGTTCGGAGCCGGTTTCGGGATTCGGCGGTTCGGGTGCAAGTTTCGATTCGGGCATCTTGGGGCCGCCCTTGGCGACCGTCAGCACGTAGACGGGCAGTTCCTTGGTCTGCTTGTGCAAGACGAGTTGGAAGCGATCGGCGAGCAGCGATTGCAGCATCAGCTTGACTTGATCGGCGGTCGCGCGAGTTTCGGGCTTGGCGGAAACATCGAAGTGGTCGGAATCGATCCACGAGGGTCCGCCGGAAAGCTGATTTTCTTTGATCCCGTAAGCGAAAAAAATGAGTTGCTTGACGGTTATGTTGTTGGCGGTGAACCGGCCTCCGGTCTGCATCTGAAAGCCGACGCGCCCTTCGCCGGAATGGTTTGGCTTGATGGAGGCGACCTCGAATGACGGCGTGTTCTGCGCTTGCGCGCAAGCTCCCATGGCTGCGGCGACGAAAATGACGCTGAAGCGATTCATATTTATTAATACTCGCGCGGCTGATTCTCAGTTCCCATTATGTCAGTCTATTTTAGGCAATGAATGCCACGGCGACGATGGAAACATCCTATTTGTTCGCACTACTATGGAGTTTTTGGTCGCAACCGGAGTTGCCTCCAACGGGGTGCTATAGTGGTAAGCTGTTTGCCTTATAGAATGCGCTTGTTGGCTGACCGATCAGACTAGGGAGAGAGATCGTGAAGAGAGACTACAATTTCAACGGGCAGATGGTTCCTGGGGAAGAGGTCGAATTCGAAACCGAACGGGAAGGATGGAATACCTACATCCTACACGACGGTACGACCATCAAGTTGAAAGCAGTCGTGACAAGCATCATCCGCCTTGACGCATGGAAACCTGATGGTGAACCATTGTACTTGGTCAATTCTTCCAACGTCGCCACGGCAGATGTGCCACGACAGTTGTACCGTAGGATTGAAGGAGCTTAAGGTGAGCTGTTACACAACCTCTTCGGAAGCGCAGGTCCTTTTCTTGGATCGCGAGGGAAGTGCGCGCCCCGTCTTTCTCAATCCAATGGAAGTGGAGGCGAGAAAAACCGTGGAAGTCCAACCGCTCAGTCTCAAGAACTTTCTAGGACAGGAGATGTCCTTGGTGCCGGAGGTTGAAGCCGTATACGTTTCCGCTGAGAACCGCACGCTTCATGTCTGGATCGTCGTAGACGAGTTCGAGAGGCGCACCCGCGAAAAGATTTACGAACGCGAGACTGCGATTATTGATGAATTTGGGGCCTACGACTTCGGTTTCAACATCCTCTCGCGTCGTGGACGGAACCTCGTATCGGTTATAAACGACCCAACTCTGGATGTGGCGTTTGTGCGGGAGCGATGTGGCGACAAAGAGCGAATATCTGTCTAAGTCTGGAAA
>DATHCE010000386.1:0-7569 GCA_035319685.1 Bryobacteraceae bacterium | reverse complement strand
CGTTCGACGGGATTTCGCGGGGGCGACTTTCGCGGGCGATCCTGGGTCATATGGCGCAAATCGGGTCAAAAACCGCGATCCGAATGTTATTCCAAACGTTATAAGGCCGGTGGCAGGAATGTTATTCCGATTGTTATAAGGCCGGTGGTAGCATTGCGCAATGAGCGATGGAATGCTTGAACGCGATGTCGAGCAGTTGCTCGCCCGCGCCGGAAACGTTTGGGAGGAGTTTCGGGGCGCGTCGATTTTCATCACCGGCGGAACCGGATTCTTCGGACATTGGCTTTTGGAGACGTTTGCGGGCGCCAACGCGCGATTCGATCTGAACGCGCGAGCCGTGGTTTTGAGCCGCGATCCCAAGAAATTTCTCGAGCGCAATCCCGGCCTCGCTTCGAATCCGGCGATCGCGTTTCATTTGGGCGATGTGCGTCGCTTCGATTACCCGGAAGGCTCGTTTTCGCATATCATTCACGCGGCAACTCCCGCGAGCGCTGCGCTGAACGATCAACATCCGCTCGAAATGCTGGAGATTATTGCCGGCGGAACGCGCCGCGTGCTCGATTTCGCACAGCACTCGCATGCGCGAAAGCTGCTGCTGTGCAGCTCGGGAGCTGTCTACGGACGCCAACCGCCGGACATGCCGCATATTGCGGAAAGCTATATGGGTGCGCCAGATCCGCTCGACCCGCGTTCCGCTTACGGGGAAGGAAAGCGTATCGCCGAGTTGATGTGCACGACGGTGTCGCATCAAACCGGAATCGAGATGAAGATCGCGCGATGTTTCGCGTTTCTTGGCCCCCATCTGCCTCTGGACGCGCACTTTGCCGCGGGAAATTTTCTGGGCGACGCGCTCGCGGCGCGGCCGATCGTGATTCACGGCGACGGCACGCCCGTCCGCTCCTATTTATATGCCGCCGATCTGATGGTCTGGCTATGGACCATTCTGGCGCGAGGCGAAGCAGGGAGGGCCTACAATGCCGGATCGGAAGCAGCCATCGATATCGCGCACCTGGCGCAGCGGATCGTGGAAATCGTCGCGCCGGCGACGCCGATTGAGATTCGTACCCGGCCCATCCCCGGGCGAACGCCTGAGCGCTACGTACCATCCACGTTGCGCGCCCGAAGCGAGCTGCAACTCGATGAATACACGGATCTCTCTGAAGCGATCCGGCGCACGGCGGCGTGGCATCGCCTAAGGCGTTCGCCTTAGCAAATCCGCGCCGCCGGATCTCATGCTCGTGGCGCGCCCGGCCGATCAGACAGAAGAGTGATCCGAGTCTCCGATTATATTGCCCAGCGTCTGGCCGAGTGGGGCGTCGAACACGTTTTTCTGCTGACCGGCGGCGGCGCGATGTTCCTGAACGATGCCTTCGCTCGCGCCGAGCGTATCCGCCCGATCTCAAATCATCACGAACAGGCCTGCGCGATGGCCGCCGAAGGCTACGCGCGCATCACGGGAAAACCGGGCGTAATCAACGTGACCACCGGTCCCGGCGGCATCAACGCACTGAACGGAGTGTTCGGCGCATGGACCGATTCGGTGCCGATGCTGATCCTTTCCGGCCAGGTGAAGCGCGAAACCTGCATGGCGAGCTACGATCTTCCCGGACTGCGCCAACTCGGCGATCAGGAAGTGGACATCATTTCGATGGTGCGCGGCATCACCAAGTACGCGGAAATGGTGATGGAGCCTCGCTGCATTCGCCATCAGCTTGAAAAAGCGTGGTACCTCGCGACGAACGGAAGACCCGGGCCCTGCTGGCTGGATATTCCGGTGGATGTGCAGTCGGCCATGGTGGAGGAGGCCGCGCTCGCTCCCTATGACTCGTATCCGGATCAGTTGCGGTGGGATCGAGCAGGCGTGGAACAACAGGCGAGTGAGGTGATCGCGCGCATGGCGCGCTCGCCGCGGCCGGTGATTCTGGCCGGATCGGGGGTGCGCATTGCGGGCGCGGTCGACTTGTTTCAGGAAGTTGCGGAGAAGCTCGGCGCGCCGGTCACCACGGCGTGGACGCATGACCTGATCGCGTCGGATCATCCGCTGTTCTGCGGCCGCCCCGGAACGATCGGCGGCCGCGCCGGCAACTTTACGGTGCAGAACGCGGAAACTCTGCTGATTCTCGGAAGCCGGCTGAATATCCGCCAGGTGAGCTACAACTGGCAATCCTTCGCACGCGGCGCGTTCAAGATTCAGGTGGATGTCGACGCCGCGGAGTTGAACAAGCCGACGGTGCGCGCCGAGATGCCGGTTCATTGCGATCTGCGCATGTTTCTCGAAGAGATGAATCGTCAATTGACCGGCAATCCGATAGATCATGGCGATTGGGTCGCGTGGTGCAAGGAGCGCGTGGCGCGCTACTCCGCGTTGGATGGAAAAACTCGCGGCGTGGCGCGATTGAATCCGTATCATTTCGTCCATGAACTATTTCAAGCATTAGATGACGACGATGCGGTCGTCTGCGGCAACGCGACCGCCTGCATCGTACCGTACCAAACGGCGCGTCTCCGGAAAGGGCAGCGGCTGATCAGCAATTCCGGCGCGGCGTCGATGGGTCACGATCTGCCGTGCGCGATCGGGGCAGCGGCGGCGCGCGGCGGCAAGCGGGTCATTTGTCTCGCCGGCGACGGCAGTCTTCAACTGAACATTCAGGAATTGCAAACGCTGGTGCACTATCGTCTGCCGGTAAAGCTGTTCGTGTTGAACAACGGCGGGTATCTGTCGATCCGCGGCACGCAGGATTCGTTTTTCGGCAAACGAATCGGAGAAAGTCCGGAAAGCGGCGTTTCGTTTCCGGATGCGATCAAGCTCGCCGGGGCTTACGGGATCCCCTCCATCCGTATATGGCCGGAAAACTGCGCGGAAGCGATTCGCGAAGCGCTGCGCGCGGATGGAGCCTTCGTGTGCGACGTGATGCTCGATCCGGATCAACGTTTCGAGCCACGCCTCGCCTCGCGCCGGCTGCCCGACGGGCGCATGGTGTCTTCGCCGCTCGAAGATATGTTTCCGTTCCTCGATCGCGAGGAACTGAAAGAAAATCTGTTGATCCCGCCGGTGGAGATGTAATGCAGCTCGCCGATTTGATGAAGGAAGATCGCGCTCGTTCCGGCTCCCGGCGCGGCGAACGCCTGGCATTGGTCGCCGGCGCGGCGATTACGGCGGCTCTGACGCTCGTCTTTTTCCTGCTCTATTGGAACCGCTTCGTCGGGCTGCGCTCCGGCGACTGGTCCTTCAGCCTGGGTTTGGCCTGGCTCGAGGGAAAACTTCCGTATCGCGATTACTTTTGTATTGCGCCGCCATTGAACTTCATGAAGTCCGCGCTGGTCTTGAAATTGTTCGGCGCCAAAATGATCGCGCTGCGGGGATTCGCCGTTTTCGAACGCGTGCTGCTGGCCTTGACACTATATTTCTGGCTGGCGCGATTATTTCGCCAAGGGGACGCGGCCGCCGCCGCGGTCGTGGCCGTGGTGGTCTCCGCCGGCGATTGGTTCGACCCTTTAAGCTCCTACAATCACGACACCATTCTGTGGACGGTAGCCGCGGGTTTGCTGGCGAGCTATGCCCTCGACGGACGCCGCGCTCGCATGATCGCGGGGCTCGGTTTGCTGTCCGGGATCTGCACCGCACTCGGTCTATGCACCAAGCAGACGATCGGGGTGGGCGCGACCGTCGGCATCCCGGTCACCTGCGCCATCCTCCTGTGGCGGCTCGACGGTGTTCGAAAGGCGGGGGCATTTATTGCCGGCTTCAGCGCCGGCTGGGCCATACCCATCGGAGCGCTGTTCGTCTGGCTTGCGAGCTACGGGCAAGCGGGCACATTCCTTCAAGAGGCGTTCGTTCGCGGCCCGCAGGCGAAAAGTCTGGGAGGGAACCAGTTCCTCGCGCGCACGCTCGATGTCGCCACCTCGGCCTGGCCTGCCGTCGTGACCGGCATTCTCGCGCTGTTGGCCGTCTGGCGTGTGGTTCGACGGTCGTCCGGCGCGCGCGACCGGTGCGAAACCAGTACGCCTTGGGCCTGGATTCCAATTACGGCGCTTGGCGCCGCTGCCATTCTCTCCGCTACTGTTCTCTCCCATGGGGCTTCGGGGATTTTCCTGCTGTTGCCGATGGCGGCGATTTACTTTGTATATCTCGCCTGCCCGATCATCGGGATCGAGTGTGGCTGGCTGGCGCTCACAGGCACCATCACCCGCCGTCAGGCGCAGTTCTGCCTGTTTGCCGCGGTCTCGTTCGTGGTTGCCTTTATGCTGTCGCTGTCTTTTCCGGTGGTGCAAGTCATGGTCATTCCCGGGCTCGGCTTTCTGATCGCGGCTGCGTTGGATGGATGTGCGCCGGCGCGGCGATGGATTGGCTTCGGATTCTGTGCGCTGCTTCTGTTTACAGAAACCTGCATCAGGCTGGACGTGCCGCATCGTTTCCAAGGATTCGCGGAACTGCGGGTGCGAGAGGCAACCGCGCGGTCGCAGCTTTCCGAAATGTCGGGTTTCCTTTTGCCGCCCGGTATGGCGCGGCTGATCGACGGCGCGGTGAGCATCGTTCGGGAGAACACAAAACCGGGAGACACGATCTTCACCTATCCCGGGCTCGGGCTTTTCTACAGCCTCACCGGCCGCTCCTGGCCGACTCTGTCGGGAGACGAAAACATCGATGTGGTCAACGATTCGATTGCAAGAGAGGAAGCCCGCACCCTGCTCAAGAGCCGCCCGAAGGTAATCATCTACTGCCGTCAACCGGAGGATTACCTGGAAGTCGAGGAGCGGCTTTGGCGCAATGGCAGACCGAGCGGCCAGCGCGACATCATCGCGGCTCTCGAAACGTTGATCGGGTCCTACCGTCTTGCCGGCACGTTCGAAGGCGCGTTCACGGAGAGAACGGTTCTTGTTTATGTCCGTCCTTGATTGGAAGCATCGGGCCTGTCCGGTGTGCGAGAGCACCGACGCGGAATCCCTCCACGAACAGCGATTCCTGCTGCCGGAGGGACATCCCCTGGCAGACCGTTACACCGTCGTGTGCTGCCGCGGCTGCGGCTTTGTGTACGCCGATATCGTCATCGACCAGGCTAAATTTGATGCGTTCTACGCGGACTGTTCCAAGTATGAAGACGCCGGCACGGCCACGGGCGGCGGATTCGCCGCCTGGGATCAGCAGCGCCTTCGGGACACTGCGCAGGAAATCGCGAAATGGGCTCCCAAGGACGCGCGTGTGCTGGATATCGGGTGCGCTAATGGAGGTCTGCTCGCCGAGTTGCGCAAACTCGGATTCTCGCGCCTGACCGGAATCGATCCTTCGCCTGCCTGTGTTCGAAATACGGCCAGGTTGGGCCTGGAAAGCAAGAAAGGGTCTTTCTCCGATTTGGCCGGGCTGGGGAGGTTCGACCTGATCATCGTCAGCCACGTCCTGGAGCACGTGCACGATCTTCGTTCCGCGCTCGAAGCCATCCGCCGGATTCTCGCGCCGGCGGGATTGGTCTACGCTGAGACGCCGGACGCGTCGCGCTACCATCAGTTCATCGTCGCGCCGTTCCAGGACTTCAACACGGAGCACATCAATCACTTCTCGGCAACGTGCCTGGCGCGTCTGTTTCATAACTTTGGGTTTGCGCGCGCCGGAGGCGGCGCCAAGAACGTCCAGAGTTCCCGTGACAGCCTCACGCCCGCCGTGTTCGGCATTTTTCATCGGGCAACGTCCGCCGCACCGCGAAAAGACGACGATCTTCGAGAATGCATCCTCGCCTACATCGAGGGGTCGCGCAAGCTTCTCCGGCAAATCGATGCGCAGCTCGACGAGAATCTCCTGGGCAGTCCGGCGGTGATTGTCTGGGGAACGGGGCAGTTGACCATGAAGTTGCTGTGCGAGAGTTCGCTCGCCCGCCAGAACATCGCGGCCTTTGTGGACAGCAATCCGATCAATCAAGGGAAAAGTTTGAGGGGCGTACGGGTCATATCGCCGCAGGATCTGTCGGAAAGCGGCTTGGATCATCCGATTGTGATCGGGTCGTTACTCCATGGCCGGGACATCACGGACGCGATTCGGGCGAAGTACGGTCTGGCTAACCGCTTAATCGAGCTGAGACCGGCGGAAGCGTCACCGGCGCGCTGACGGCGCCGGATCGGATTGATTTTTAGGCGCGTCCTCGCGCCTGAGTTCTTCGCTGAGCCGCGACAGTTGCCGCGAGAAGCCGGAACTCTCGACACGATTTCGCCATGGCGCCTGACCGCTCGCCCACAAATCGTTCAACTGTTTGTACTCGCGATAGGTATCCATCGCCTGGAAAAAACCGGTGTGATGGAACGCCGCGAGTTCGCCTTGCCGGGCCAGCGTTTCGAGGGGCTCGCGCTCCAGGATGCAATCGTCGCCGGAAACGTAATCGATCACGCGCCGGTCAAAGACGAAAAACCCGGCGCTGATCCATCCTTCCGATTGCGGCTTTTCCGCGAACGCCTCCACGCGATTGTTCCCGCCGATGTGCACCACGCCGAATCGCGATACCGGGCGCACCACGGTGACCGTGGCGAGCTTTCCGTGCGAGCGGTGAAACTCCACCAGCCTGGCGATATCGACGTCGGCGATGCCGTCGCCATAGGTCAGCAGGAACAGGTCATTGGACGAGCCGCTGGACAGATAGCGCGCCGCGCGTTTCAAACGGCCGCCGGTCATGGTGTTTTCGCCCGTCTCGGCGAGGGTGACCGAAAAATCCTCTTCGCAATGATTGCCGTGATACTCGATCGCCTGGCGGCCCAGGTTTATGGTGAAATCGCGATTCATCGCGTGATAATTCAGGAAATATTCGCGGATCATATTGCCGCGATAGCCGAGGCACAGGACGAAATCCTGAAATCCGTGCCAGGCGTATAGTTTCATGATGTGCCAGAGAATCGGCCGGCCGCCGATCTCGACCATCGGTTTCGGGCGAAATTCCGTCTCTTCCCGAAGACGCGTGCCTTGACCGCCGCACAGGATCACGACTTTCATTGCACGCGCTCCTTCAGCGCTCCGGTATCGGCAGCCGGCTGGCTTTCGCCGATGGCTTCGGACATCGCCACCAGGGATTTTCCGATTTCCGAGGCCGGCGCCGGATCCATCCCGCGGCCGTAAATCAGCTCGCGCAACCGTTGATTGCGCGCGTGCGGGCCGTCGATCATGTCGATTAAAAGCGGCTGATCGGGGGCGCAATCGGCGGTCAGAATTTCGCCGTTCATCAGCTCCCGGCAGGAAAGCTGGCCTTTGAGCAGGGGTATCGCAAGGTAAAAATCCTCGTCGGTCAGCTTCTGGCCTGCATGCAACTGGCGCCTGGCATAGACTCCGCGAACCAGCGAATCGAGATACGCGATCTCGCGTTGGGGCGGCAGACGCTTCTGGGTGCCCGGCGCTCCGCAAAGCTGGCGAGCGCGTTGAAAGGCGCGGAACCAGGTATCGATCTGATCGGGAACCGAACAGTACTTAGAAACCGGCACGCCATCCATCTCGATGTCGATATGACGCTCGAAGGTGCGCGCGCCTTTGGCGTAGGCGATCATGATCGAGTCTTCCCAATCGCGATATTCGTGCGTCGAAAAACCGATGGTGTTGTC
>DATHCE010000385.1:0-24347 GCA_035319685.1 Bryobacteraceae bacterium | reverse complement strand
CGGCGTGCCCTTTCCCGGAAAGGTACAGCGCCGTCGCCCAACCGCAATATCCGTCACCGCCCAACACGCAGATTTTCATTTTGGTTTGTCCGTGCGCTCCTGATGTGCACCGCTGACTCTTCTAGAACGTGCTCCCGATCCTGGAGGTTGACGTTGGCCTGCGAACGTAAACTAGTCAAAACCCCAACGTCACCAAATAGATGCGCGAAAAACGGAAAAAGTTAGCAGCATTCTCGATTGGACTCGGATTTCCCTTTGTGTTCGCTATCTTATGGCATAGCAGGATGATTCGCGACTCGATCGGCCGAAATCCACCGGATGGTGGTGAATCCCGGCCAGAAGAAATCGTTAATATATTATGTTTTCATACAGATAGAGTTGGCACGCAGGTTGCATTCCCAGCGGTGGAAGTTGAAAGGAAGAAAGAATAATGAAAACCAAATTGATCGCGACGTTGTTATTGGCCGGAAGCACGATGTTCGCTGCTCCGCGCATTTCCGTGGGAGTTGGTTTCGGTTTCCCGGTACCCGTCGCCTCGGCGCCCGTGGTTGTGGCCCCTCCCGTGGTAGCGGCCGTTCCGCCTTGCCCCGGACCGGATTATGCCGGGGTTGGCGGTTATTATGCCTACGTCGGCGGACGCCCGGTGTGGCATGCCGGCTACTGGGACCATCGCGCCTTTGCGCCGCGCTATGAAGTGCGCCATTTTCGCCGCTAACACATCTTCTGAGGCGGCCATAGCGCCGGGCGCCATAAAGTTCGCGATCCCGGCGCTTATCATTTGGGAACTAACCGGAACCCGGCGGTGTCTGTTAAGTCAAGAAGCGGTAGAATTAGTCGAGAGAGCCGATTGTGGCGGACACTACCGTAAGTTTTCAATTCGACGCGTGCTCGACGGAGACGCCGCCGGTGCAACGCGAGGCGGAGCTGGTGGCCGGTCTGCGCGCCGGCATGGACGATGCTTACGAGACTCTGATCCGGCGTTTCGAGCATCCGGTGTTCAATCTGATCAGCCGCCTGGTGGACGATCCGGCGGATTCCGCCGATGTAGTGCAGGAAGTGTTTCTCAAGGTCTTTCGAAATATCGACTCTTTCCGGCAGGATGCTTCGCTCAAGACCTGGATCTACCGCATCGCGGTAAACGAAGCGAGAAATCAGCGGCGATGGTTCAGCCGGCACCGGCGGCGGGAGGTCGGCCTCGACGCGGATCCGTGTGACTCGCATGGTTATAGCGACCGGCTGCCTGATCCGGGACGCTCGCCGTTTGAATCGGCCGTCGATCAGGAAACGCAGGCGCTGATTGAGGAGGCGTTGCAGCAGGTGAATCCGAATTTTCGCGCGGCGCTGGTGCTGCGTGAAATCGAGGGGTTGAGCTATGAAGAGATCGCGGAGATTCTCGGCATTTCGCTGGGAACGGTGAAATCCCGAATCCTCCGCGGAAGGGACGCGTTGAAGAAACAGCTGGCGGGGAAACTGGAACCCGCCTCGGCGATCGACTGGTCTCCGCAGTTGGCGGATTAAACCGGCGCACGCGACGTTACGCGTGCAAGAGAGTGATGAGCGGTATGACGCGCAAAATCGACGAGAAAGTGCTGAACCACGACGAGGCGTTGAGCCGGGCATTGCGCACCCTGCCCATGCGAGAGCCGCCGCTGGGGCTGACTTCGTCCCTGCGTGTGATCGCTTCGCGCGAGCAGCGCCGCCGCCTTTACGGATCCCGTATGGCCGACCGCTTCCAGCTGTTTTTCGACAACCTGATGCGGCCGCTGGCGCTGCCGCTTGCGGGCGGCGTATTTTCCACCATCGTGCTGTTCAGTATGTGGCTGGTGCCGCTGTATCCGCTGCGCGGAACGGACGCGTTCGACGTCCCCAGCATGCTGACCACGCAAGCGGCGGTGAAAGTGACGGCTCCGGTTCCCTTCGACGATGCCGACGACGTGATTGTGGACGTGACCATCGACGGCGACGGTCGCATGGTGGATTACAAAATCGTCAGCGGAAATTATCCCGATGACCAGGCTTTGCGGCGCAGTATCGCCGGCGTCCTGCTGCTGACGCGCTTCACGCCCGCGACTTCGTTCGGCCAGCCGGTCGAAGGCACCCTGCGGCTTTCGCTGAGCTCGAGCCACATTGACGTGAAGGGTTAGCAACGTCGATTGGGCCGACGGTTTGGGCAGCATTTCCTAGAGAAAAAATCGATTCTCGACCGGATCGCGGCGGCAGCTTGCGGCGATGGCGTTGCGCTCGCCATTGAAATCGGACCAGGCAAAGGCGCGCTGACTGCCGCTCTTCTCGAGCGCGCAGAAAAACTCGTGGCGATTGAAGTGGACCCGTACCTGGTCCACTATCTGCGCCAGAAATTCGCGGAGCCGATCGAACGCGGCCGCTTGGAACTGGTCGAAGGCGACGTTCTCAAGACCAGCCTGGGTGAGTGGGGTCCGGCGGTGTTTGCGGGCAATCTTCCGTATTACATCACCTCGCCGATTCTGGAAAAAATTTTCAAACTTGGTGACTTGTGGACGCGCGCCGTGTTTCTGGTGCAAGCCGAAGTCGCCGCGCGACTGGCCGCGTCGCCCGGAACCCGCGACTTCGGATACCTCAGCGTCGAAACGCAGCTTCATGCGACGCCGGAAATTCTGTTTCCGGTGTCCAGAACCGCGTTTCATCCTCCGCCCAAAGTCGACAGCGCCGTCGTCCGGCTGGACCCGCGGCCGGACGAATTGGGCGATCGGGAAGCGATTCTGAAGTTCGCCGCCGCCTGCTTCCGGCACAAGCGAAAAACGCTGCGTAACAATCTGGCGCCGATCTATGGAAAAGACAGCGTGGACGCGCTCGCCGAGACCAAACTGCGCGCCGAACAGTTGAGCGTCGCCGAGCTGGCGGCGCTGTACCGCAAGTTATCCTGACGCAAGTTATCCTGACTTAGAAACGCTGGTATCCTTGTATCGAATGAATCCTCAACCGCCGGCGCCGAAGATCCAGTTAACGCACACCGCGGATTATCGCGAGACGTACGCCAATAGCGTCCAGGTGCGCATTACCCTGTGGGATTTTCTGCTCAGCTTCGGAACCATCAGCCAGAACACGCCGGACGTGGTTTCCATCCAGAACTTCCAGGGAGTTTTTTTGAGCCCGCAGCAGGCCAAGGCACTGTCGAACATCCTGGTGCATAACGTCCAGCAGTATGAGGCGGCGTTCGGCGAGATCAAGCTGGAACCGCACGCCGCCGGTTCGACGATTCAATAGCGCGTGTCGTCGAAGACGACATCCATCGCCTGGTTTTTCGGCGCGTTCCTCACGCTGCTGATCGCGATTCACGCGCCGTATCTGAAGCTGCCGTATTTTTGGGACGAGCTCGGGCAATTCGTTCCCGCCTCGCTCGATATTCTTCAGTTGGGTCGCTGGATCCCCAAGACCACCCTGCCGAACGTGCATCCTCCGGCGGTGATGGCCTACGCGGCGCTCGTCTGGAGGATTTTCGGCTATTCGATCCCCGCGGCGCGCATCGCGATGCTGGTGATCGCCGCTTTGGGAGTGCTGTTTTCGTTTCTGTTGGCGATCCGGTTGTCGCGAAAAACGTTTGGAGCGCCGGCATTCGCCGCGGTTTTGTTCCTGCTCGCGTCGCCGATTTTTTACACGCAGGCGATGATGGTGCAGCTCGATATGCCGGCGATGACGCTGACGGCGCTTGCCCTGCTGCTGTTTCTGGACGATCGCTTCGCGACCTGCGCGATCGCCTGCACGGCGCTGGTGCTGGTGAAGGAAACGGCGATCTCGACGCCGTTCGCGCTGGCGGCCTGGCTGTGGATTCACGAGAAGAAGCGCCGGGAATCACTGTATTTCCTGGCTCCGGCGATCGCGCTGGGAGCATGGCTGATCGCGCTCCATCACGCGACCGGAATGTGGCTGGGCAACGCCGAATTCGCGCGCTTCAACGTTTCCGAATCGCTTCGGATCGCGCACATCGCGGTCACGCTCCAGCGCCGTCTGTATTTCCTGTTCGTCTCCGACGGCTTGTGGATCGGCGCCATCACCATGTTCGCCGGCTCGCGGTTTCTGCGCGGGCGCGAATGGAACATCGCGTTTACGGTGGCCGGCGCGCAGATCCTTCTGGTCACCATTTTCGGCGGCGCATCGCTCGATCGCTATAATCTTCCGGCGCTGCCCGTCATCTACGCGGCGATGGCCGCGGCCGGATCGGCGCTTCCATCGAGCTGGCGATGGGTCACGCGAGCGGCGATCATCGGGGGACTTTCGCTCGGGCTGTTTTGGAATCCGCCGTATCCGTTCTCGCTCGAGGACAATCTGGCGATGACGGATTTCATCGCGCTCCAGCAGGATGCCGCGGCGTATCTCGAAGCCCATGACGCGGACCAGCGAATCGCCAGCGCGTGGCCGTTCACCGACGCCTTGCGGCGTCCGGAATTCGGCTATGTGAAGCGTAGGCTCGCGGTCGAACCGGTTGAGGATTTCCGCCTCACGAGTTTGGCCAATCTGGATCGGAACAAGGCCGATGTGCTGGTGGTGTTTTCGCGCGTATGGGGGCTCGATGGAGGCGCGCTCGATTTCGATTTCGTTCGCAATCTTCTGGAACGCTTTTGGGGATACTACCGGCAGGCGACGCCCGAGCAGATCCGCGCGGGTTTAGGATTCGCGCCCGTGCTGCGATGGACGCGGCACGGCCAATGGATTGAAGTGTATTTACCGGAGCGCTAGAGCATCCCTCCAACGAGCGCCGTCCTCTGATTGTCCGGAACACGCGGACGCTTCGGCGCTCGACTGGACCGGGAGCCCGATTCTAGTTGCCCGTGTTCGATTTCGATGTATTGTCATTCGACGCATTGTCATTCGACGCGTTGTCATTGATGGACTTGGAAGGCGTCTGATTTCCGCTCTTCGAGTCCTTCGCCGCGACGTTCGCCGTATTGGAGTGCGAGGAGTTGTAGGTCTTGGCCGCGAACATCGGAACCGCCAGCGCCAGGGTCATGGTCAGGGTCATCATCGTTTTCATTGGGTTGCTCCTTTTATCACCTTCATCTGCTATTGCGCATCCACCCGCGGCAAATGCTAACCCTTTTTAAAAATTTTTTTCGCGCCCGGCGTAGAATGCTGGTAGTGAGCGACCCTTTTAACCTCCAACGCTTCGTGGACGAACAGGATGAGGGATACGACCAGGTCTGCGCGGAATTGCTCGCCGGGCGGAAACTCGGCCACTGGATCTGGTTCATCTTCCCTCAACTGCGGGGCCTGGGACGCAGTTCCATGTCGACGGCCTTCGGAATCGGCTCGCGAGAGGAAGCGAAGGCGTATTTGGACCACCCGGTGCTGGGACCGCGACTGCGGGAGTGCACTCGGCTGGTGAACCTCGCGGAGGGCCGTTCCATCGAACAGATTTTCGGATATCCCGACAACCTGAAGTTCCGGTCTTCGATGACGTTGTTCGCGAGCGTTGCGGGCGATGATCCGATTTTCAGCGAGGCGTTGCGGAAGTATTTCGGAGGCGAACCCGATCCGCTCACGCTCCAACGGCTGGAGTGAGCAGGCCGGGGTTGCCTTCGATGCCACGCGGGAGTATGGTCGTGTGGTGGTGACCGATTTGGCGGAAGTTTTTCGGATCGGAACCGCGAAGGCGTCGGAGAACCTCGCGTTTCGCCGATACCTCGCCGCCCGGCACGCGAGCGCCGAGCCGTTCCGGATCCTGGCCAGCGAAATCCAGCAGCACGTCGATTGCACCGCGTGCGCGAATTGCTGCCGACACTCGGTGGTGGCGGTGAGCAAGGGGGAGATAGAAGCCATCGCGCAATACCTCGGCACGGCCACCGAGGCCGTCGCGCGGCTCTACACCCTCCCCGATCCGGACGCGCCCGCCTCGCGAATCCTGCGCAGTACGACGGAAGGCTGCGTGTTTCTCGAAAGCAACCTGTGCATGATTTACGAGGCGCGCCCCAAGGCCTGTCGCGATTTTCCACATGTGGCGGACGGCAGGAACACGCTCGGTGGACGCCCGTCGTCGCTCGCGCGCTGGGCGGCGCTGTGCCCCATCATCTTTAATGCCATGGAAGAGTACAAGCGCCGGACGGGCTACCATCCGCGCATCGTCCCGGAGAATGGGTCAGCGCTGTAGCGTAATCGTCTGCGAATTACCGACCGAGTTCGTTACCGTGACCGCGACGCTGCCGATCGCCGTCTTATCGCCGGTGGTGGTTACCGGCACCTGTAGACCCTGCCACTGGCTCCCGACCATTTGCGACGCGGCCGAGCTGTAGTAGGTCGAGAACAGGCTGCTCACGTTCAGCGTGAAGGAGGTCGTTCCGCTCAGGCTGGCTCCGGCGGCCGCAGTGAAGGCGAGCGTCACGCTCTGCACGTCGCGCGGAGTGGATAAGCCGTTGATCACGACGGTGAATCCATTCGTGACCTCATCGGCAAACGAGACGTCGGTGGACGCGACCACCGGCGCCTCCCGCGGAATCACGAGATCGGAGGTCGGATACGGCGCAGTCAGCACGTCGACTCCGCCTTGCTGAAGATCAGTCACCTGCAATTGAATGGTTCCGGCGTCGGTTCCCTCCTGAATGGTGGGCAGCGTGAACGAGGTTTGCCCCGGCGCGATGGTGAACGACGCCGTGCGGCTCCCGCCGTTGAAGGTGACCTGCGGATTGTCGGTAATGCCGAACGCGTTCGGGATAAAACTAAGCGTCACCACTCCCGTTATGGGCAGGAGGGCGGGGGACCCGAGCTGAATGCCGGCCGAAGCGGGCGTAAGCAGGGAAGGTTGCAGGGTCAGGCCCGTCAAGGTGACCGGCGGCGGGGTAGGCGCGTTGATCGAAGAACTGCACGAAAAAGCCGTCGGTGCCGAGTTCGCGGCATCCGACAGTGTCACGGAGAACGAGAACGGACCGGACGTGGTGGGAGCCGCGCTGCTGGTGACGCTGACGGTCGCGCCGGTGGTGCTGCTCAGGCTGATCCATGACGGTGCGGAGAGCTTCCAGGTGTACGGCGCTTCGCCGCCGCCCGCGCTCAGCGGGACCGAAAGAGTCAGCGGCAGGTTCAGCGTCGACGCCGGGCAGGTCCCCGTGATTTGAAGCGGGGGAAGCTGGACGTTGAGCGAGCAGCTCAGAGTTGCGGCCGGCGTTTTCGCGCTGTCGGAAAGCGTGACCGTAAACGAGTAGCTGCCCGTCGCCGACGGAGCGTTTCCAGCGACGCTGGCCGTCGCTCCCTGAGCCGAGAGCGATAGTCCGCTGTTGCCGCCGAGCGCCCAGGCGTACGGCGGCACACCACCGGCCGCCGTGAACGGTGCCGAAATCGGCGATCCCGCGGTCACGGAACTGGCCGGACACGCCCCGCCGATCTGCAAAGCGGCCGCGATGACGGTGAGATTGCATTGAGACTCCGCGGACGTGTGGTTCGCGTCGGTCACGGTAAGGGAGACGGCAAAAGTTCCGATATTGCTCACCCCCGGTGTTCCGGAAAGCGTCCCTGTCGAGCCGGAGCCGCTGACGGTGAGCCAGGAGGCGCCCCCGGCCGCGTAGGTATAGGGCGCCTGCCCGCCGGTTACGGCGAATGAGATCGATACCGGAGAGCCCGCGGTCACGGGAGCGGTCGGGCAGTTCGCAGTTACTTGCAGAGGCGCCGTCGTAATCGTCACCGAGCATCCCAAAGAGACCGCGGTTTGGTCCCCGCTCGCTGCCGTATAACTGAACAGATACGTGCCGCTGGTAGTCGGCGTCCCGCTTATAGTATTTCCGGCAAAGCTCACGCCGGGCGGCAGGTTTCCCTGCACCGAAAAAGTGTACGAGGTCCCTCCGAGACCGCCCGTCGCGGTCAGAACAAATGGCCCGTAGGCGACGCCCACCATCCCGTTCCCCGGACATCCGCTGGTGATGACCAATCGCGGGGGCGTAACCGTCAGCGAACAGGGGATGGACGCGGCCGCCGTTCCGCTGGTGACTTCTATGGTGAAATTGACCGTCCCAGGGGCCCCGGTGGGTGCTCCGGAAATCACGTTGCCCGTAAGCGTCAGCCCTGCCGGGAGTGCCCCCACAATCGACCAGACGTAGCCGCCCACGCCGCCCGTCGCGGTCAGCGTGTAAGAAATCGGGCTGCCCTGCGGGGCCGGCGATGCCGGGCAACCCGAGGTGATCTGCAAACCCGGTGGTGCGACCAGGATGCTGCACGGCTCCTGCACCACTTGTGCTCCCGAGGTCACTTGCAAAGTGAATGGATAGGAACCAGGCGCCGTCGGAAGTTGGCCCGAGATGACATTGCCGTTCAGCATGAGACCGCCGGGCAGAGATCCGATGATGGAAAATACGTAGTTGCCGATACCCCCGGTGGCGGTCAGCGTGATCGGAATATTGCCAATCGGGCATACGGTCGTAATGACCACTGCTCCCGGTGCAATCGTGATGCCGCACATGTAATTCTGCGTAATTTGCGGGTTCGCCTTTAACGCTACCGTGATAGTGAAGAGATAGTTTCCATATATTGTCGGAATTCCGGTAATAATGCCGTTGGTTGAGTTAAGCGTCAAGCCGGTGGGCAGGATCCCGCTGGTCACCGTCCAGGTCACCGCGCTCGTTCCGGCGACCGTCACCGTAAACGAGTACGGCGCGCCAACCATCCCGCCCGCCGCCGGGCATGCGGCGGTGATCTGGAACCAATTGACCGTCAGCGAGCAGCTATACGTCTGGAAAGAGTAATTGGAATCGGTCACCAGGACGGTGACCGGATAGGCGCCAGCGGTCGTGGGCGTGCCGCTGAGGATGCCGGTTGAGGTATTCAGCGTCAGTCCGGGGATCGCGGCGCTTTGAAGTGCCCAGGTGTAGGGAGCCTGGCCGCCCGTCGCCGAGATTGTGAACGAATAAAACACGCCCACGATAGCGCCTGGCATCGGGCATGCAGAAGTGATGGTGATTACGGACGCTCCGATCGTGATGCTGCAACTGTAGATGTAGGACGGTACTACGGCGCCCACTACCGGCGGCGGGGACACGGTGATGCTGAAGGGATAGGTACCGGTTGCCGTCGGAAATCCGCTAATGACGCCGGTGGCCGTGTCGAGAGTCAGTCCGGGCGGCAGCGACCCGCTGGTCAGCGTCCACGTCAGCGTGGATGCTACGGCAGCCGTTGCCTCGACTGAGACCGAAAATGAGTACGGCGAGTCGACATTCCCGCCCGGCGCCGGGCACGCCGCGGTGATCTGGAACAGATTGACCGTCAACGAGCAGCTATACGTCTGGAAAGAGTAATTGGAATCGGTCACCACGACGGTGACCGGATAGGTGCCCGTGTCCCCGGGTGTGCCGCTGAGGACGCCGGTTGAGGTATTCAACGTCAGTCCGGGGATCGGCGAACTTTGAAGTGCCCAGGTGTAGGGAGCCTGGCCGCCTACCGCCGAGATTGTGAACGAATAAAACACGCCCAGGACAGCGCCTGGCATCGGGCATGCAGCAGTGATGGTGATTACGGGCGCCCCGATCGTGATGCTGCAACTGTAAATCGAGGACGGTGCTTCGTCGGCCGGCGGCGCGGATACGGTGATGCTGAAGGGATAGTTTCCGATGGCGGTCGGAAATCCGCTAATCACGCCGGTGGCCGTGTTGAGAGTCAGTCCGGGCGGCAGCGACCCGCTGGTCACCGTCCACGTCAGCGTGGATCCTATGGCAGCCGTTGCCTCGA
Organism: Bryobacteraceae bacterium; assembly: GCA_035319685.1. Taxonomy (GTDB): domain Bacteria; phylum Acidobacteriota; class Terriglobia; order Bryobacterales; family Bryobacteraceae; genus Palsa-187. The sequence continues at coordinate 14,672 of DATHCE010000385.1, read as the reverse complement.
CTGAGACTGAAAATGAGTACGGCGAGTTGACATTCCCGCTCAGCGCCGGGCACGCCGCCGTGATCTGGAACAGATTGACCGTAAGGTCGCAGTTAAAATCCAGGATATTTTTAGCGGAATCGATCACCTCGACGTTGACCATATAGGTGCCCGTGGCCCCGGGTGTGCCGCTGAGGACGCCGGTCGAAGTATTTAGCGTCAATCCCGGGATAGCGTTGCCCTGGTTTACCCAGGTGTAAGGAGCTTGGCCGTTGATTACCGAGACCGTGAACGAATAGGGTACGCCGAAGACGGCGATAGGCATCGGGCACGCCGCCGTAAGGGTGAACGAGGGCTGCGCCCAGGACATGGCCGGGAAAAAGGCAAACAGCGCCACCAGCAACAAGCAGCTTGCCAGGGATGAGATTCGAATCTTCACTCGGAGCCTGCCCCCTTCAATCTCCACACCGCTGTGTTGGCCGACGAAAATAATCCGGCGCTCGACCCGTCATGCGACGCGAGCAGGAACACGGAATCGCCCGCCAGCCGCGTGAGACTGGCTGCGTCTACCGAAGACGGCGCGATTGCCACCGACCCGGAGGCAATATTGATGCTGAACAGTCTACCGGTCGCTGGTCCGGTCGCCTGAACGTCTCCACGCCGCCCCAGAGCGGTGGAATCCGCCGCGTTCGTATCGGCCACCCATACCGTCTGCTGATCGGTGGAAATTTCCACATCCGCCGGGCAGCGAATTCCCTGGATAGCGCCCGCAAGCAATCGTGGAGCCGCGCCGGAGGGGAGCAGCAACACCTGCTGCCATCCGCGGTCGGCGACAATTGCGTCCTGTTTCGAGGAGAAAAATCGCAAAGCCGAGGGAACGCCGGCCGAAGTCGCCTGCTGCGCGCTTTCGCCGGCGACAAACGTCCAGACCGCTCCGCTGGTTCCATCCGAGACGCCGGCGAGAATCGCCTGCGCGTCATCGCTCACTGCAATACTGACGAGCGGAAGCCCGGATGGGCTCAAGTCGACTGTGCGGCTAAGCTGCGGGCTCGCCGGCAATCCGCTGACCACTTGCGCCTGTTGCGTCGCGGCGCTGTACAGCACCGCGACCGAACCGGACGGGCTGAATGCCACCCGGTCTGAATGCGGAAAAGTGTTCGGGATGGCCAGCACATTGCCAGCGCCGGCAAGGCTCAAGATGACTATTCCCGATTGGGCCGCGCCGGCGGTCTCCACCAGGGCGAATGGTTGGCCTGGAGCGGGAATGACTCGCGTGATATGGTCCGGAAGCGGAATTGCGCCGCCGAGCACTACCGCTCCCGGCGCACCCGCGATCGGTCGCACCGTTACCGGAGAACCGGACGCCAGATAGCCGAGCAGCGGCACGCTGAGTGGGGCGAGCGCGGCGCCGGACTCCTGCGCCAGGGCGATTGCCGCCGGCAGAAAGAACAATAAAAACCGAATCATACTGTGTTGTTGATCCCCGGTATCCAAATCGGCGCCGCCCCTAAAAATGAGGCGTACCAACCGAGATCCCGGTCGATTTACCGCCTCCGCCGATAACACCGGCGCCAAACAAACCTCCGACCGCTCCGCCCGCTGCCAACGCCGCGATCGCCAGAATCCCCAGCGCGGACATTCCCGCGCCCGCAGCCACCGCCACCACGCCCACGGTGGAAGCATTAGCCGCGACATTCGCTCCACCCTGCGGAGAATTGGTTTGATGAATCACTTGCGTCGCGGTTCGCCCCTGATACGACGCTTTGACATGAATCTCGAGCCGTCCGGGTTTGGAGCGCAGGTCAAGAGGGTTCGCCCGCACCCTTCCGGTAGAATCGGTAGTCGCCCTCAGCACCGTCCGGGCGAACGGATTTCCGCCCTTGGCGGAGAACAGCACCAAAGCTCCGCTCACCGGTTTGTGATTTTCGTCCTGGACTTCGACGATCGCTTCCCGCGCGGTCCGCAGCCGGATGTTGTTGATGGCTCCTTCGCCCTCCACCACTTCAATATTCAATCCTTGAACAGCGCCGGTCTGCGCTTGCAAATGATGAGGGGTGATCAACAGGAGGGTGAGAATTAATGCGATAAGCGCACGGACATCCGGCCGGCAGGCGCCCGGATCGCAAGAAAACATTACTACTCGTCGAAAGTAGCAATCACGTCGCACGCGAAGGTGGTCTATAATATCAGCCAGGATTTTGAAAGTCAATGACGAATCTCTGCCACAGACTTGCTTTCCTGATGCCGGCAGCCGCGTTATGCGCGTTAACGCCGGTTGCGTTCGGGCAAGAGGCGCAAGCCCTGACGGCCCGCGAGATTTTTTACGCTCCTGCTCCTGCTCCGAAACCTGCTGCGGCGAAACCTGTAAAAACTGCGCAGCGCGCTCCCAAGGCTGCGGCTTCGAACGCGGCAGCGCCCGCGCAGACTCCGGCGATAGCGAAGACGCCGGACGCTCCGGTTACATCGGCTCCGGTGTCGGCAGCGCGCCCGGCATCGGGTCCTGTCACGCAGGTCAGCTTGGCCGCGCTGACGCGCAAGCCGTTGGGGATTCGCCTGAGCGTTCTCAAAATCGGCGCGGGCGGCCAGACCTCCGAGGTGGCTCCCGACACGAATTTTCTCCCCGGGGACCGCGTGCGCTTGAGCATTCAGGTCTCCGACAACGGGTATCTGTACATTATTAATCGCGGATCGAGCGGAACCTGGACCCAACTGTTTCCATCTCCGGATTTGCCGAATGCGAGCAACGTCGTCGTGCCGGGGGTCACTTACTCGATTCCGCCGGACCGCAATTTTGTAGTCAGCAATCCTCCCGGTGAAGAGAAGCTGTTCCTGATTTTGTCGCGTACGCCGGAACTGGATGTCCAGGCGCTGACGATGGATATGAGCCGGAGGGAAGCGCAAGGCTCGACTCCCGCAAACGAGCCGAGTCTGCCCCCGCATAAGCCGCTCGAAACCACCATCGCGACGAATCTTCCGCCCATGAACGATGCCATGGTGGAGCAGATGCGCCACGCCTATGCCCGCGACCTGATCATCGAAAAAGTGGACGATCAGACGCCGGGAACCAGGAAGGAAAACGCCGTCTACGCGGTCAATCCCGGCGACGGAAACGACACTCGCGTCGTGCTCGACGCGCACATCCGTCACCAGTAGCGGCCATGCGATCTTTCGTAATCACCGCGGCTGTACGCCTCGCGATGGCCTGTTGCGCGATGATCTGTTGCGCGATGGCCTGTCTCACGACGCGGGGTTTCGCCCAGCAACATCCCGATGCCCAGCGCATCGATATCACCATGGAGCGAGACGAGGCCGGGACCTGGAAAACCGTCCCCGCCGGGTTTGTGTTTCAGGCCGGCGATCATCTCCGCTTTCGGGTGCGCGCGAACTTTGACGGCTATCTGTACGTGATGAATTACGGCACCAGCGGGCAATACGCGAACCTGTTCCCGCGCGAGGAGACCGGGACCGACAACCGGATCAAGAGCGGCGTGGAATATTATGTTCCGGCCACCGGAGCGTCGTTCCGCATCGCGGGGCCGCCCGGATTCGACGTGGTGTACTGGGTGATGAGCCCGCTCGAGCTGGGAAACGGCGGGCCGCATTATGTTCCGCTTCCCCCTCCGCCCGCCAATCCGGTGCCGCAGAACCTGAAGCCGCGCTGCGACGATACGATCCTGCACGCGCGCGGGTTGTGCATCGACTCCTCGGCCGGCCCGAAAAGCATCGCGCCGGACGAAAAGCTGCCGCCGAATCTTTCGGGGATTCCGCGCGCCCAATCGCGCGATATCGTCATTTTCAATCAGACGCAAGGGACGTCGGTATCGACGCCGGAACCGATGGAGGGTCCGGTTTTGTACAAATTTCTGGTGGCTCACCAATGAAAACCTGTCTCGCGCCGATGTTGCTTCTGTCGCTCTCGGTGTTTGGGCAGCGCGAGCGTGATTTAAAGCTCGAAGACAAGACGCAGCCCCCCGCGCCGGCGCCGATCGCGATTCCGCGAAGCTATGCGGTGGTGATCGGCATCGCCAAGTACGACGATCCGAAAGTTCCGGCGCTGGAATTCTCCGACCGCGATGCCGAGTCGATTTATTCCATCCTGATCAGTCCCGAGGGCGGGAATTTTCATGCCGAAAACGTGCACAAACTGGTCGGGCCGAAGGCCACGCTGGCCAATATCAAGCACGAACTGGAACAGTGGCTCCCTTCGGTCGCCAAAGGCGACGATCGCGTGCTGGTCTATTTTGCGGGCCACGGCTTCATCGCGGACGGCAAGGCGTATCTGGCTCCCTACGATCTGAAACTCGCGAACATTTCGGCGACGGCGTATCCGATGGATACGCTCGGAAGCGTGTTCGCGAATAAGATCAACGCAAAATACAAAGTCCTGTTGACCGATTCCTGCCATAGCGGAGCGATTTCGGTCGACAGCGACGCGCAGGCCATGCACGGCGCGCTTCAGGATCTGGGCAAGTCATTGTTTTCGCTCACCGCGAGCCGGGACCGCGAGCGCTCGTATGAAAGCGCCGACTGGGGCGGCGGCCACGGTATTTTTACGTACTACGTCGTCAAGGGCCTGGAAGGATCAGCCGACACGAATCGCGACGGGATCGTGACGGCGGACGAGCTCGCCGAATATGTCCGTACCAACGTCCGTGGGGCGACCAACAATCAACAGACGCCGACGTCGGAGCGCGGCAGCTTCGATCCCAACATGCTGCTGGCATACGTTCCATCCAATCGCCGGCCCGATGCTCCGCCGCCGCCCAAGTTCGGCACGCTGATCTTTGAAACCAACATGGACGGCGTGGAGGTGTTTGTCGACGGCAACTCGGCGGGAGTGGTGAACAAGGCGACGCCGCTCCGATTGCCCGGAATGGCTCCCGGAACGCACGTCGTCCAGGGGGTCCATATAGGATACGAGCCGGATGGGCCGCGCGATGAAACCGTGTATCCGGGACAGGAAACCACGATAACCATCAAGATTTCAATCCCGCGGCGCCGGACCAAAGCGGCGGTCGAACACCTGGATCTCGGGATCAAAGATTACACGAACGGCGGCGCTGCGAATTATCACAAAGCGGCGGATGAGTTGCAGCAGGCGCTCGCGGCCGATCCGTCCTACAGCCAGGCCGCGCTATATCTGGGCCGCGTCTATAACGCTTTGTTCGATGAGAAACAGGCGGAAACCTACATGCGCAAGGCGGTCGAGATCGACCCGGATTATCTGGAAGCGCACGCGTCGTTCGCGGGTGTGCTGCTCGATAACGGCGATCTCGATGAAGCGCTACGCCAGTTGAATGTCGTCCGGCTGCGCGATCCCAAAAACGCCCTGATGTGGTACCTGCTTTCGCAGGTGTATTGCCGCAAGGCGAGTTATCCGGAAGCGATCGAGGCGGCGCGGCAGGCGATTCAAATGACGCCCAACAATGCCGAAGCGCATTTCTGGCTCGCCGAGAGCCTGCGCATGAGCACCCAGTGGGACGGCGCGCGCCAGGAGTACGGCGAGTATCTCCGGTTGAGCAATTTCGACAGCGGCGCGGCTGGCCGTTTCAACTATTACGTCCTGGGATACCTGGTCGGGTTCGGAAAGAAGAAGCGTGCCTCGCAGGTGGACATCTGGCGAGACTTGCGCAGCTCGGCTTATTTCGGAATGTGCAATTGCGAGACCAAGCTCGGCTCCTACGATTCGGCCATCGGGGATTGCCAGAAGGCCCTGACCTACGATTCCGAGGATCCCCTGGCGCACTACGCCTTAGGCCTGGCTTACATGTACAAGGCGAAACAAACCGGGAGAATGGAAGCCGTCAGCGCGGCGCGCGACCAGTTTTCCGAAATGGTCCGGCTGAATCCGGATCTGGCCGAAGCCGAGTACGCGAAGAAGAATATCGCTACCCTCGACGGCGTGCTGCGGTCGCCGCGGTAACCGGCAGCCTAATAATTCCCAGTATTTCCGCGAGTGCCGCCGGGCTAACCGCGTCATTTTTTCCTCGCTTCAGAAGGGTATTTTTTGACCCGGCTACCCGATTTTGCAGGGCGCCGAGTTCGAAATTTCGAGTTCAAAAAAAATAGCTTGACGTGAGACGACCTGTGATATTATCGAACCCGATACCCAACTGAAGGAGGGTTCCCCCCGTGGCGCGAGAAAGCACCCAAAAAAAACTGGAACGTGTTCGCCCGCCCAGAGTCCAGGTCAGCTACGACGTGGAGATTGGTGGCGCAATTGAATTGAAAGAATTGCCGTTCGTGATGGGCGTTCTGTCGGATCTGAGCGGCCAGCCGAAAGAGGCGCTCCCCAGGTTGAGGGATCGCCGTTTCGTCGAGATTACGCCCGATAATTTCGATTCGGTGCTCGATAGCATGAAGCCGCACTTGGCGTTCAGCGTGGAAAATAAGATGAGCGAGGATCCCAACGCCGGGCAGATCAAAGTCGACCTGAACTTCAAGAGCATGGACGATTTCGAGCCCGAGGCCGTCGCCAAACAGGTGAAGCCGCTCAAGGATCTTCTGGATCTCCGCACCAAGCTGAGCGATCTGCGCGGAAACCTGCAGACCAACGAGAAGCTGGATGAGTTGCTGCTCGACGCGGTTTCCAACACCGACAAGTTGAACAAACTGAAGGGCGAGTTGGGCATAGAGGGAAAGAAGGAGTAACGCCATGGCGGAAAAAAAAGCAGCGGCAGCGTCAGTATCGGCGCCGGCGGCACGCGCCGTCGAAGCGGAAGGCAGTTTGCTCGATCAGATCGTCCAGACTGCGACCATCGGAGCGGCTCCCGATCAACGAGAGCGCGGCAAGGACATGGTGAGAGAGTTCGTGGCCCAGGTATTGCAAGGCGAGATGACGGTCTCGCGCGATACCGAGGCGATGATCAATGCTCGCATCGCACAGCTCGATCACCTGATTTCGATCCAGCTCGCGGAAGTGATGCACCACCCCGACTTTCAGAAACTGGAAGCGAGCTGGCGCGGATTGCAGTACCTGATCCGTAATTCCGAGTGCACGCCGATGCTGAAGATCCGCGTGATGAACGTCACCAAGCGGGAGCTGGGACGGGACTTGCAGCGCGCGGCGGAGTTCGATCAGAGCGCGACTTTCAAGAAGGTGTACGAAGAAGAGTACGGCGTGTTCGGCGGCGAGCCGTTCGCGGCGCTGCTCGGCGATTACGAGTTCAGCAAGAGCTTCGAGGATCTGGAGCTGCTCGACAATATGTCGCACGTGGCGGCGTCGGCGCACGCTCCCTTCCTGACCGCGGCGAACGCGAACCTGCTCAGTCTCGACAGCTTCACCAATCTCGGCCAGCCGCGCGATCTGGGCAAGATCTTCGATACCACGGAATACGCCAAGTGGAAAGGATTCCGGCAGAGCGAAGATTCGCGCTACGTGGGAATGTGCGTGCCGCACATCCTGATGCGCGTGCCCTACGGCAAGGACACCCGGACCATCGAAGCGTTCAATTACGAAGAGGGCGTCGATGGATCGGACCACTCCAAATATTTGTGGGGCAATGCTGCCTATGCGCTGGCGACCCGGCTGACCAATGCGTTCTCGCTCTACGGTTGGTGCGCGGCGATCCGCGGGGTGGAGGGCGGCGGACTGGTGGAAGGACTGCCGACGCACGCGTTCCGTACCGACGACGGCGACGTCGCGCTGAAGTGCCCGACCGAAATCGCGATTACGGACCGGCGGGAAAAAGAACTGGCCGACCTCGGTTTCATCCCGCTGGTGCACTGCAAAGGCACCGATTACGCGGCCTTCTTCAGCGTGCAATCCTCACAAAAACCGCGTATTTACGATCAGGAATCGGCGAACGCGAACGCGCGGCTCTCGACCCAATTGCCGTACATCTTCGCCGTCTCGCGCTTCGCGCATTACCTCAAGGCGATGATGCGCGACAAGATCGGCAGCTTCATGTCGCGCTCGGAGTGCGAAACCTTTCTGAACAAATGGATTCAGGGTTACGTTGTGCCGAACGACGACGCCGGCCCGGCGATCAAGGCGAAGAAGCCATTGAGAGAAGCGCGCGTCGAGGTGGTGGATGTGGCTGGAAAGCCCGGTGCCTACCGCGCCGTCGCTTTCTTGCGCCCTCACTTCCAGTTGGACGAACTCTCGGTATCTTTGCGGCTTGTGGCTGAACTTCCGCCCCCGGCGAAGTAAGGCCATTCAGGTCGTTTGATTAGCAATCACCAACAGCGTCACCAGACTAGGAGAAAAAAATGGCAGTTGACATGTTTCTGTATCTCGATGGTGTTACAGGGGAGTCGATTAAGAAGGGCCACGAAAAATGGATCGAAATCTTCAGCTTCAGCAATGGCGTGTCCAACGCGAGCGGCGTATCCCTCGGGACTGGCAGCGGCACGGGCAAGGCCGATTTCAGCTCCCTCTCGGTTCAAAGGTCAATGGACACAGCGACGCCGGGATTGTTTCTGGCGTGTTGCAATGGCACGCATTATAAAACGGGCAAATTACATGCTCAAGAATCCGGAGGCAAGAGTGTGGTGCTGTTTTTTGACTGTGAGCTCACTGAATGCTTCATAGATTCGATCTCCTGGGGTGGGGCTGCCGGCGGCGGCAAGCCTAGCGAATCGCTTTCTTTTTCGTTCAAAACGATCTCGATAACGTGTAACGGGCAGGACGACCAAGGAAATCTCATAGCGGGCCCAAACACCGGGTGGGATGTCGGCGGGAATACAAGCCTCGGAGGGTAGCGATGAAAGCGGAGGATCTGTTCCGCGAAGGGAAGTTGGAAGATGCGATCCGGACACTCGGATCAGAACTTCGCGACGATCCTGCCAACGCCCGCAAGCGGACCTTCCTGTTCGAGCTGCTTTCTTTCGCCGGCGAATACGAACGCGCGGAGAAGCAGCTCGACCTGCTGGGCGACGAGAACAAGGACGCAATGCTGGCGAGCCTGCTGTATCGGGGCGCCCTCAACGGGGAGCGCACGCGTCAGGAAATGTTTCAGAAGGACAATGTTTCTCCTCCCGTCCTCGATCCGCCCAAGGTCCGCGGGTCGCTGAACGGCAAGCCGTTCGAATCGATTCGCGACGGTGATCCGCGGCTCGGCTGCCGCCTGGAAGTGATTGCGGGCGGGGATTATCTCTGGATCGGATTCGAACATATCGCCGCGTTGAAGATCGAGGCTCCCAAGCGCCTGCGGGACCTGATGTGGGCGACCGCGCGGCTGCGCACGGGTCCGTCGTTTAAAGGGCAGGATCTCGGCGACGTGCTGCTTCCGGCTCTCGCGCCGGGCTCGGTCGCAAGCGACGACCCGGACATCCGGCTCGGGCGCGTTACCGAGTGGTTCCGTGACGAGAGCGGCATTGAATTTCCCTTGGGCCGCAAGGTTCTGCTGGTGGATGGCGAGGAGATCCCGTTGCTCGAAGTGCGAACGCTCGAGGTTCACGCGCCCGAAATGGAAAGTGCGAGCGGCGCTTCGCAATAGCCCATGCCACTGAGCGACGAGTTTCTGCAGCCCATCCCCGGAGAGAATCCCAGCGGCGTAAACCTGTATTCGACGCCGCTGTTTGAAGAGGTTCGCGAGGCGCGGCGCCAGGGAGACACTGGCCCTCAAGGCTTGTGGGTCGAAGACGTCAAGATGGCGGATTACGACGCCGTCATCCGCCTGACCACCGACGCGCTGACCAAAAAGACCAAGGATCTGTTCCTGGCTTCCTGGCTCGCCGACGCGCTGTTGAACAAGCGGGGCTTTGCGGGATTGAACGACGGGATCCAACTGATGCAGGGGCTGATCAACCAGTTCTGGGACACGCTGTATCCGGAAATGGAGGATGGCGACGCCGAGTTTCGCGCGTCTCCGCTCGACTGGTTCGGCAATTATCTCGAACCGGGCAAGGGATCGTCGCCCGCGCTGGCCGTGAAAACGGTGCCGATCACAACGGACGGGCTGAACTGGCTTCGATACTCGGAATCACGGGGGGTTCCGACGCAGGAGCAAGCTAGCGCAAGCGAGAGCAAACGCACGGCGCGGGAAAAGGCTCTTAAGGAAGGCAAGCTCGCGCCGGAGGAAGCCGATGCATCCGTCGATCAGTCGCCCAAGGCGTTTTATGTCAAGCTCCACAAGGACATCGCCGCTTCGCTCGCGAGTCTGAAGGCTCTCGCGGCGCTTTCGGACGAAAAATTCGGCAACGCCGCGCCGAGCTTCGGCAAGTTGCAGTCAGGGCTCACCGAAGTCGCGACCACGGCCGGAATCATCCTGAAGAAGAAGCGCGAACTCGAGCCGGATACCGAGGCTGAGGTCGCGGCCGAGGCCGCGGCGGAGGGAGCCGCGGAAACGGAGCCTGCCCCGGCTGCGCCGTCCGCGCTCGGCGAGATCCTGAATCGCGACGATGCGGTCGCGCACATTCTGGCCGGCGTGCAGTTCCTGCGCAGCAAGGAGCCTCTGAATCCGGCCGGATATCTGGTTGCCCGCGCGCTGCGTTGGGGCGAACTTCGCGCCGCCGGACCCGCGCCCGACCCTAAGGCCCTGGTCGCGGCGCCGGCCGATCTCAGAACCCAGATCAAGAGCCTCGCGCTCGAAGCCAAGTGGCCGGAACTGCTGGAGGCTTGCGAGCGTGCGTCCAACATGGCCTGCGGGCGCGGGTGGCTGGACATGCAGCGCTATGCGATTCGCGCCTGTGAAGAGCTGGGCGAGCCTTATCAGGCGCTGGCGCGAGCGCTCAAATCAGAGCTGCGCGCGCTGCTGGTCGATTATCCGCAGCTTCCGGAGATGTTCCTTATGGATGATACGCCGACCGCCAATCTCGAAACGCAGAAGTGGCTTCGGACCGCCGTGCTGAACTCCGAGCGGCTCCTGAACCCGCTCCCCGGCGCCCAGAACGGCGACGCCGCCGGAGTCTACGAGCGCGCTCTCGAAGCCGCCAACGCCGGCAACACCGCGGAAGCGATCGATACTCTGACTCGCGAGCTGGCGCAGAGCAATTCGGGCCGAAGCCGATTCCTCCGGAAGGTGGAGCTGGCGCAATTGCTGATGTCCATAGGAAAGGACGCGGTAGCGTACCCGATCCTGAAAGAGCTGGTGGAGGAGGTTTCGAGCCGGAAGCTGGAAGAATGGGAGGCGCCCAGCCTGGTGGCGCGGCCGCTGGCGCTGATGTACAAGTGCATGGCCAAGCTTAAGGTGGACGCCGGGCAGATGGATGCTTTGCACACCCGGATCTGCAAGCTGGACGTCGCGCAGGCGCTCAGCTGCCTGGAGTAGCGGATGGCCCGCAAACCCGCGGACAGCCCGGTCACGATTTCCGTGTTCGACCGATTGATCGATCAGGATTCGAAGGTACGGGCCGAGGCTCCGCCGACGCGTCTCCAATCGATGCGCGAACTGAAGGCGGCGGTGCGGCGCGACCTTGAATGGCTGCTCAACACGCGGCAGCCGCTCGATGCGCCGCCCGGGGGCGCGCGGGAACTGCCGCGCTCGTTATATAACTACGGTCTGCCCGACATCATCTCGATGAGCATCTCTTCGCTGGCGGACCGGGAGAAGCTGGCGCGCGTCATGGAAACGGTGCTCGTCAATTTCGAGCCGCGGCTGGCTAATCCGAAGGTGAAGTTCGTCCCGACCGGGGAAGCCAAATCCCACGTGCTGCACTTTGTCATCGAAGGCCTGTTGAGAGTCGATCCCGCGCCGGAGTACGTCACCTTCGATACCATGCTGGAGCTGGTGAGCGGCGCCTACGACGTAAAGGGAGACGCAGGTGCGCGATGAACTGCTCGCCTATTACGAGCGGGAGCTGACGTTTCTGCGCCAACTCGGCGCCGAGTTCGCCGAAAAATATCCGAAGGTGGCGAACCGTCTGGTGCTCGAGCCGGACCGCTGCGAAGATCCGCACGTCGAACGTCTGCTTGAGGGCTTTGCGTTCCTGGCCGCGCGGGTGCACCTGCGCATCGACGACGATTTTCCGGAAATTTCGGAATCGCTGCTGAGCATCCTGTACCCGCATTACATCCGGCCGGTTCCGTCGATGACCGTCGCCGAATTTCATCTCGATCCGAACGAAGGCAAGATGACCACCGGATTCAAGGTGGATTCAGGCTCGACGCTGTATTCGAGGCCGGTGGGCGGGATTCCCTGCAAATTCCGGACCTCGCACGACCTGACGATGTGGCCCCTCACCGTCGCCGAGGCGCAATGGCGTCCGCCGGATCAGCTTCGTCCGGAAGTGCAGGCTCCGGATGCGGTCGCCGTCTGCCGGCTGAAGCTTGCCTGCCTGCCGGACGTCCAGTTCAAGGCGCTGCCGCTGTCCAGTCTGCGGTTCTATCTGAACGGCGAAAGCGCGCTGGTGCATACGCTTTACGAGCTGCTGTTCAATAGCTGTACGCGGATCATCGTTCGCGATCCGAATCCCATGTCGCGCGTCGCGCCGGTTCATCTGCCGGCGAGCTCGCTCAAACCGGTCGGATTCCGCGAGGAAGAGGCGCTGTTGCCGTCGCCGCGGCGGAGCTTCGCCGGATATCGTCTGTTGCAGGAATATTTCGCGTTGCCGGAGCGCTTCTTTTTTATCGAACTCACCGGGCTCGAACCGCTGGCCGCGTTCGAATCCGAAGTGGAGATCCTGTTCCTGATCGGCCCGTTCGAACGCAATGACCGGTATCAGCCGATGGAGTTGGGCCTCAACGCAAAAACCTTCCGGCTGAACTGTTCGCCGATCGTGAACTTGTTTTCGCAGACCGCCGAGCCCGTGCTCCTCGATCAGACCCGCTACGAATATCCCGTCATTCCGGATCTGCGGCGCCGGGGAAGCATGGAAGTTTTTTCGATCGACCAGGTATTCAGTTCCAATCCGGATACGCGGGAGATCATTGATTACGAACCGTTCTATTCGCTGCGCCACGTGCGTTCCCACGACGCGGGACGAACCTTCTGGCACGCCACGCGGCATGCCGCGACCAAGAAGGGCGACGCGGGCAGCGACGTCATGATCGGTCTTCTGGACCTGGCCGGGCGGCATTCGCACCCGGACGCCGACGCGCTGACCGTAAAATGCACCTGCACCAATCGCGATCTGCCCTCGCAGTTGCCGTTCGGCGATGAGCGCGGCGATTTTGAGCTGGAGGGCTCGTCGATGATCAAGCGCATCGTGTCGCTGCGCAAGCCGACGCCGTCGCTGCGCCCGGCCTTCGATCGCAGCCTGCTGTGGCGGAAAATTTCGCACTTCTCGCTGAATTATCTGTCGCTGGTCGAAGAGGGCCGGGAAGCGCTGCAGGAGATTCTCCGGCTGTACAATTATTCGGGATCGGCCTACCTGGAGCGCCAGATCGACGGCATCCGGTCGGTCAAAAGCCGGCGGCACTTCGGGCGCGTGGTCACCGAGCTGAGCGTTTCGTTCGTGCGCGGGACGCGCGTCGAAATGGAGATCGACGAGGATCAGTTCGTCGGCGGAGGCGTGTTTCTGTTCGCGTCGGTGCTCGAATATTTTCTGGGGTTGTATGTATCGATGAACAGCTTTAGCCAACTGGTGGTCAGAACGCCGCAGAGAAAGGAGGCGCTTCGCGAATGGCAGCCGCGTGCGGGCCGGAAAATCCTCCTCTAGTCGTTTCCGAGCTGGCGGTAATGCTGCGCACTCATCCCTGGAATTTCGAATTCTTCCAGGCGGTGAGGCTGCTGGAGCGCCTGCACCGGGATCTCGCGCCGGTGGGGCACTTTTCGGTCCCCTCGTCGGAAGCGGTGAGGTTCCGCGCGCACGCCTCCACCGTGTTTCCGGCGAGTGAAATTCAGTCGCTGCGCGATTCGGAGGGCGCCCAGGCCGACATGGAAGTCAATTTCATGGGGCTGTTCGGGCCGCAGGGCGTTCTGCCGCTGTACTATACCGAGATGATCGCCGAGCGCGCCCGCGTGCGCGACACCGCGCTGATCGATTTTCTCAACATCTTCAACCACCGGATGATTTCGCTGTTTTACCGCGCCTGGGAAAAATACCGGTTCCTCATCACGTATGAGCGCGGCGGTCGCGACCAGGTGGGGCGCCGGCTTCTCGATTTCATCGGACTCGGCACGCCCGGCCTGCAGGACCGGCAGCAGGTCCCCGACGATGCCTTGATCTATTATTCGGGCCTGCTTTCCCAGCAGCCGCGCTGCGCCGCGAACCTGGAGAGTTTGATCGCCGATTATTTCGACGCGCCGGTGGAGGTGGAGCAGTTTGTCGGCGCATGGTATAAACTCGACGAATCGACGCAGTTCTGCATGGACGATGGCGCCGACGTTTCCGAGCAGCTCGGTGTGGGCGCGGTGGTCGGCGATGAAGTTTGGGATACGCAGGGGCGCGTGCGCCTCCGGATCGGCCCGCTGCGGATGAGCCGTTATCTGGATTTTTTGCCGAGTGGAAGCGCCTATCGTCCGCTGCGCGCGATCGCGCAGTTTTACGCGGAAGGAGAGATTGACTTTGAAGTGCAATTGATCCTGGACCGGAGGGATGTTCCGGTATGCGAGCTCGGCGCCGAGGGGGAAACGGCTCCGCGCCTGGGGTGGCTTACGTGGGCCAAGACCAAGCCCATGGGCCGCGATCCCGGCGAGACGATTCTGCCGCTTTGATTCGAAACCCCGTTTCGATACACGAGGAGGATTAGATATGGCCATCAATTTGAAGTCTCTGGTTGCCAAGCTCGACGATACTACGCGCAATACGGTCGAAGCCGCCGCGGGACTGTGCCTTTCCCGCACGCACTATGCGATCGAGATCGAGCA
>DATHCE010000384.1:0-4153 GCA_035319685.1 Bryobacteraceae bacterium | reverse complement strand
GTTTGGACCCGGTGGGTTTGGACCCGGTGGGTTTTGACCCGGCGTGTTTTGTCCCGGCGTGTTCTGACCCGTGGGCGCCGCTGCCGGTGCTCCGCCTGCGCCGGGAGCCGCTGCCGGGGCCGGCATCGACAACTTGGTCGGGGCCGGCGGTCCGCCGTTCGGATTTGCGCCGAGCGATTTGATAAACGCCATCAGACCCTGAATTTCGTGCTCTCGCAGCAGGCCCTGGAACGTCGGCATGATCGGATCGAAGGACGCCACGATCTTGGCCTGCGGCAGCATCATCGACTCGCGGACGTAATCGGCGTCCACCAGAAATTCCTTGCCGTCGTTCATTTTTTCCATCTTGCCCCAGATGCCTTTCCAGCTTGGGCCGCCGCCGGGGATGCGCGAGCCGTCAATGGAGTGGCAAGTCGAACATCCCTTGCGCTCCCATTGCAGCTTGCCCCACGCGGCCGGATTGTTGGTGTAATCCAGGTATTCGGTGCCGCCGGTCGCCATGAATTTCTCGAAATCGGCCTCGCTTTCGACGCTGAGCTTCGCCTGCATGTCGGAATGGCCTTTGCCGCAATATTCGGCGCAGGTCACGTGATGGACGCCCGCGACGGTCGGCGTGAACCACACTTCGGTGTAGCGGCCGGGAACGATGTCGTGCTTGACGCGCATATCGGGCACGTAGAAATCGTGCAGCACGTCTTCGCTGGTCATGACGAAACGCACCGGCTTGTTGATGGGTACGTGGAGATCGTTCACCGTGCGCGAGCCGTCGGGATACTCGAACTGCCACAGCCACTTCTTGGCGGTGATCTGCACCTCCATCGCCTCGCCGGGCGCGACCGCGTACTTCAAATAGAGGTTGAAGCCCCAAAAGAAGATGCCCACGCAGATCAGCAGCGGGATCACGGTCCACACCACTTCAAGCACGTTGTTGTGGGTCTGGTGCGGCGTCACCCGGCCCGGCCTATAGCGATAGCGCCAGGCAAAATATATCGCCGCGAAGGCGATGCCCAGGAACAGCACCGCGCTCAGCCAGAACAGAAACATGTACAGGCTGTCCACTTCGCCCGCGAACGAGGACCCCTGCGGAGGTAACATCAGTGAACGAATCCACTCCATCTATGCCATTCCCTCTTTCGTCTTCCACTCCGCGGTGCGCCGCCGGTCGGCCTGAAACAACCGCCAGATGAAAAACGCAATGATGAATACCGTCAATGCTCCGCCGATGCGCATCACGTTGCTTGCAAACATCACGTACGCCCCGGCTTTCGGATCGTAGTGGTAGCAATACAGCAGAATTTTTTCGACCGTCATCGACGTGCGGTTTTCCGATGCCTCGGCGAGGGCGAAGCGCACGTCCATCGCGCGGAACCGCACGCCGTACAGATAGCGCGAAACTCTCCCTTCCGGAGTGAGAATAAAAATCGCCGCCGGATGCGCGAACTGGCCCTGCTGCTCGTCGTAGCGATAGTGATAGCCCACCTGTTCGGCCAGCTTTTTCGCGTTGTCCTGCGTGTCGCACAGGAAATGCCAGCCCGAGGCGGGACGGTTCAATGCGTTCAGATACACCGATTTTTTCTCGCGCGCCAGATTGAACGATTCGCTCGGGTCGATGCTGATGGTCACCACCTCGTATTGATCGCCGGCGTTCCAGGGAATCTCGCGCATCACCTGCGCTTGCCCGTTGAGAATCAGATTGCAGAGCATCGGGCACTGGTAATAAATCAGGTTGAGAATGACCGGCTTCGCGGCGTGAAAAAAATCCTTTAACGCCACGGGATATCCGTTTTCGGCGATGAAGGTCAGATTCAGGTCGACCGGACGGCCCAGATGCTCGTCAATGCCGACGCCCTCCAGCTGCGGAGGCGTTACGCCCGCGGGCAGAACCGCCTGGCTCGGCCCCGGAAGCGGGTCGCGCTGGGCAAACAGCGGCATCGCGGCGATTGCCATCGCCATCATCCACGCCACCCTAATCAGTTTCGGTTTCATGATACGGCTGATTTCTCTCTCACCCTGTTACTGCGGTCTACTTGGCCGGCGCCGGCGCCGGCGCCGGCGCCGCTGGAGGTTGTCCCGAAGCCTGTCCCGGCGCGGCCGGAGCCGGTTCTTCCTTCTTCGGCACGTAGCTTTTGGCCGGATAAAACAGCTTGCCCTCGGAGGCTTCCTGCGCGAAAAGATTCATCGCCCGGTTGAGCGGAATCCGCACCACTCCGGTTTTCTTGTCCGCATACATGTAATGGGTCAGGTACCAGTCTTCGCGATAATGCAGTTGCTTCAACTGCTCGCTCGGCGGAGCCAGCACCTTTTCATACACCGCTTCGTTCCACACTTTGTTGAAATACACTTCGACCGCGACGATGGTCAGCACCAGCAGAACGACGCTGCCGATGGCGAACGCCACAATGGCGCCCGGCGCAAGCTCGCTGTGATCGTAGCCTTCGGTGGAACTGGCGTGCCGGATGTTATCTTCACTCATTGTTTTAACCGCGCACAACGCATTCGCTGTGCGCTCCCTTGTTTTAACCGCGCACAACGCATTCGCTTATGCGCTCCCTGAAATCTCCTCATGCATTCTCAAAATGCAGCGACTGCTCCAGCCGCAGGTCGCCCACCGGCACCATCTTGTGCCGCTTAAACCGGCCCCAGAACACCAGGCCGCAGATGCTGAGCGTCGCCGCCAGCGTCGTGAAATCCAGCCAATGGATCTGCGGACCGTTCTTATAAAATGTCGGCATCACGATCCAGTACAGGTCGATCCATTCGACCACGATGCTCCACGCCGCCAGGATTCCGAGCGCCGTCAAGTTGCGCTTCACCGGCCGGGAGAGCAGCGTAAAGAACGGAATAATGAAGCGAATAAACGGCAGCGCCAGCGAAATCGGCAGCCATCCGCCCACCATCCGGTGACGGTAAAATTGCGTCTCGTCGGGGATGTTCGCGTACCAGATCAGCAGGTACTGCGAGAACGCCATGTAGGTGTAAAAAGCGGTGAGCGCCATCAGCCATTTTCCGAGATCGTGATAATGCTCCCGGGTGATCGCCTGCGTCAGGATTCCCGCGCGCCGGAACCCGAGGCTCACCAGCACCACGATCGACATGAACGTCAGCGCGCCGCCGGCCAGGATGTATAAACCGAAAATCGTCGAATACCAGCCGGGCTCGAGCGACATGAGCCAGTCATACGACGCGAGCGTTCCCACCGCGACCACCAGAAATAAACCCGGCGCGCTCCATCGCGAGGCGATGTGCATCTGCCGCGCGGATCGTTCCGTGTCCTGCCGGGTCGACTGGCGGTAGATCGCGAAGATCCAGATGGACCACAGCAGAAAATACCCGTAGGTGCGGATAACGAAAAAATTCTCCGCGAGATAGCCGGTCTTCAGCTTCAGCTCCGCGCCGGTCATCAGCGCGGCGTTGGTCCAGGGATAAATATCTTTGAGCCCGAACGCGATCGGGATAAACAGCAGCGCGCCCGCCGGCAGCGTGACCATGATGTTCTCCATGATGCGCCGCACGGTCACGCTCCACGCGCTTCCGGTCAGGAATTGCACCATCACGAAGAAAAACGCGCCGAGTCCGGTGGCCGCGGTGAAGGCGAACGCGACCAGATACGACTGGAACAACCGCGCCGGATTTTCGAAATACCCGGCGAGGCAGCCGATGCTCGCCACCAGCGCGATGAAGCCTAAAACGTTTCGGCCTGCCGACCAGCGGCTCGCATCGAGCCGGTAGTTATCCGTTTGGCCGTGAGTGGAATGATATGAACTCATTATTTCAGCTCGGCTTTCTGATCTTCGGGAACGTCGTTGACAGTGCCGTGAGCGGCGCGCTGCAACACCCTCAGATACGCGATGATCGCCCACCGGTCTTCCACCGAAATCTGATATTTATACGCGGGCATCGTGCGCCGTCCGTTGGTGATCACGTTGAAAATTTCTCCGTCCGCAAACTGCACCACGCGATCCTCGGTCAGGTTCGACGGCTGCCAGCTCGGCGCGCGCGTGGGAACAATTCCCTGTCCCGTGCCGGCGCGATCGTGGCACGGCGTGCAATACGTCCCGAATTTCTGCTGCCCTTGATGCAAAAGATCCATGGTGACCGGCACCGGGTTCTTACCGGCGAACATCTCGCCTTCCATGCCGGTGTCGTAGACCGT
>DATHCE010000383.1:0-8242 GCA_035319685.1 Bryobacteraceae bacterium | reverse complement strand
TCCCGCAGAAACGCGGTTCGTAGTTCCAAAGCCTTCCTCTCTTCCCAGGGCATACGCCCAGTTTGGAGGCCGACCTCGGGTCTTTAGGTGTAAACCATGTCGCCGGTCTGAAGTGTAAACGATGTCGCCGGTCCGGACCCGCCTTCAACCCCGCCAGCGCTGGCGGGGCTTGCCGATGTCGTCGAGCGGCAAGCCCCGGCAGTCATGCCGGGGGTAAAAATCGCTGTTTTGACCCAGACTCGTCAAGGCGGGGCTGCATGTTCCACAAAGCTGTGGCCGCTCGCGTTTTTTCGACAGCGCTTAGAAATGCAGCTTGATCGCCGCCTGAATCAATCGTGGAGCCGCCGCGCTTACAATTCGTCCGAAACTCGGATCGTTGATCTCGCCATCCACGGCCGCCGAGCCGTAAAATTGCGCGTGGTTGAATACATTGAACGCTTCCACCCGAATATCGAACGACCTCGATTCCGTGATCGGCACCGTCTTGCTCAGTTGCATGTCGAAATTCTCGATTCCCGGACCGTAGAAAAAGCGCCGCGCCGCGTTGCCCAATTGTCCGAGCGTCTCCGGCGCGAACAGGCTGGTGTTGAATTCGGGCTGGCCGTTGCGAGGATTCGTATGGATCTCAAGCGGTCCCGAAATCATCTGCGGCGTGTCGAGCAGTTCGTTATTCACCCCGTTGCCCAGCGTTCCGAGCAGAGAACGATCCGAATCGTCGGCCAGCGTCACCGGAAATCCCGTGCTGAAGCGCGTGGTTCCCGAAAGGCTCCATCCCTGGGTAAGCCGGTTGCGCCTGAATAATTGATCGAACGGCAGGCTATAGGTGTAAGTCGCGACGAAGTTATGAGTCATGTCCCACGAGGAAATCACGCGCGTGAGCGCCGCATTGAACGGATTGGTCTCCTCGCCGAGATTAGACGCCTCGTCGATCGATTTCGAATATGTATAGCCGGCCAGAATCGTGG
The DNA here is from genome assembly GCA_035319685.1 of Bryobacteraceae bacterium. Lineage (GTDB taxonomy): Bacteria > Acidobacteriota > Terriglobia > Bryobacterales > Bryobacteraceae > Palsa-187. The sequence continues at coordinate 7,277 of DATHCE010000383.1, read as the reverse complement.
TCCGCGTGCCGGCCGCAAACCGGAGATTCGCTTCGAGCGCGTTGTAATCGGAATTACCCACCGACTTTTGCGCGGTCACCGATCCGAAGTTCGGGCCCAGGCCGGCCCGGGTTCCTTGATACACTTTTCCCGATGCCGAGATGTATTGCGCATCTTCCCCGAACGGCCCGCAGGTGGAACTTCCCGGAGCAACCTCGTTCGGCTGGCTGAGGCTGAGACACAGCGCCGGATTGCCTGTGTTGGTAGGAACCAGCACCAGCAAATGATGGCCCTCATTGCCCGCATAGCTCACCGTCAACAAAGTATCCTTTGTGATCTGCCTCTGAATCGACAGCATGTAGTTTTCCGTATAAGGAACGCTGTTGCGATAGTACCAATAGGGGTCCGCGCTGATCGGTGTGACTGCGGCGAAGTTAAATCCCGTGTACGGATTTTTCGCGGATGCGTTCGACGGCGGAAACTGTAACGGGAACGGATCGGCATTCTTCATGCCGTCGGACGAATTGATAAAGGGCGTCGCGAACAACGGCGGCTCCGGGCTGAGATAGTTATACCCGTAGGGAGGAATGCCATACATGATCCCTGCCGAGAGTCCCGGAAAGGCAGTGTAGAACATCCCATAGCTGGCTCGAATGCTGCTCTTGCCGGAGTCGCCAAACAGAGCCTTTAAGAATCCATTTTCGAAGTTCGGAGCATATGCCAGCCCAATCCTCGGAGCGAAGTTATGAAACTGCGATGGCGATAATGTGGACGGAATGCGGGGGTCGCCGGGAAAAACCAATCCCGGCGGCGCATTGGGATACACTTCCGATTGCTCGCCCGGAACAACCGTCTGGATTTGATTGTATTTTTCCCACCAGGGCATGATGAGATCCCAGCGTACGCCCAGGTTCAGTGTCAAATTGCTGGTCGCGTGCCAACTATCCTGCACAAAAGCTGCCCCGTAGCGATTCCGCAAATAGAAATGCTGGCCGGAAGTCTGGGTAAAGTTACTCGGGAACCCCAATAGAAAATCCGCAAAAGGCGACCCGGTTTCGGTTCCATCGATATTAAATGTTCCGTTGAACGTCGCATTCGGGATCTCATTCACCTGATCATTATGGAATTGCGCACCTATTTTGATGGTATGAGTGGAGATCACCTTCGATACCGTGTTACTCACGTAGATCGTGTTGTTCCATTGATCGACGTTGGTGACCGGGACGCCCATCACAAATGACGGGAACACGATATTCTCGACGCCTTCAAACTGCGGCGCCTGCACCACGATGCCCGGCGTCCCCACCCCGGTCACGAAACCCTGCGACTGAAGGCTGACCCCGAGGCCGCCGTGCGGCTGGCCTATATTATTCGCATTTCGCAGAAATCCGACGTGAAATTCGTTCACGATCGTCGCGCCAAGCACTTTCGTGTCGCCCAGGGTAAACATCTGCGCCTGGCCGATGGTTAAGGCGTCAAATCCGGGTACGCTCGCGCCGCCCTGACCGCCGGGATATGGATTATCGAGGCGATAATTATCGACAAAGTAATATCCGAAAAGGTCGCCGAGCCGCGTATTCGCATCCAGACGAGCGCCGCCTTTGTCATCACGCACTGTCTCGGAGTAGGCCGAAGTCGAAAACAGATTCGTTCCGATGTTCGGCAGCGGAATATAGTTCAAAAGATTCGCCGCCGGCGCCGACCATGCCCTCGTCGGGATCACTGCATTCGGAAATACGCAGGAGCCGTGATGAGCGCTGCGCGGATTCAAGGTAGTGGTGCAGCCGGGTGTATAGTATGGCTCGCCTTGAAAAACGCCGTAGCCTAACTTCTGGGTGAGCAGGTCGGCCGTATACGTGCCGCTAACCTTTCCCGTCAGCGTACCAGCCATATCGCTCAGATTTCCGGTGCGATCCGCAAGCGAAGGCACCGATGTTTCCGGCGAATTAATCCCTTCCACCGTTCTCGTTCCCTGATAATCGACAAAGAAGAACACCTTGTCCCTCTTGATCGGACCGCCGATCACGCCGCCGAATTGGTTCTGCCGGAACGCGCCTCGCGTACTGTCGAAGAAATTCCGCGCATCCAGGTCCGTATTTCGCAGAAACTCGAATACATCGCCATGAAAACCGTTGCTGCCGGATTTCGAAACGACGTTAATCATCCCGCCGTTATAGTTTCCGTATTCGGCGTCGAAATTGTTGGTCAGAACGCGGAACTGCTGGATCGAGTCCAGGTTCGGGATCACCGACGTTCCCCCGTTCATGTGTTCCTGCACGTCGATGTTATTCATCATGAAGCCGTTGGCCGATTCGCGCTGTCCGTTGATCGAAACATCGCCGGGATTCAGGTCGCCTGACGGATTGATGGTTCCCGTCACCCCCGCCATGATGACCGAAGTCGGCGTCAGCGTCGTCACCGGCGTAACGCCCGGTTGAATCGCAAGCAGATCTGTGTAGCTGCGCCCGTTCAGCGGAAGCGCCTCGATCTGCCTCTCATTGACGACCTCCCCAAGATGGGTCGCGACCGTATCGACCTGGGTCTGGATCGCGGACTGAGATTCGGTAACCGTCACCTGTTCGGCCTGTTCGGCCAGCTTCATCACGGTGTCGATGCGGAGCGCCGCGTCGGTGTCGACGGTGATTTCCGTCTTTTGTTGCGTCTGGAATCCCGTCGCTTCAATGGTCAGATCGTAATGCCCGACCGGCAGCGCCGGGAAGGAATAGAAGCCCCCGGCGTCTGTGGCCGCTGTGAATTGGGTCTTGAGCGCCGCGTTGATCAGCGTGAGCTTCGCGCCGGGAATCGCGCTGCCGCTCGGATCCTTGACCACTCCCGAAATGCTGCTCGCCGCGAATGCCCACGCGATGGCGATCGAAACAAGAACCAGTGCAATGAGTTTCGTCATCACAACCCTTCCGGGACGCAGATTCGGCCGTTCCAGTGCTACGATTATCGCAAGCGTGATACTATCACGCGAACCACGGAGCTTTCAATAGGTCCGTTTCTTTTAAATCGGAAGGATCTACTGCATTTTTGTAGCCGGATCGGGCGCCGGCCGATATCCCGCCCAATTCGACGGCCGAAAGCACTTATTATCACGTCCTTACGCACGCCGCGCGGCTCGAGAACTTCCAGCCGCACATGCACCTGCGCGGAAAGGCGATGTCGCTCGAAGCGATCCTGCCGGATGGCGCGACCGAAGTGCTGAGCTACGTCAACCGCTTCAACTTCAACTGGATGGTCAACTATATCTACGCCGACGATTCGGCCCCGGTGCTTCCCAAGGGCACGGTGATCAAGGTCACCGCGTGGTATGACAACACGGCGAATAGCCCCGCCGGTGAGAGTCTGTGTGAGAACAGCGATTTTTACCCCCGGCATGACTGCCGGGGCTTGCTCGATATCGGCAAGCCCCACCGGTGACCGCGGGGTTCCATGCCACGCTAGAAAGTGAACCTGGCGCCGACCTGAATCGCGCGCGGTCCGCCCGATCCGAACACCTGGCCGATGCGCGACGTCGCTTGGCCGAATGCGTAGGTCTGTCCCGCTCCCGGCGTGACCACGCCGTTGCTCACCGAGTAGCCCGGCAGAGCAGTGTTGGCCGCGTCCAACTGTGCCTGCGTCACGGTTATATTGGCGACGTTCAGCACGTTGAAGAATTCCCCGAACACCGCGATTCGATAACGTTCGGCGAACGTGAAGGTCTTGGTGAGACGCAAATCCTGTGTGATGATCGGCTGGCTGAGCGCGTAGTTCGGCGGCAAAACCAGGTACGGGGCCTTCAGGCCGTTCAATGCCGTCTTGCCGGCGTAGTTTTCGTTGAAGTAAGTCACCGCCGCGACCAGCTGCTGCTTCCCGCAACCCGAATTAAAGCAGTTGTAGCTCAGGCTCGGATCGAGTTCCGATAGCGCCATGGTGGTGTTGCCCGATCCGTTGAAGTCGATGTTGGCGATGGTCGGCATCACCGGACTGCGGCTGATCATCGAGGAGTTGAGGCTCAAGGTGAAGCCCCATGGCAGGTTCGCCGTGCCTGCAACATTGAAATTTTGCGGCTGAAGCACCGGACCATAGCCCTCGAAATAATTGTTCAGGTCCAGGCCGGCGTTCTCCCCCAGCAGCTTCTGAAGCGCGTAAGACGCCTGGAACTGATAGCGGTGCGAGAACCGCTTCTGAAGCTTCACCAGCAGACCGTCATAGACCGACCGGCCTTCGGGAACCCACATCGTGATCGACCCGGTGGAGCATTCCTGCCCCGGAACGTAGTCTTGTGCGGGCGTGCAAACCGGAATCACCGGCGATAGTCCGTCGCTGGTGCGGGCGTAGTGATTCAAATCGAGCTCGCCGAGGTTGTTGTTCTCGCCCTGACGGCGAGCCCAATCGGCGGTGATCACCAGATCGTGGCCCAGATCGCGCTGCACGCCGATCGAGGTCTGATAGCTGCGCAGAAGAGGGAACTTCGACGGATAAATTTCGATGCCCTGCTTGGCGACGTCTATGCCGCTGACCGTATACGCTCCGCTCGCCGGGGGCGTGGGCGCGAGTTTGGATTCGAGGCCCGGCAATTCTGCATTGACGACGGTCATGAACTCGCCGAGCGTCATCGTGGTCAACGCGTTGATGGGAAGCGCGGCTCCGATCGGAATCGGCGCGCCGCCGGCGCTCAGGTTGAGAACGCCTGGGATGGTATTGGTGAACGCGCTGGCGGCGAGCGTGGTGCGGCCGTCGCCCAGCGGTCCGATCGCCGCGCCTTCGCGGAAATGCTGCCAGATCGGCTGGGTGTCCCAATACATGCCCGCGCCGCCTCGGATCACGGTCTTTTTATCCTTGCCGATCGCCCACGCAAATCCGACGATCGGCGAAAAATCGGTCGAATTGGGCTGCGTCGCGCCCAAGCCGTACGGCACGCCGCCGGTTTGCCCCTCGAGAATCGGCGCCAGATACTGCGGCAGCGCCAGGTTCGAGTAGAACAGTCCTGATTCGTAGTCGTAGCCGAGCGCCGCGTTGATGGTCAGGTTGGACGTGACCTTCCAGGTATCGGCGAGCCACGGGTGGATGCGATTGTTCGTGGCGCCCTGGTTGTGCTCGTAGAAGCCCGGGAAGGTTCCGTTGCCCACTCCGATGCCGCTGTAAATGGAAGAACTCAGATTGTAAATGGGCAGGTTCTCCAGATCGGCCGTGCTTTTAATCGTTTTCGGGAGGGTGGGGAACAGCACCGGCGTCAACGCGCCGAGAATCCCCGTGATATCCTCCGGCGCGAACACATACAGACAGCCCGGATCGCAGAAATCCCACGGCACCACCTTGGTCTTCATGTGCTCATAATCGGCGCCGATGCGGATGCGATGCGTGCCCCTCTGCCAGCTCACGGTATCGTTCAATTCGAGCGAGCGCGCCTGGCGGAACTGCGGCGAGTTCACGCTCTGGCCGGTGCCGTAAACGCCCGACCCGATCATGGTGACGATCGCCGGCAGCCCAAAGCCGATGCAGGGATATTGGCAATCGGAGGGCTTCGCGTCGGTCACGTTGTTCTCCCAGAAGTGAAACTGGAAGCGCAGATCGTTTACCAGGGTCGCGCTCAGCGCGCTGGTGACGCCCAGAATCGCCTGATCGGACCAGTTGTTGTTGTAGTTGAAATTCGCCGGCTGCGGCGTCAACCCGTACGGCCCGAATCCCTCGTTGCCGTCGTGCGAATAACGCAGAAACACCGTGTGCTTGTCGTTGACATGATAGTCGAAGCGCGCGTCGAACAGGTTATAGTGATACGGCTCCGGCCAGATTCCGCTCAGGCCCTGAATCGACGGCAGATCTTCCTGTTCGGCGAGCACCGCGGTCTGGTTCAGGTATTCGTAGTTGACGAAGAAGAACAGCCGGTCCTTGATGATCGGCCCGCCTAACAATGCGCCGGGATTTTTCCGCGAGAAGTACGGACTCGGCGCGAGGGCCAGCCGTCCCAGCCCGGGATACGCCGCCATATTGTGATCGCGATAGAAAAAGTACGCGCTGCCGTGAAAATCGTTGCTGCCCGAGCGCGTCACGATGTTGATTCCGCCGCCCGCGGCGATGCCCATCGACGGATCGAAGGTCACCGACTGGATCTGGAACTCCTGCACGATCTCCTGCGAGAAGTTCATCGACGTGCCGCCTTCCATCTCGTCGTTGATGGTGCCGCCGTCCATGGTGATCAGCGGGCCGACGCCGCTGCCCGCCGTCGCGCCGCCGTTCGATCCGAGCACGCTCACGTTGAACATCGCGTTGAATTGCGCCGTGCTGCCCGGCGACACCGTGACGCCCGGCTCGAGCGAAGCCAGTTGCAGAGAGCTGCGTCCGTTGAGCGGCAGATCCTGAATATTGCCGCGCGTGATGGTGCCCTGCACGGTATTGCTGTCATAGCTGATCTGCGCCGTGGCCGCTTCGACGTTGACCACTTCCTTGGATTCGCCCACCGTGAGGGAAAGATCCACCGTCGTGCTGCTGCCGGCGACCACGCTCGCCTCGCGAATGGTGGTGCGAAAGCCTTGCATTTCGACGCGCACTTCATAATCGCCGGGCGGCAGCGCAGGGGCGCTGTAAAGTCCGGCCGCGTTTGCGGTGAGAGTTCGGTTCGTTCCCGTGGCTTTGTTGGTAATGATGATATTTGCGTTTGGAACCACCGCGCCGGAAACATCCGTGACGGTCCCTGTAATCGTTCCCGTGGGCGCTTGCGCGTGGACCGGTGCGACGGTCCACAAAAGCATGCAAACGATCAACGGCGTGAGCGTGAGCTTAAACATGGCCCGAGATCTCCTTAAACGAACAAACTGATTAAACGAACAAACTGAAGCATCCAATGGGCAAAATCATATCCAAGCGCGTTGCCGTTGTCAAAGGGCACTGAGCTAAATCTTAGCGGACACCTGTCAAAGGGTGTTGAGGGAAACCTGTCGCGCCGCCACAATCGCCTTGGGTGATGACGTGGTGCTCGATCAGACTGGTGAAGGCGGTGTCGTGCCGCCTGTCTTTTTCCCTCAGAAGTTGATTCGTGCTCCGACTTGAATCGCGCGCGGACCGCCGGACCCGAATACCTGTGCCACTCTGGCGGTGGGTTGGCCGAAGCTGAACGACTGCAAGGCTGGATTCGCGTTCACGGTATTCAGCGCCGTGGCGTAACCGGTCTTGTTGGAGATGTTGAGCACGTTGAAAAATTCGCCGAAGATCAGGAGATGGAAGCGCTCTCTGTAGGCGAAGTCCTTGGTAACACGGATATCCTGATCAAACAGCGGCGCGCCGAATTCGTAATGCTGTGGGAGGATCAGCTTCGG
>DATHCE010000382.1:0-5654 GCA_035319685.1 Bryobacteraceae bacterium | reverse complement strand
TGGCGGCTACACGGCGCGGATCACTTACTGCACGGATCTGTTTGACGCGGCTACCATCGAGCGTTTGTTTTCGCATTGGCTGACCTTGCTCGAAGGCGCGATCCGCAATCCGGATGCGCGGCTGATCGATCTGCCAATGATGGCGAAGGAGGAGACCGAGGAGATTTGCATCCGCCGGAACGCTACGCGCCGCGAGGTGCCGGCCTGCACCATTTCGCAGCTGTTCGAACAGCAGGTGATCCGAACGCCCAACGCGGTCGCGCTCGAATGCGGAAATTCGTCGCTCACCTATTCCGAGCTGAACCGTGAAGCGAACCGGTTGGCGTACCGCCTGCGCGAGGAGGGCGTCGGCGCGGGAGCGGTCGTGGCAGTGTGTGTGGAGCGCTCCTGCGACATGGTTGTTTCGGTCCTGGCGGTGCTGAAGGCGGGCGCGGCTTATCTGCCGCTCGCTCCCGAAATTCCGCCGGAGCGGAAGCGGCTGATTCTCGAAGATTCAGAGGCGCCGTTCCTGGTGACCGAACCCGAGTTCCTGAACCAGTTCCACGAGTTCGCTCCAGCCGGCCTTCGCATCGTATGTTGCGGCGAAGGCAAGCCCAGGCGGGCGAATCCAGGCCCGATCGCATCTTCCGGGGACTTGGCTTACATCTTGTACACCTCCGGGTCCGCCGGCAAACCGAAGGGCGTGGCTGTCGCGCACAGCGCCGTTGTGAATTTCCTCGAATCGATGCGGCGCCGGCCCGGGTTCTCCGCCCGCGATACGCTTCTTGCGGTGACCACGCTTTCCTTCGACATAGCCGCTCTGGAGATTTATCTGCCGCTGATCTGCGGCGGACGCGTCGTGTTGGCCAATCCCGGCGAAGTCTTCGATCTGGCGCTGTTGCAGGAATTGATGGAGCATCTGAATCCCTCAGTCATGCAGGCGACGCCGGCAACCTGGCGCGCTCTGATCGATGCGGGCTGGAAGGGCAGCCGTGAATTGAAAATTCTATGCGGCGGCGAATCCCTGACGCGCGAGTTGGCGGACCAGCTTCTGACTCGATCCGCCGAGCTTTGGAATATGTATGGCCCCACCGAGACCACCATATGGTCCACCATCCATCGCGTGACGCCCGGCGAGGGGCCGGTGTCTATCGGCCGGCCCATCGACAATACCCAGGTTTACGTGCTGGACTCCGCGCAGCATCCGGTGCCCGACGGAGTCATCGGGGAACTCTACATCGGCGGGCACGGCCTCGCACGCGGGTATTTCCACCGCGAACAACTCACCGCCGAGCGGTTCGTCATGGTGGAAGCCGCCGGCAACACACGCCTTTACCGCACCGGCGACATCGCCCGCTGGCGGAGGGACGGCACGCTCGAATGCCTCGGGCGCGCCGACAATCAGGTCAAGATCCGCGGATTCCGCGTGGAACTCGAGGAAATCGAAGCGGTCCTCACGCAGCATCCGGAGGTGCGCGCCGCGGCCGTGGCTGCCTGGCCCGATGCGTCCGGGAATCTGGCTCTGGCCGGATATGTCGTTACCGCCGGAGATCCCGATCTGCGCGACTTCCTGCGCGACCATCTGCCCGAATACATGATTCCCTCCGTGTTCGTTCGCATGCAGGAGTTGCCCCTCACGTCGAATCGCAAAGTCGACCGGCGGAAGCTTCCGCCGCCGGCCTTGCGGCGCGAACTCGCCCCGGCGGATTTATCGGAAACCGACGAAGAACGCCGGCTCGCCGGTATCTGGGAATCCGTTCTCGGCCTCGCCAACATCGGCGTCGACGACGACTTCTTTCGCTCCGGCGGCCATTCCCTATTGGTTCCCAAGCTCCTGTCGAGGGTCGAGCAGACCTTCGGGTTGCGTCTGCCGATGGCCTCCCTGTTCGCCGCTCCGAGCATTCGCAAATTTGCGCGGCTGCTGAAAAATCCCGCCGTCCCTGCCGCTCCGGTTCGCACGGTATCGATCCGCAAGGATGCCTCCGAGCGTCCCTTGATTTGGCTGTATCCGGGTGCGGAGATGCGCCAGATCATCAAACACCTCCAATGCCCCGTCGTCGGGGTTGCGTTAAGCCCTCAGGACGAAGCTGCCCTTCCGCCCGATTTCACATACGAACAGATTGCGGCTCTTCTGGCTCGGGAGGTTCGTGCGGCGCAGCCGGAGGGCCCCTACCATATCGGAGGCTGGTGCAGCTCGGGAATCCTGGCTTATGAGGTCGCCTCGCAGCTTCGCCTTCAGGGAGTGGACGTCGCCACGCTGATCCTGATCGATTCCTTGAATCCGGCGAAGTACCTGGAAATGCCGGCGCGGCGCAGACGGATCAGCAAAATGAAATACCACCTGAAGCGCATCGCGGCTCTGGAGCGAGGGCGCGTGGGCGACTACGTTCGCGAGCGTGTGGCCTGGGCCCACCGGCGTTTTCGCCCCCGCTTCAGTTCGCCTCCCGCCTCTTTTGAGGATCGATATTCGCACGCGACGCTCAAGTATGTGCCCCCTTTGTACTCGGGCCGGGTGCTGGTGCTCAGTCCGGAACGCATGCCGAGCTATCGCGATCCCTTGCTTCATTGGGGAGAGTCAGTGACGGGAGAATTGCAATGCCGCATCGTGCGCGGCGATCACCTGAGCATGTTCGAAGAGGGCGCTGCCGACCTTGCGGAGGAGATCATGGCCGCGGTTGCCCCTTCCCAAGCGGCGCCGGACAGCGGCGTGAGCGGCAACGTCGCGGAATTTCAGCGCCGGATGGCCGCGGTGAATACGTAGCCGCCGCGCACCGCCCACCATCCCTCGGCTTCGACCCCGAAACTTCGCGCGCGAGCCGTGAAAGCGTCTCGATCAAAGCGGACCTCGATCTCGGTGAAATCCACAAACCGGTCGAATCTCGCGGTCATCGCCTTGATCGCCGACTCTTTCGCGCTGAATAAAATGACCGGCGCGTGCGCTTCTTCGCCGCTCTCGCCGAGCGCCATGCGAGCGCCAGTCAACTCCGCCTCCCGCGCGATAAAGGAGTCCGCCGACGCGAGTATCGGCCGCGCTTCTTCGAGGTCCACGATGTCGATACCCAGGCCTGCGAAATCGGTGGTGAGAGCAGCGACCGCCGCGCAAGGCCCGCCGGACTGCGTACCGGCTTGTGTGCCGCAATGAGTAATGGCCCCGCAGAAACCCTCCGGCCATGCCGGCGCCATTCGCATCCCCACGCCGATCGCCTGGGGAGCGATCCCTCGTTCGGCCAAAGCCTCGCGAGCGCACCATCGGCCCACGGAAAATTCGATGCGGCGCCCTTCAACGGCTCCCCTAACGTACTCCTCTTCCTCCGGGAAAAGTGGCCGGAGCCGATCCGCCCGCGCGACCCCGATTCCAACCGCCGGGCCAAAACGCTCCCGGAGCCATTGAGAGAGTTGTTGTTCGATTCCGTCCGCCAACTTCCGCGCCTCGCCGTGAGTCTAACAGACTGGTGCGCTACCCAAGCCCCGCATTTTGAGGATGGATTTATTGCGCCCCACGCGTCGGAGGCGCTTCCGCCGGCCGTTGCAGATCCGTAAGATCGAGCTTATTCACGCCGTCGATGATCATCGCGTAGGCGCGCGTCGCGGCCTGGAGTCCGGTCCACGGCACCGTGTCGGGACTTTCATGGTCCGAATGGAAAAACACGTTGTAGTCGGATGCCTGAACGCCAGGCACGTAGGGCCACAGCCGGCTCATTTCGCCGCCCGGCGCGGCTCGCTCGGGCGTCGCGTAGGTGACCACTCCCGCATCGTGAAACGCTTTCACGGCGATCTCCTGCAACTTCGGCCTTCGCGGACCTCCCGCGTACCACAGCATTCCCGTATACATGTTCGCCATCCGGATGTCCTCGCCCAACAGATAGGTCTGGCCCGTCGCGGTGTGTTCGCAGTTGATCATCAGCGCGGTTTTGGCGAACAGCTCATCGCGGTGATCGAGCAGCCACGTGCCGCTGAAATTTCCGCCGTTATGATGCCCGCTGGTTCCCGCAAACACGATCGTCCGCCGCCGCTTTTCCTTGGGAATTTTCGAAAAATACTCGGCGAGCCCCACCATCGTCGCCACCCCGGACCCGTTGTCCGTCGACGACTCGAACCATCCGTCGCGATGCGCCAGAATGTAGATCGTTTCCTCCGTCATTCCGGGCAAAGTCCCCCACACCGTTCCGGTTCTCAAGCCCGGTTCCATGTTGACCTCGAGGCGGACCTTCACATGCGGAGCCTGGCCTGCCTGCCCGATGAGATCCCGAATCGCGTAGCCGTCGTCCATCCCCAGGGAGAAAGTTGGGACGTTGGTTCCGGTCGGGTAGAGTTGCGTGCGAATATTGCCGGGCAGCGCGATGATCGCGAAGATCGCCGCTGCTCCTTTCGCTTCCGCGCGCCTCAGCGCGCCCTCGGCTGTCGCCGTGTGACGCCACGATCCCGGCAGCGGCATGCTGAAAATGAAGACCGCCTTGCCGCGCACGTCGCGGCCGGCGAAATCCGCTTCGCTTCCCGTTCCCACATACACCGCTTCGAGGTCGAGCCCCGGTCCCGTCGTCGACTTGGTCTGATAAGCCGGCTGCGCCGAATCGAGATTCAGCGTTTTGCCCCCGCCGGTGCCCGTAATCTCCCATGACTGCGGCATCCACTGCGGAGGCAGATCGAACGGCTGGATATGCACGTCCGTCATTCCGAACTGGTGGAATTTATCGAGCACCCATTGCGCAGTTTCTGCGTCGGCCGAGGTGCCGATGATGCGTCCCCAGAACTGCGGATGACCCTGATCGCGATATCTGCGCGAGATTGCGGCCAGATCGGAAACATATTCGTGAAGACGCTTTCCGTCGATCGCGCCGTACGCCTTGTTCTGCGGCGCGAGCGGCCAATCGAGCAGCGCATCTTCGAGCTTGTAGAGAGCAGGAGCCGGAATTTGCGCCGACGGCCGCGGCTTTTCGTTTTGAGTTTGCGCCATGAATGGCGCGGACACGACGAGCGCGCTCAGAATTACCTTTTTCACGTTCCCGGTCATTTCATATACCCCCGTTCCCGATAATATTTCGCCGCACCCGGATGCAACGGCACGCCGAAGGCTTGCCACACAGAGCGGATATTGTACGAGTAATTCAAGTGAGTCCACTGCAACAGATCCTGGTGCTCATCCATGGCCTTCGCGACCGCGTAGGCGAACTCGTCCGGCATGTCCGCGCGGCCGAAAACGGCGTGGCCGGTTCGCGCGATGGCCGGAATCGGGCGATTCACGCCGCGCAGCAAACCGATCGGGATGTCGTGAAATTCCATGTCGTTTTCCTTCGCGATTTTGGCCAGCAGGTCGTGCGGCAACGCCAGGTAATCGAGGTCGAACTTCTGGCTGACCTCGTACCACACGTTGAATTCCGGCGCATTGCCGAGCGATCCGCCGTGCAGGACCACGTCAAAATCGGCGCGATCGGCGGGAACGATTCCGCGCAGAATTTTTCCGCCGGGCCCTTCGACCGCCTCCCGCGTCAGGCCGTAGTAGGCCATCACGGCGTTTGAAACTTCATTCGCGTCGGTAAGAATGCGCACCGGCCATTTCTTCTGCTTCACCTGACCGAGATCGGTGATGCCGAGGCCGGATTTCGCGGCGGCGATCAGATAATTCGGCGCCTGAATCGTCGCAAGCAGCCGCAGATTCTTGCGCGGCCCCTCTTTAT
>DATHCE010000381.1:0-7868 GCA_035319685.1 Bryobacteraceae bacterium | reverse complement strand
GTCAACGCATTGAAGAAACACGATCGGGGCGAACGCCGCCCGCTCCACCAGGACGAAGCGCCGCTGACGTTCGAATCCCGGAACGCCGTTGGGAAAATCCAGAATCTCTTCCGGATTCACCTCGATCTCGCCCAGCTGCCTCGAATGAAACCGCACCATCCATCGATCGAGGAGCAAGCCAAAGGCCAAACAAGCGTCATGAAGTGCAAACTGGTCGCGAAAATCACAGGCGCTCCGCGCAGCGCTCCCCATCACAGCCTGTGTGAAAACAACGATTTTCACCCCGGCATGACTGCCGGGGCTTGCTCGGCCCTTGGGGCTCAACGACATCGTCAAACCCTTCCAGTGACGTTTTGCGGCTCGCGACACTGGCCTACGACGGATGCGTCATCTCGTCCGGGCGAACCCATTCGTCGAACTGCTCGCCGGTCACGAATCCCGAGCGGATCGCGGCGTCCCGCAACGTCGCGCCCTCATGATAGGCCGCCATGGCGATCTTGGCCGCCTTCTCGTAACCGATGTGCGGGTTCAGCGCCGTCACCAGCATCAACGAATTTTCGAGATTCTCGCGAATGCGCGGAAGATTCGGTTCGATGCCGCGCGCGCAACGCTCGTCAAAAGACCGGCACGCCTCAGCCAGCAGCTCGATCGATTCGAGCACATTGTGCAGCATCACCGGCTTGAACACGTTGAGCTGAAAATTCCCCTGCGATCCGGCGAACGCCACGGCATGATCGTTGCCGAAGACCTGCACGACCACTTGCGTCATCGCCTCGCATTGCGTCGGGTTCACTTTGCCGGGCATGATGGACGATCCCGGCTCGTTCTCCGGAATCCTCAGCTCGCCGATGCCCGCGCGCGGTCCCGATGCATGCCATCTCACGTCGTTGGCGATCTTCATCAGCGCGCCGGCCAGGGTGCGCAGCGCTCCGCTCGCCGCAACCATCGCATCGTGCGCGGAAAGCGCGGCGAATTTGTTTACCGCCGCGACGAACGGCTTGCCGGTTTCCTCGGCGATTTTTCGCGCGGTGGTTTCTCCGAATCGGGGATCGGTATTGAGTCCCGTTCCGACCGCGGTTCCGCCGATCGCGAGCTCGCACAGCCCCGGAAACGCGTGGCGGATTCCTTCGATCGCCTGATCGAGCTGCGCCACCCATCCCGAAATAATCTGCCCCAGCGTCACCGGCGTCGCGTCCTGCAAATGGGTGCGCCCGATCATCACGACATCGCCGAACGCCCCCGATTTCGCCGCCAGCGTATTGCGCAACGCGCCCAGCGCCGGAATCAGCACGTTGTCGAGCTGTTCGACCGTCGCGATGTGCATCACCGTCGGGAACGCGTCGTTCGAGGATTGACCGCGATTCACATCGTCGTTGGGGTGCACCGGCCGTTTCGACCCGAGTTTCCCTCCCGCAAGCTGGTTCGCGCGGTTGGCGATCACCTCGTTGGCGTTCATGTTGGATTGCGTGCCGGAGCCGGTCTGGAACACCACCAGCGGAAACTCCGCGTCGAGGGTTCCGTCGATCACCTCTTGCGCGGCACGCGCGATCCCTTGGGCCTTTTCCGGTTTGATTTGCCCCAGTTCGAGGTTCGCCAGGGCCGCGGATTTTTTCAAAATTCCGAACGCCCGAATCACCGGACGCCCGAACCGGAACCGTTCGCCGCCGATCGGAAAATTCACCAGCGACCGCCCGGTTTGCGCGCCCCATAGCCGTTCGGAGGGAACGTCGACCGGGCCAAGCGAATCATGCTCGGTCCTCTTTTTCATAGATACCTAGTCAATGCAATCGTAAGCGAGCAGCGTCAAAAATTCCGGAAAGTCAGCTCCGGCGCGTCATGGTTTTAAACAATTCGGACGCTGTGCCGGATTTCGAAAGCGGCGCGTCCATGCTCTCATCTTCCCACCGCAGTGGAGGCCGACGGAGACGTGGATGCGGGCTGCGGCTTTTTCGGCATGGGCATCCTCTTAAGGCCGAGAGCCATAAATGCGGTGACGAACGCCATGGCCGCGCAGGCGTAAAATCCATAATCCCAAGAGCCGGTTTTTTCGAACAGCTTCGCGGCGAGACCGCCGCCCATGATGGACGCGACGCCTTTGGCGGAATACAAAAAGCTATAATTGGAGCTCGCGTTTTTCGCGCCGAAAAAGTCGGCGCAGGCCGACGGGAACAGCGAATACACTTCGCCCCAGGTGAAAAACACCAGCGCGACGGTGACGACGAACATGGCCGGCGACGTCTTGCCGAGGGTGACCACGCTCAGCAGAATCAGCGCCTGGAGCCCAAACGCGGCCACCATCGTTTGTTCGCGGCCAAACAGGTCCGAAACCCATCCCCAAAACAGGCGCCCTCCTCCGTTGGCAAGAGGATTGATGGTCAGCGACAGCGTCAGAATGGCCGCGCTGTAGCCCAGTGTCTTCGACATCGGGCCGACTTGCGCCGTGGCCATCAGCCCGCCGATCCCCATCATGAGCGCCATCGCGAACATCATGTAGAACTGCGGTGTCCGCAGCATCTGGAACGAATTGAAATCCTCGCCGTGCGTGCGGACCTTCACGCTCGCGGCGGCGATGCGTTGCACTTTCGGCGGATTTCCCAGAAACTGCGCGGCCAGGACGATCACCAGGCCCTGCACGATACCGGTATACAGGAACGCGGCGCGATAATCCTGCGTGTGAACGATGTGGGCGATCGGCGAAATGAACAGCGCCGCGCCCGATCCGAAGCCGGCGGCGATCAACCCCGCGGCCAGGCCGCGCTTGTCGGGAAACCACTTCATCCCGATGCCGGTGCAGCCGCAATAGACCAGCGAGGCGCCGAAGCCGGCTAGGGAGTACAAGACGTAAATGCCCGTCAGCGTGTTCGCTTGCCCGATGCCCGCCCAGCCGATGCCGCAAAGCAATCCGGCAACCGACAGAAACAGGCGCGGCCCAACCAGGTCGATCAACCATCCCGAGAACGGCATGGCCCACGTCTCGAAGGCGATGAACAGAGTGAATCCCCACTGCACGTCGGAAAGTTTCCACTGTTGATGGAAGAGGTTCTGGTGAGTGGTGATGATAGGCAAAACAAACAGCGTCCAGGCGTATTGCAGGTTCGCGATCATCATCATCGCGATCACGGCGGCGCTCAACCGGATCCATCGGTTCATTTGGCGGTTTCTCCTCTTGAGATTCGGTCCAGAAGTTTCGTTGACGCGTAGACCGTGCGCGTGTGCGGCATCGCGATGCCGGGCCGCTCGCCCAATTCAACCCTGGCGCCGGCGATGGCTTCGGGCTCCATCGGGCGCCCCGCTTCCAGATCCTGCAGCATGGAAGTTTTATGTTCGCCGACCTTTTCGGCGCCGGCGATCCCCTGCTCGATGGTGTTCAGGATATCTAAGAGATTATGAGGATTCGACATGGAAAAACGGGCTCTTTTCGCGATGGTATCAGACTCCGCCGCGGCATTTTTCCCGATTCACAAGATCGTAACCAGCATGGCCGGAAACAATCGCTATAGTAGGCAGTTGGTGGGTTGATGGGTTCGAGCGATCTCGAAAAACTTCGTGAGTACCTCGCGCGCCGGCGATGGGACCATGCGATCGCGCTGCTGCGCCAGCTCGACCCGGTGCCCGCCGCCGATGAGCTGATGAAGCTTGCGTTCGAGGATCAGGAAGCATTCTTCCGCACGCTGCCCGTGGATGTCGCCGCGCTGATGGTGAGCGCGCTGCCGTATTACCACGCTTACGTTCTGCTGCATTCGCGATCCGGAGAGATGAACGCGATCGTCGATCAGATGAATCCCGCCGCGCGGCTTCAATTTTTCGAGGAGCTTCCCGAGGAAACCTGGAAGCAGTTCATGGAGGAGCTGTCGGAGAAGCAACCTTCGCCGGCGGCGCCCGCCGTCGCGGTGGAGGAGGGGCCGCCCGCGCCCGAAGTCGAGCCGATCCTTCAGGCGCGCGGCGTGGAAAAAAGCTTTCCGCGTCCCGGCGGCGGCCAGATTCCAGTGATCGCGCCGACCGATCTGGCGATCGAGCCCGGCATGATCGTGGCTCTGCTGGGCCCGTCGGGGTCCGGGAAATCGACGCTGTTGCGCATCCTCACCGGGCTCATCGCGCCGTCGGCGGGCGACGTCCTGTGGCACGGCAAGCCGCTGGCGGAAACGGCGCCGGGCGTTGCGATCGTATTTCAAAGCTTCGCCTTGTTTCCGTGGCTGACGGTGCTTGAAAACGTCGAAGCGCCGCTGCTCGCGCGGGCCATGCCCCACCCGGTCCGGCATCGAAAGGCTCTCAAGGCGCTGGCCTCGGTCGGGTTGCAGGGATTTGAAACCGCGTATCCCAAGGAGCTTTCGGGCGGCATGAAGCAGCGGGTCGGATTCGCGCGCGCGCTCGCCGTCGAGCCGGAGATCCTGTTCATGGACGAACCATTTTCGGCATTGGATGTTTTAACTGCGGAAAACCTGCGCGGCGAGCTGCTGGAGCTGTGGACCGAAAAGAAAATCCCGACCCAAAGCATTTTTCTGGTGACGCACAACATCGAAGAAGCCGTGTTTCTGGCCGACCGGATCATCGTGCTGGGCCGGAATCCGGCCAAAATTCGAGCCGATTTCGAGGTCGCGCTCAAGCAGCCGCGCGAGCGCAGCGCGCCGGAATTTCTGCTGTACGTCGACTACATCTATAAATTGATGACGCAGCCGGAGCTCGAGCCGGGGCCGCCGTCCGCCGCGGGCCGTCTTGCGAAACCGCAATACCAGATGCTGCCGCACGCGCGTCCCGGCGGCATGGCCGGATTGCTCGAACTGCTGCAGGATCGCGACGGGACGGACGATCTGTATCGCGTCGCCGAACAGCTGCGCCTGGAAGTGGACGATCTGCTGCCCATCGTCGAATCGGCCACGCTGCTCGGCTTCGCCAGGCTGGATAAAGGAGACGTGGAGATTACGCCGGCCGGCAAGGCCTTTGCCGACGCGGATATCACCGCTCGTAAAACCGTGTTCCGCGACGCGGCGCTCGCGCACGTGACCTTGATCCAGCAGATGTATCAGGCGCTTCAATCCAAGTCCAACCACGCCATGCCGGTCGAATTTTTCCGCGATATTCTCGAAGAGCATTTTTCCGCGAGCGAAACGGAGCGCCAGATCGAAACCGCGCTGCATTGGGCGCGCTACGGCGATATCTTTTCCTACGATTCGGAAGCCGACCGGATTTCGCTGGACGACTCCGCCGCGCCGGAGGAAGAGCACGCATGACGCTGCGGCGCGAGAAGTTGCTGCCGTGGGCGGCGCTGCCCGAAACCATCCCCTCGTTGTTACAGGAGCTGCCGATCGCGTTTGCCGGCCTCGCGCTGTTTTACGGCATCCTGTCGCTCGCGCGATATTGGAACAGCCCGATCGGCGCTCAGGCCGCGATTCGTCTCGATCCCGGCGCGCTTCCCGTCTACGCTGCGTATTCGGTGGCGCGAATCGCCATCGCCTATCTGCTGAGCCTGGCCGTGACGCTGGTCTACGGCTACGTCGCCGCGCACAATGAGAAGGCCGAAAAGCTGATGATCCCGCTGCTCGATACGCTACAATCGATTCCCGTTCTGTGTTTCCTGCCGGGCGTGATGGTGGCGATGGTCGCGCTGTTTCCCACGCGGCAGTTGGGCGTCGAGTTCGGCTCGATCCTGCTTATTTTCACCGGCCAGGTGTGGAACATGGCGTTCAGTTTTTATTCGTCGCTCAAAAGCATTCCGCGCGAGATGCTGGAAGCGGCCGAACTGTACCGGCTGAGCTGGTGGCAGCGCCTGATGCAGCTCGAACTGCCGTTTTCGGCGATCGGACTGGTGTGGAACTCGATGATGTCGGTGGCCGGCGCGTGGTTCGCGTTGATGGTGTGCGAAATGTTCGTGCTCGGCAACCGCGATTTTCGTCTGCCCGGGCTGGGTTCGTACTTGCAGACCGCTTCGAACGCGGGCGATACGCGGGCGATCGCGTGGGGCGTGGCGACCATGATCGCCGTGATCGTGATGATCGATCAGCTCGTGTGGCGGCCCTTGATCGCATGGAGCGAGAAATTCAAATTCGAGCAGGTGGAGGCGACGACGGCGCCGAGTTCCCCGGTGCTCGGCTGGCTGCGGCGCTCGAAATTTCTGTCGCGCGCGAGCCGCAGGACGGTGGCTCCGGCGCGCGAGGCGCTGGCTCTGCATTTCGCGCGCGAGGCCCGCGCCGCGCCGCGAAAATCTCCCCGCGGAAACGGCCTCTTGATCGTGATTGGCGTCCTCGCGCTCGCCGGAATCGGCTACGCGGCGGTTCGAATGGTCGTCATGCTGGCCACGCTTTCCAAACCCGAAACCGAGGGCATTTTCATCGGCGCCGCGGCCACGTTTCTGCGCGTCGAGCTCACCCTGGCGCTCGCCGGGCTGTGGACCATCCCCGTGGGAGTCTACATCGGATTGCGGCCGAAGCTCGCCGCAGTCGCGCAACCGCTCGCGCAAATCGCCGCATCGGTTCCCGCGACCGCTCTGTTCCCGATCGTGCTGCTGATTCTCATCCGCTCCGGCGGAGGCATGGGGATCGCGTCCATCCTGCTCCTGCTGCTCGGCACGCAATGGTACATTCTGTTCAACGTGATCGCAGGCGCGACGGCGATCCCCACCGATCTCAAGGAAGTCTGCGACATCTATCGGATGGGACGGGTCGAGCGCTGGCGAAAGCTGATCCTGCCCGCGATTTTTCCGTTTCTCATCACCGGATTCGTCACCGCGTCGGGCGGCGCCTGGAACGCGAGCATCATTGCCGAATATTTCCGTTTTCAGAACCAGACTTATTCGGTGAACGGACTGGGCGCGATCATCAGCCGCGCGACCGACAGCGGCAATTTCGCCGTGCTGCTCGGCGCGACGGTGGCGATCAGCGCGATGGTCGTGACGGTAAATCGCCTCCTTTGGCGCAGATTATACGCACTCGCCGCGACGAAATTCAAACTGGAAAGTTGAGCCAGGCGGCACGGAAACCACCCATCCTGTTTCGCGAATTCGCCCTGCGGCGGGGATCCTCGAACCATCTCCTTTGGCATTCGTCTCGTCTTTTGGCATTCGTCTTGCTTATCCACTTTTCCAGCTCACCGCCAGCTTATGCAGATCTGACGGTTCGTTTATTACTTCTTTACACTCCGCCACCTAGACTGAGGAGGGGATAAAAAAGAGGTTCGTCGAAAGGGAACGGAGAGGGTGTGTTCCCAAGCTCCCCGGAAGAGAAAAGGAGATGACTTCCATGCTGAAGTCGATTTCGTTGTGTGCCCGGTTGGCGATCTGTCTTGCCATATTCACGGTACAGCCAGGCTCGATTTTCGGACAAACCAGCGATCCGCCGCCGGCCGATCCGAAAGCCGCG
This sequence comes from Bryobacteraceae bacterium, assembly GCA_035319685.1. Lineage (GTDB taxonomy): Bacteria > Acidobacteriota > Terriglobia > Bryobacterales > Bryobacteraceae > Palsa-187. The sequence continues at coordinate 516 of DATHCE010000381.1, read as the reverse complement.
TTGATCCAGGAGCTGGAAGCGATGAAGAAGCGCATCGAGCAGCTCGAAGCCCAGCTTAGGAAGATGCAGGACGAGTCTGCGGCCGCTCCGAAGCTGGTGAGCGTATCGGTCCCGGCCACACCGCAGCCGGCAAGTTCGGCGGTCGCGGCCACGACGCAGCCTGCAAGCACGCCGGCCGTGGCTGCGCCTCAGAGCGTTGCGTCCCTCGGGCAAGCGACTCCACCGGCGGCGCCGCAAGGGACTCCGCCGCCCGCCGCGCAGCCTGAGCCGGCCAAACCGGCCGAACCGTTTGCCTTCGGCGATTGGACCTGGCTGACGGGAAATGCGCGTACTACCGAATCGCCGATGGACACGAAGTTTTTCACGCCCGAAATCCGCGCCGATGTGGATTATGTTTACGACTACAATCATCCTGCCGACCACACCATCGGCGGGTCCAGCGAAGTTTTCCGCGCGGGCGAAGTTCAGCTCACTCAGCTCGGCGTCGGCGGCGATTTTCATTGGCAGAACGTGCGC
>DATHCE010000380.1:0-4273 GCA_035319685.1 Bryobacteraceae bacterium | reverse complement strand
GCCGGTTCAATATCGCTATGTCGACCACATTTATGGAGAGCTCACGCGGCCGCTTGCGATCGTCCCCCCCGTGGCTATTCAGTTCAGCGAGACGCCGCTGGTCTTCCCGAACACCGATTCGCGGCGCATCGAAGTTCCCGTTCGCGCGACTACAGGAAAGTCTTCGGGCGATGTCGAGCTCGAAGCTCCATCCGGATGGCGCGTCGAACCTTCATCGCGCCATTTCGATCTCGCCGCCGCCGATCAGCAATCCACCGCCGCCTTCGACGTAACGCCGCCTTCTGAAGACGCGCAAGCCGAGCTGCGCGCGGTCGCGACCGTCGGCGATCGGAAAATTGCAGTCGGCTACGTCGTCATTTCGTATCCGCACATTCCCGCGCAAATTTTATTCCCGTCCGCTGTGGCAAAACTGGTCCGCGCCGATATCAAGCTCGTCTCGAAAAACATCGGATATGTGATGGGAGCCGGTGACGAAGTTCCCGGCGCGCTGCGCCAGATGGGTGCGGACGTCTCGCTTCTGTCCGCCGCCAATCTCGCGGCGGGCGACCTTTCGCAATACGACGCGATCGTCACCGGAGTCCGCGCCTGGAACGTCCGCGGCGATCTTCGCGCGAATTATCAGCGTCTGTTCGATTACGTCGCAAGCGGCGGCTCGCTCATCGTCGAATACAACGTGCCCGAAGGCGGAATATTCGGCGGCGACCCGTCGCTGCTGGAACACATCGGCCCATACCCCCTCACCGTCGGACGCGATCGCGTGACCGATGAAAGCGCGCCCGTCGCGTTTCCTCATCCCGAAAATCCGCTGCTGCACTCGCCAAATCTCATCACCGAAAGAGATTTCAGCGGCTGGGTCGACGAGCGCGGACTGAATTTCGCCAGCGTTTGGGATCCCCAATACGAGCCGGTCGTCGAATGCCATGATCCCGGCGAAGACCCTCAGCTCGGCGGTGAACTGTACGCGCGTTTCGGCAAAGGCGCGTACATCTTCACGGCCTATTCCTGGTTCCGCGAGTTGCCCTCCGGAGTCGCCGGCGCGTACCGTCTCTTTGCCAACATGCTTGATGCCGCAAAGCCAGCGAAATGACTAAGAAAAACCCATGACCGGCGACGACGAACCCCTATCGCCGCATGAGATGGAAGACGAACCGCCGCCGGTGCTCGGCACCTGGCCCCGCGTGTACACGTTCACGCTCATCTATCTCGCGCTGGTGATCTTCGCCTTCTACCTGTTCACGGTGCACTTCGCGCCATGACCGCCGTCGACTGGGTGGTTCTGTTCGGCTGGCTGGTTTTCCTCGTCTCCTACGGCTTGTGGCGGGGCCGCGGATCGGGCACCGTCGATCAATTCCTGCTCGCCGGAAAAACCATGCCATGGTACGCCATGGGCCTCTCGATCATGGCCACGCAGGCGAGCGCCATCACTTTCATCTCCACCACCGCGCAAGCCTACATCGACGGCATGCGCTTCGTGCAATTCTATTTCGGCCTGCCCATCGCCATGGTGATTCTCGCCGCGACCGCCGTGCCGCTGTTTCAACGCGCGAAAGTCTACACCGCCTACGAATATATCGAGAAGCGTTTCGATGGAAAGACGCGCGCCCTGGTCACGTTTATTTTTCTGATCCAGCGCGGCCTGGGATCGGGCGTTGCGCTCTCGGCGCCCGCCATCGTCTTATCGGTCGTCCTCGGATGGCCGTTCCAAGTCACCGCGATCGTCATGGGCGGCCTCGTCGTGCTTTACACGACCAGCGGCGGAATCAAGGCCGTCACCTGGGCCGATGTGCAGCAGATGGCCGTCATCATGGGAGCTCTGGTGCTCGCGCTGATCATCGCGATCTCCCTGCTGCCCCGCGATGTCTCGTTCCTCGATGCCGTCCGCATCGCTGGGGCTGCCGGCAAGCTCAATCCCGTCACGCTCGATTTTTCCTGGAACGATCAGTTCAATCTTTGGACCGGCCTGATCGGCGCGACGTTTCTCATGCTTGCCTATTTCGGCACCGATCAGAGTCAGGTGCAGCGCTACCTTACCGGCAAATCCATCGGCCACAGCCGCCTCAGCCTGCTGTTCAACGCGGTGCTGAAAGTCCCCATTCAATTTTTCATCCTGTTCATCGGGACCATGGTTTTTGTGGTGTTTTTGTTCGTCAGGCCGCCGATCGTATTTCATCCGGTCGCGATCGAGCGCATCGAGCACAGCGCCGATTATGCAACGCTCGAATCGCGTCACGAACAGGCCTTCGCCAGTCGCGAAACCGCCGCGCGTCATATTAAGGATGCCCGCAACCCCGCCGCCCGCACCGCCGCCATCGCCGAATTTCGCGCGGCCGAACAGCGCTTCGACGCCGTGCATCAGGATGCGTTGAAAGTAGCCAAAGAGAACGACACGAATTATATTTTTCTTTCGTTCGTGACCCGCTATCTGCCGCGCGGCGTGGTCGGCCTGATCATCGGAGTCATCTTCACCGCCGCGATGTCGGCCATTTCGGGCGAGATCAACTCGCTCGCCACCGTCAGCGTCATCGACATCTACCGGCGCCATTTCAAATCCCACGCGACCGACCGCCACTACCTTCTCGCTTCGCGCCTGGCGACCGTCTTCTGGGGAGTTTACGCCGTCGGCTTCGCGCTCCTGTTCGGCCAGGGCTTCGGCGCGCTCATCGTGGCCGTGAACCGGGTCGGGTCCTGGTTCTACGGAGGAATGCTCGGCGTGTTCATCCTCGCGTTCTTCGTCAAGCGCGTAAGTGCGAACGCCGCCTTCATCGGAGTGCTGGCCGGCGAAGCCGCGATCTTCTGCACCGCGATGTTCACCTCGATCGCGTTTCTCTGGTACAACGTAGTTGGCTGCGCCGTCGTGATCGCCGTGGCGCTCACGATTTCCTACGCGAAACCGCGCGCTGCACTCCACCCGTGAAGCGCGCAAATCTTGTGTTAGATCGGACCGGCTTCGGGTCGTCTCGGTTACACCATCCGGTCTTCGGTCGACTGGCTGATCGCCGCCGTCGCCATTCGCAAGGAACGGACCCTGTGGCACGGAGACCGCGACTTACCGGCCTCCGCACCACGCGCCATCTGCGCCCGCATTAAAGCACCGCGTTCAGCGACCCCTGCCGGTACCCTTCCAGATCCAGCGTGACGTAATGAAACCCGAGCGGCTTGAAAATCGCCGTGAATTTCCGCGCCATCTCGACGTTCATCGCGCGCTCCAGCTCCTCCGGCGCGATCTCGATCCGCACCACTTCGCCATGAAACCGCACTCGGAACTGCCGGAACCCGAGCGCGCGAATCGCCTCCTCGCCGCGCTCGACGGTCTTGACATTTTGAATCGTTACCGGCGTGCCATAAGGAATGCGCGAGCTCAAACACGCCGATGCCGGACGATCCCACGTGACCAATCCCGCGCGACGCGACAATTCACGAATCTCGCTCTTGCTCAACCCCGCATCGACCAACGGCGCCTCGGCCTGATGCAGCAGCGCCGCGCGCTGCCCCGGCCGGTAGTCGCCCAAATCGTCGCAATTCACGCCGTAAACGACGTGCGCGATTCCCCGTTCCCGCGCCACCTCGCCGAGCTTCGCAAACAATTCATCCTTGCAATGAAAACAACGGTCGCGATCGTTCTTCACATAATCGGGATTGTCGAATTCGCGCGTTTCGATATATTCGTGGCGAATCGCGTGCGTCTGCGCAAACTCCTCCGCATCCCTTTTGTGCGATTCCGGAAGCGAAGCCGAATCCGCCGTGATCGCGATCGCCGCATCGCCCAGCGCCTGCTTGGCAGCCCACGCCAGATACGCCGAATCCGCTCCGCCCGAGTACGCGACGATCACGCTCCGCATCCCGCGCAGCGCACAGATCAGCGTGTCCTGCTTGGAGTCGAGCCCGGGCTCACTCATATCCCCAGTATAAAGGCCCATGCTAGACCAGTTTCATGGATAACGTCGACCATTGCCGGCTCGCCCCCTGTTGAGAATGCCGTTACTGGCTGTCCGAAGCTGGTCTGCGCAAAATCAAAAAATGGTCTAATTCGCGTTCATTCGCGGCCAAAATCCTATTGCAGCGGCAGATCTTCCTGCCCGTTGGTCGCGCCGTCCGCCTCCGGAATCAGGCTCGCCGCCGCCACCTGATCGCCCGCCTCGACGTTCACCAATCGAACCCCCTGCGTCGACCGTCCCGCCTGCCGGATCGAAGCCGACTCGATGCGGATAATCTGCCCCTGCTTGGTGATGATCATCAGGTCCGAATCTTCCTCGACCGAAAGAATTGCGACCAC
>DATHCE010000379.1:0-24532 GCA_035319685.1 Bryobacteraceae bacterium | reverse complement strand
TGACGGCTTGCATCGGCCTGATCAGATTGCTGAGAGTTGGCCACCCCGGAATCCTGGCCAGCCGATTGGCTGCCGCCGCCACTCGATGAGGATGAACCGCCCGGTTGGCCTCCGCGTTGGCCGGTTTGGCCCTGCTGCGCCTGCTGGCTATTCTGGCCAAGTTGTTGTTCCATCTCTCGCTGGAGCTGCTCCGCCTCGCGTTGCAACATCTCTTGTTGCCATTTTTGCTGGGCGGTCTGCGGGCCATTGCGCTGCTGCTGAGCCAGGTCCTCTTCGCGTTTGGCGAGCTCGTCGAGTTTTTTCAGTGCGTCCTCGATTTGCTGTTCCCTTTGCTCGGCGCTGGTGGGCGCGCTTTTCCGCGTCTCGTACTGATTCATCTCGGTATCCAGCTCGAGATCGAAGAGAGCGGCCAGATCACGGGCCGCGCCGCCGCCTCCTCCACCGCCTCCGGCCGCGCCAAAGGCAACCTGAATTTGGCGGAACGTAGCTTCGGCGCGCAGCAGGAATTGCAGCGCTTTCGTCTCCGGCCCCAGCGCATCCTTCCAATCCTGCCCCTTCAACTTGTCCGACGCCGGTCCCATCTGCGATGCGGCCGCTTCCATATCCTTGGTGAAGGATTGAAATTCCTGATTCGCGCCGGCCAGCTCGCGGCTGCGGGCGCGCTGCGCAAGCGACGTCGCCTGGTCCTTCAACTTGCTCTGCACTTCGGCGAGAAACTTCGCATTCTCGGCCGCGTTCACCTTGTCCTTATTACCGCGGATCTGGTTCCAGGTGGCCGCGATGATTTCCTTCTCGCGCTCGGAGATGCGGTTCTGATCGTCGCCGTCCATCCCTCCGCCACCACCGCCGCCCATCTGCTGCGATTGCGTGTAGTTGCGCTCATAAGGCTGGGTCTCGATGAACATGATGTCGGTACGCGAGGTGGTGCGCGCATCGCGCGCCGTCGCATACACGGACACCACGTCGCCGGGCGTCATTTTGTAATCTTCCAGGGCCAGCATCGTGCTTCCATCGGCGTTCTTCACGCCTCGATGGGGAAGCAGATTGACGGTCTTTTCCGCGGCGCCGTTCACCGAGTAATGCAGGTCCATTCCCTCGAGCGCGAAATCGTCGGAGGCCTGCACCTGAATGGTCACTTCCTCGATCGGGCTGACGCGGGCGTCGCGGCCCGGCCGGACGATTTTCACCGACGGCGGGTTATCTTCCTGCGCTTCGATGAAATAATCCTCGCTGAGACGGACGCTCTGTCCCTGGTCCGTCGCGGCAAAGTGGTACATGCCATCCTTCTGGATGGCGACCTTCGCGATCAGCGTGTTGCCCGATTGCGGTTCGAGAGCGACATGGGAGCCGTCGTCCAGATCGATGGTGCCGTTCTTCAAAGGCCGGTCCGTCTCGACCGTCAGCTCGGCGACGGTGCCCGCCACGGCGCGCAGATCGCCGCCGGGATCTTCCGTCGCATCCGGAAGCCCGAGCACGGATGGGAAATGATAGGTGACCTTCAGGTGCTTGATGCCCGGCATATCGGCAACATCCAGCCGATAGGTTTTCGACTTCACGCCTCCGGCTTCGGCGTAATATTCGACCGGCTCGGCGAGCGTCGCGAACAGATATTCGTAGTCGCTGCCGTTGGCGCGCGGCAGCATCGGCGCTTGTTCCCATTTGGACGTGCTTTTGTAACGCGCAAACAGCCGCACCTGCGGCGCCTGAAATCCGACCAGCGTCGCGGTGACCATCTGGTCGGCTTTGCGGCGCACCAGCTTGTTGCCGGGCTCGATCGAGATGTCGTAAAATCCGGCGGCAGCTCCTTTGGGAATCCCGGCCCACAGCGTCTTCGCTCCGTAGCCCAAATAACCGGGACCGGCGAGGATCAGCCAGATCAGCACGGCGCCGGCGGCTCCGGCGGAAGTGGCGAAGGCGAAAATCGATTTGCGCGGCGCGACGCGCGCGGGTTCGGTGCGGTGGGCCACGGTCGCGGTATCGGCGGCGAGCAGGTCGAGCATGGGATCGGGGTCCGCGTCGGGCGCGACGCTACGCTCGACGAAGGTCAACAAACGTTGTTCGAATTCGGGAAACGCGGTTTCGGCGCGGCGCGCAGCACGGCGCTGATTCAGCCGCATGAGCGGCAGCACCAGCGCGAAGCCGAGCGCGACCGCCAGCGCCAGGAACAGAATGAAGCGCGCGAGGGTGAGACTGGCGCTCGAAAAAGCAAGCGCATTGGTCATCAGCACCATCGCCAGCGTGACGCCCAGCGCCACACCGGCCGCGATCGCCGCGCCTTTCGAGACCGCCAGCCATCGAAGACGCGATTCGAGACCGCGCAAATATTGATTCAACTGCTCGCGCGTGTTCATGCCGCTTCCTTTCGTCTCCCGGGCTGTTCCTCGACCGGCGGGCTCAGATAGCGATCCGCCACGACGGATTCAGCCAATGCTACTCCCAACAATACCAGCAAAAGGATCGGGGCCAGCGGCCAGGCTGTCTTATCCGCCGAGCCGGCCGAGCCGGACGCGCCGCCGCCGGATTGGTCACTCTCGCCGGTCGCTTTCCAAAGGTCCAAACTCTCCTGCGGGATCACCGTCAGATCCGATTCGCGGCGATCGGCGTGGACCGCCAGCAGGCTGCGCTTCCCGTTGGCCGCTTTCAGCTCGAAAAATCCTTCCTTGCGCACCGCGAAATTCCGCGCCGACGCGGCTTCCTCGAGCGACAGCAGACGCGTCCCATCCGGGCCCAGCACTTCCGCCGCCGTCCCCTTACTATCGGCGGATCGCAGCTCGATATAAGAGTCCACGGTAACGTTGACCGGCTGTGCGGAGGCGCTGCCGCCGAGATAGGCGGCCGATTGCTGGACGAACGGCACCCAGGCGGCGTGTAGCGGCAGGTCGTTCGATACGTTGTCGAAAGTGGAGGTGAACACCAGCACGGTGCCTTCGCCGATTTTGCGCTCCAGGACCAGCGGGGTCTGATCGTTCAAGCGCGCCAGCACCTGCGACTTGGTTGGATTGACGTGCACGGCCAGGTAAAATTTCACGTCCGCGAGTCGTTCCACGCTGCGCAATGCGGGATGGCCGGCGTCGATGTCGCTGACCGAGAGGAATCGCTCGCCTTCGCGGCCCGCGTAGGTGGAGGCCTGGATGGGCTCATCGATGAGCGGCACTTTGGTCATCGCGGCCGACGCCGGTCCCAGCGCGATCAGCACCGATCCGCCCGCGGTAACGTATCGATCGAGAGCGGTTTCAAGCGCCGGCGAAATCGAGCCGAGATCCGACAGCACCACGAACGCGTAATGCGAGAGCGGAATGTTGGCGGCCTGTTCCGGCGGCAGCGCTTCCATCTGAAACGCCGCGTCCGGCGACGCATCGAGCGCGGAGCGATAGAACAGCTGCGCATTGCCCCGGCGGCCTTCATCAAGGAACAGAACCTTGCGCGGATCGGTACGCTCCACCGCAAACGGAAACCGGTCGTCGGCCGGGAGCGTGTCGGCCGAATCGATGCGCACTTCGCCGCGGCTGAATCCGTAAGGTGCGTCGAGGCCGAGAAATTCCACCTGCGCGCGCCCGTTTTCCGGCACGTCGGCGGTCTTGGTCTGCAGCGTTTTCCCGTTGAGGACCAGCGAGACAGTGCGCTTGGCCGCGGGTGCGTTGAAGCCCGCGATGGTCGCCTCGACACGGACCTTCTTCGGATCGTAAATGCGCGCCGGCGCGTTGACGTTTTCCACCGTCCAGTTCGGCGCGGCCTGCCCGATCTGGTGAAAGACGAGCCTCGTCGACGGATCGAGACGCAGATCGGTGAAGCCGGGAGGCATCGCGGATTTTTGCAGGTCGCTGATCAAGTGCACCTCGAGCGGCATCTTGACCGATTCGGCCAGCGTGCGCGTATAGCGCGCCAGTTCGCCGAACGACGCGCGGCTGTCGCCCGGCTGGATCGCGGCGACGGCGGCGCGCAACGCGGCCGGATCGGCGACGGGTTGCGTCAACGCCTGCACCTGCCCGGCGAGCGCGACCACCTGCGCCTGATCGCCCGGATTCAATTTCGAAAGAATGCTGACGGCTTCGTCCTTGGCGCGCTGCAACCGGTCGCCGGCGCGCATGCTGAAGGAATCGTCGACGGCGACCACCGTCAATCTCTTGCCTTGCGCTACCGCGCCGGCGCGGCGGATGAAAGGATTGGCGAACAGCAGCGCCAACAAAATCACCATGGCCGCGCGCAGCGCGAACAGCAGCAGATGTTCCAGGCGCCGGTGCTTGACCGAGCTCACTTCGCGCTTTTCGAACAGCATCAACGATGGAAACAGGCGCGGATCGGTCTTGTGCCGTTTGAGCAGATGAATCCAGACCGGCAGTCCGACGGCAGCCAGTCCGGCCAGGAACCATGGTGAGAAAAAACCCATAAAAACTTAGTGGCCGGTGGCCGGTGACCAGTTCCCGGTTCGCTCGTTCGCTGAAACTGGCCCCTGAGCACGGGCCACGGACCACTGTCTCCTCACAATTTTCCCTTCCGGACCGCGAGGTATTCGCGGAGCGCTTCATCGAGCGGACGGCTGGTGTCGATCAGAAAATAATCGATGCCGGCGGCCTTGGCGCGCGTCTTCAGATCCTCCAAATGCGCGTCCATTTTTTCGCGATATTCGTGCGAGGTGTACTCGGGCGACACCTCCATCGCCTCACCGGTTTCCAGATCCTCGAGCAGCACCGGATGGCGCAGCTTCGGGTGGATCTCCTCGGGATCGAGGACGTGGAACAAAATCAGATCATTGCCGCGATAGCGCAGCGGCTCCACGGTTTTGATGATCTTTTCGGGCTGCTCCCAGAAATCCGAGATCGCGACCACGATGCCGCGCCTGTGCAGGAATTCCTGAAGGGTCAAAAACGGCCGCGCGAAATCGGTCCGCGCGCCGATTTCCGCCTTGTCGATCGCGTTTAAAATCCGCGCGAGCTGTCCCTGCCGCGACGACGCGCGCACGTAATTGCGAACCTCGTCATTAAAGATGATCAGACCCGCAGCATCGCGCTGCTGGTGCGCCAGATAGGCGAGCGAAGCCGCCAGAAATCGGGCGTAATCGATCTTTTCGACGCCGCCGGAGCCGAATTTCATGGAACGGCTCGAATCGAGCAGAATGGTGAGCTGCGAATTGGTTTCGCCGCGATAGCGTTTCAAAAAGGCGCGCTCGGTGCGCGCAAACACGTTCCAGTCGACGTGGCGCAGATCGTCGCCGGGCGAGTAGGCGCGATATTCGGCGAACTCCTGGCTGAACCCGAAATCGGGCGAGCGATGCAGTCCCGCGACGAAGCCGTCGACCACGGTTTTCGCGACCAGGTCCAGACCGGAGATCCCGGAGAGGACCGTTGGATCTAAAAATCGCTGGAGCATGGGGGACTACGCCTTCGGAGGGGGCATCGCCTCCAGCAGTTTTTTCAGAATATCGTCCTGCGTCAGCCGGTCCGATTCGGCCTGGAAGTTCAGCAGAATGCGATGGCGCAGAATCGGGCGCATCAGCGCGATGACGTCGTCATACGAGACGTGATAGCGATGGCGCATCAGCGCGCGCGCCTTGGACGCGAGCACCAGGAACTGCGCGGCGCGGACGCTGGCGCCGAAGTTCACGTACTTCCGGATGAAATCCGGCGACGACGGATCGGTGGCGCGAGTCGCGCGTACCAAGTCGATCGCGTAGCGCGCCACCGAGTCGGCGATCGGCACCATGCGCACCACCTGTTGAAAATCCAGAATCTCTTCCGCGCCGGTCACCGGTTCGACGACCGCCTTGGCGGTAGTGGTGGTTAAACCCAGCACCTGCATTTCGTGATCGGCCGAAAGATAATCGAGCAGCGTATTAAATATGAAGCGATCGAGCTGCGCCTCGGGCAGCGGATAGGTTCCTTCGAGCTCGATCGGGTTCTGCGTGGCCAGCACGAAGAACGGCGGAGCGATCTTATAATGATTGCCGCGCACGGTACAGGACAGCTCCTGCATCGCTTCAAGCAGCGCCGATTGCGTCTTCGGCGGCGTGCGGTTGATCTCGTCGGCGAGCAGCACATTGGCGAAGATCGGACCCGGCACAAACGTCCAGGTGCGGTGTCCGGTGGCGGTGTCCTCTTCGATGATGTCGGTGCCGGTGATGTCGCTGGGCATCAGATCGGGCGTGAACTGGATGCGCCGGAACACGAGTCCGAGGGCTTCGGAAAGCGTCCGCACCAGGAGCGTTTTGGCGGTTCCCGGAAGACCCGTAATCAGGCAATGGCCGCCGACGAACAGCGCAATGAGCACCTGCTCGATCACTTCGTCCTGGCCGACGATCACCCGGCGGATCTGCCCCAGGATGTCGTCGCGTACTCTCTGAAATCGCGCAATGCGATCCTTCAATTCGGCGGAATCTAGTGTACTGACGGTGGTGGTGGACATTTCGATATGGTTGTCTTATTCTTTCACGTTTAGTTCCAACAAAAGTTTTTGGGCCGGTTTGAAACCAGGAGCCGCTTCGAGCGCGGAAATCACTTCATCCTGCGCCTGTTGGTCCTGATGCGCGGCATGATACGCCTTGGCCAACTCGAAATGCGCGCCGGCCGGATCGATCGGCGACGATGCCAGCACGGCTCCGAATTCGCGAATGGCTCCCGGGGCATTGCCCAGATCGAGATCCAGTTCGCCGAGCTTCTGATGCGCCTCGTCGTCCTCAAGATAAATCAGGTTCAAACGCTCCAGCGTCGCCGCAGCGTCCCGCTTGCGTCCCTGTTCCACTTCGAGCGAAGCGAGCTGTTTCAAGGTTCCCGCATCGCGCCCGCCGATTTTCGCGTAACGCTCCAGCTCCGCGGCCGCCTTGAGCTTATCGCCCTTGGCCAGATACGCCTGGGAGAGAAATTCGTAGACGCTGCCCGCCTCGACGTAATCGGAATAAATGTCGCGAATCGCAGTCGCTTGCTTGATCACGCCGTCCCAATCCTTGGCCTTGGCCATGGCGGCGACTTCCTTCAACTGCGTGCGCCAGTTGTCAAAGCCATTGACGGTCACTTTGGTCTGATCGTCGAGCCACGCAAAAAACTGGCGATCGAACTCCTCGGGCTTCATGTTGAATTCTTTTTCGATCACCTGCGGAGTCGGCGTCAGCTCCTTAAAATCCTGGATCATCGCCAGGAGCTTCGCGTAGCCCCATTTCTGATCGATGAAGTTGCAGATCTTCCCGCCCTGGAAGTAGGAGACGGTGACCTGCGCCGGATACGACGGGTGAATGAAGCCGCGGTCGAGCTCGGCAATCGGCAGAAGCTTCTTGTGCTGGATCGCCTCGATCGCTTCCGGGTCCAGGCGGTCGCCCCAATCGGGATGACCGTTGCCGGTTTCCTCATACACCGCCAGCCCTTCGGTGAACCAGCGCGGCACGCGAGGACCCATGATCCCGTGCCAGCCCTTGCGCTCGGTCATCGCCAGCACGTAGACGTGGCTCAATTCATGCCACATCGTGCTGTCCCAATGGAATTGTCCCGGCGGACGCCCGCTCGGCGAATCCATCGCGACCACGGTTCCGAATGTCACGCCCAGAGCGCCCAGCCCCGGCATGCCCATCGTGCGCACCGCGAAATCCTCGTGATCGGGATACACTTCCAGCTGCACCGGCTTGTCCAGCTTGTAGTGATATTTTTTTTCGTACGTCGCAAGCGCCCGATCGAGCTCGGCTTGAAAATAAGGTCCCAACAACTTCGCCTCTTTCTTGTGCAGACGCAGAATCGTGCCGGGAGTTGTCGTCGTGGCCGGGGTCGTAAGGGTGACGAAATTCTTGTAGCTGTCGAGCAGCGTCAGCGAGTTTTTCGTCTCCGTGCTCTGAAATCCGTTGTTCCAGCATTCGACCAGTTGTTCGCGAGCTTCCTTGTCGTCGCCGAGCCGCATCAGATTCACGCCAAGCTGGGCGCGCGCGCTCCACAGATCGGGCTCGATTTCGAGCGCTTTGCGAAACATCGCGATGCCTTCTTCATAGCGCCGGTTGATGACGAAAAAATAGCCCGCGGTTTCGTAAGCCGTGCCATACATCGGATTGATGTTCAGGATTTTGTCGATCCACGCCGTGGTCTCTTTGTCGTTCAGCCAATCGATGGTCGCCAGAATGGCCATCGCATCGAGCGGCTCTTTGGAAATTTCCAGCGCTTTTTTCGCTTCCGCCTCGGCCTTTTCGTTATTGTTATCCTCGAGCGCGATGCGCGCCAGCAGTTCCTGCGCTTCTACTAATTTCGGATCGCTCTTGAGCGCCTGCTGGGCCAGCCCGGCCGCCCCGCCACCGAAGCCTTGAGCGGAGATCATCGCCTGACCGAGCAGCGCCGGCGCATACCCCGTCTGGAGCTCGAGCGCTTCCTTGAATAAATCGCCGGCGTCGGCCGGCTGCCAGTGCTCCAGGTACATGCGGCCCCAGCGGACGCGCAGATTTGGGTCCTTGGGATGCATTTTGACGGCGGCGCGAAACGCGTCATTGGCGGCCTGATAATCGCGCAATGCCCAGAATCCTTCGGCCTGGACGCCGGGATCGCCCGATCGCGTCAGACGCTGGAAACAGGCCTTTGCGTCCGGATCGCCGTGATGGCGCAGCGTCTCGCATTGCTCCGGCGTCGTTGGCCCGGTTGCCGTTCCGGAAGCCGGACCAGACGGCCTTTGCGCGAGAAGCGGCAGCGCTGCAATCAAAACCACGGCGAACTTCACTTGTCGAGCGCCTCCTGCGTTTTGGAGAGTTCGACCAGCAACTGCGTCAGCCTCTTCCGGTAATCGCTGACATCCATCGACGCCTTGTGATATTTCAGCTCGTCGATCGACTCTTCCAGTTCCTCTTTGTGTTTCAGCAGCTTCAATTTTTCCGGGTCGTTGATCTGTGCGGCGACGGCGCCCAGGTGCAGCACCGTGAAATGGCTCGCGAGCAAGCCTTCGCCGTTTTCGGGCGACGGAGTTTTGGTTCCTTCGCCCTTGCCGGTGTCCTCGATGATGGCGTGTTCGGTCGCCAGCCGGTTCTGCGTTGTGAAAAATTTGGCCGTCTTCTCTTCGGCGTATTTGTAAGCTTCGAGCGCGCTGATCGCCTGGTTCTTATCGGTATCGGCCGCCGGATCGCGCAGCGCTTCAATCCAGTAGCGCGCAAAATACGTCGCGTTCCGCTCGGTGCCGGATTTGGTCGCCGTAATCACTACCCGGTCCGGACGTTCGAGCGACACGAGCGATCCTCCGCTCGCGCTGGTCATGTTCACCACCAGCTGATGTTTCGCTGGAATTTTATCGAGCAGCCCGGCCAGCTCCGTCGCCGAAATATCCGGACCGGGCAAATTGAATTTGTAATCGACCTCATCGAAGCTGCCGTGGCCGATCATCATCAGGACGACCGAGTCGTCGGGCTTGGCTTGTTTGGCGATGTCGCGCAGCTTGGCTTCGACGTTGACCTTGGTCGCGTCGGGCCCGAACAGCGTCACGACTTTGGCATTGGGTTCGGCGGCTTTGAGCAGCTTGTCGATGTCCTTGGCCCATCCGGAAAACTCCTGCTCGTATTCCGGCTCGCCACCGAGTCCGGCGATGGTGAGATAGAAAGTCTCCGCGCGAAGTGCCGGAATCAACAGCAGCCCGAACAACCCCAAGGAGACCGTAACGCGCGGCTTCATATCACACCCCACTTCCTCCGCAGCAGCCATTCCCCGCCGCGCAGAATCAGCAGCACCAAAAACAGCACGGGCATATCCCACAAATCGCGCGTTTCGCGCACCGTAATGCCCGCTTCCGAATAACTGATGTCCTGGCCGAGTTTCGACGCGTCGTCGGGCTTGTAATACCTTCCGCCGGTTTCCGACGACAATTTCTGAAGCAGGTCGCGATTCTGTTCGACGTGGAAATTCTCGGCGACTCCGTCCTCGCGGCGGAAGGTCAGCACGTCGCGGCCCAGCTCTTCGCCGCCGTGTTTGGCGACCATCTCGACCAGATACGAACCCGGCTTCGGCGACGTCCAGTCCGCCGTGTACACGCCCTGCTCCACCGGATCAGGCCGCATTTCGGCCGACTCGGCGAACCCTTCAGGCCCGAGGATGTGCGCTTCCACGGTCGCATCGCCGGCCGGCAGATAGGTATGATCGCGAACCTCGGCGCGCAGTTTCACGCCGGCCTGATCTTCCAGAACCGTTACCGGCGTCGACGCGACCACCCGCCGGGGCGTATCGTTCACCAGCCAGCGCAACAGCTGCGTGTAGAAAATTTCGTGGGTCTTATCGGCGACCGGTTGCAGCATCTGCCAGCGCCAGCTTCCCGCCGTCGCGAACACCGCAGTTCGTCCGCGGCCGTAATTTTCGATGGTCAGCAGCGGCAACGGCGGCCCGCCCTGTTGCGGCTTCATCACTGCCAGCACCACCGCGCCCGGCTTGGGCTCGCCCGGAACCTGAAAGTTCATCAGATAGGGGAGCTTTTTCCAGCGCTCGACGTTTTTTTCCGGATCTTCCTCGATGCGGGTGATCAGGCTGTCGCGGCCCGCCGCGGTGAGCTCGACATTGGCTGGAGCGCGAACGAAGGTGCCCTTTTTGTCCGGCAGAATCAGCGGCATCAGATCGTTCAAAATCGATTGCTTGTACCCGCCGTCGGCGAGCGAATCCTTGCCGCCGAGGAACAGCAGCCCTCCGCCGCGCCGGTCGACGAATTGATGAATCAGGTCGAGCTGCGTCGGCGTAAAATACGCCGCCTCGCTCGAACCGATGATCAGCCCGTCGAAATCGAAAAGATCGTCGACGCGTGTCGGGAACCCGTCCTTAATATTCTTGGGCGCGTCGCCATAGGCGTCCTGAACGTAAATCTTGTTTTGCGTGGTGCGGAGAATCGTGGCCAGGTGAAGATTGGTGTCGTCTTCGACGGCGCGGCGCAGAAACTTGAATTCCCAGCGCGGCTCGCCTTCCATGTACAACACTTTGGCCTTGCGATCGTCGACGTTCACCAGCCGGATCAATTTGTTGTTTTTCTGGTTCTCCTCGCCCGGGAGCGGATCGATCGACGTTTCGATGGTTTTCACGCCGGCGGTTCCGGCGTTGAACAGCACGGTCTCGTTCTGCTGCGCGCCGTCGGCTTTGAGCCGCACCTCGCGCGTCGCCAGGATTTTCGCGCCATCGCGCAGCGTGATCTTCGCCGTCGATCCCGCGTATCCATGCTGATGAAAACTGACTTGCGCGGCCAGCCGCGAATCCGGCAGCGCGCGCTGCGGCACCTGCACGTCGCTCAGTTCGAGATCGTGCGCCATGGTCTCGCGTCCGAAACCGATGGTGTGAATCGGGATGCGCTGGCGGCGGATCTCGGAAATGGTTTCCAGATCGATGCCGCCAGAATTATCCGCGCCGTCCGACAGCAGCACTACGGCGCCGATCGGCAAACTGGAGGCGTCGGCGAGGACCTGCTTCAGGCTTTCCCCGATATGCGTCGACCGGCCCGACGAGTTGAGTTGATCGAGCTTCCCAATCCGTTCCAGATGATCGGTCAGCCGGTACAAACGGACTTGAAAACGTTTTGACAGCGAGTCGAGCAATCCGGAATTGAGAACGTGAATCGCGGCGGCGCGGCGCGATCCGCCCGAGTCCTCCGTCCCCATGCTGGAGGAATCGTCCACCACGACGGCGACAATGTTCTGCTGCGGCCGCAGCGTGGCCACGCTCAGAGCCGGCTTCCACAGCATCATCAGCAGCAGCGCCGCCAGCGCGGTCTGCAAAATCCACACCGCGGCCGACCGCGCGCCGTGCACGCGCGCCGAGGTCCGCCGCATCACCAGGAATCCCAGCCCCGCCGCGGCCGCGATCATGGCCACCGCCAGCAGCCATTGCGGCAATCCGCCGGTCAGGACGAACGTGCCTTTCGAAAATACGCTGGCCGGATACTTGAACAGAAACTCGAACATGTTACCAATGAAAAATGCTAATGAGTTAAATCGTACATGAAATAATTGACCGCGATGCGATAGGCGAGCGAAGCCCATTTTTCCGGATAGCGCGGATCGTCCGACCACTCCCAGGCATCGCCCAAGTCCATGTTGTGGCAAATGGCCACCATCAGGCGGCCCCTGTCATCGTAAATTCCGCGCCACTTGGCCTCGTAACCGTCATATTCATAAATGCGATGCGTGAAGTACCACTGCCATCCCGGCACCTGAAAACGATCGTCCAGATCATATATGACGTGAAAAATGGGATCTTTGTTATCGATATCTACCACTGGGCGGTCCGGAAACACTCTGCTCATGCTGGCCATGAAATTGTCCCATTCGATGGTGCCGTGGAAATCGTCGCACATGAAGAATCCGCCGCGCAGCAGAAAATCGCGTAGCTGCGCCGCCATATCGTCGGTCAGATTCCAATAGCCGACCTCCACTGCATACATCATGGGCCAGTTGTAAACGTCGTCGGTGCCGTCGAGGTCGACCACCTGTTCCACCGATCGGGTATCAATGCGCGTCAGCCGGCGCACGCCCTGGAGCAAATGCCGGTCCGAACGCGGCGCGTCGATAGTCCAGCGTTTGTACCCGTCGGGATAGCCGTGCGGCGCCATGAAAGAAGGGTACCGGAGCCGCCCACGCGTCCATTCGTGCTTGTCCTGCCAATCCGGCGGCATCGGGTAATCTTCATACTCGACGCCCTGGTACGGTATAAACGGCCGTTGCGCGTGTAACACGCCCCATGTGGCGAAGCCTGCAAATGCCAACAAAAAAACCGAACGGAGGCGCATTGATGCCTACAGGAAGGGTAGCACGTGGGGCGGGCCATCGCATTCGGTGGCCTGCCGCTTCCTGCAATTGGGAAGTGCGGCATTTGGAACCACGCGCAGGCGGCGATCGCCCATTCCTGCCCGTCAGTGCGTCGCCTGCTCCATTCCTGCCCGTCAGTGCGTCAAATCGTAGATGAAATAATCGATGCCGGTGCGATAGGCGAGCGTGGTGTATTTTTCCGGATACTTCGGCTCGTCCGCGTTTTCCCAGCCATCGCCCAAATCCATGTTGTGGCAGATCGCCACGATGATGCGGCCCTTATCGTCGCGGATGCAGCGCCAGTGCGGCTGCTTGCCGGTGGGACCTTTCTCATAGGTCGTGTGCGTCTCGAAATAGTTGTACGAGCCGGGCACCTGGAAGCGCTGGTCCAGGTCGTAGATGGTGTGAAAGATCGGATCTTTGTCCGGGATCTCTTCAATCGGCCGGTCGGGAAACACTTTGCTCATGCTGGCCATGAACGTTTCCCATTCGTTGTTGCCCTCCCACATGGCGTCGCCGTGGAAGTCGTCCACCATGAAAAATCCGCCGCGCAAAATAAAGTCGCGCAGTTGATCGGCCTGATCCTGCGGCAGCTTCCAGTGCCCGACCTCCACCGCATACAGGCACGGCCAGTTATAAACATCGTCGGTGCCGTCCAGATCCACCACCTGCTCGGCGCTGCGCGTATCGATGCGCGTCAACCTCTCGATTCCGGCCAACAGGTGACGGTCCGAGCGCGGATAATCCATGGTCCAGTAGCCGGGAAACGCGCGGCCATCCTCCAATTGAAGCCGCGTGTTCGGATAGCCGTAAATATCGGGATAACGAAGCCGCGCGCGCACCCACTCGGCCTTCCGCTGATAATCTTTCGGGAGCGGAAAATCCACGTATTCGATCGCCGGATATTCCTTGAACGGCCGCTGCGCGCGCAGGATGCCGATCATCGAAGAGAAACCGAGGAAACCAACCGCGAGTGCAGTGCCCGCGAATCTCCACGCACTGGGAAGCATGTGCAACTCGATTATCGGTTTCAGAATAGCACGTGCTTCGTGTTGGCTTCCCGGGTGGTGCGCTAATTCTGCGTTAGATTTAGAGCAGTACCGCTTCCTGACGTTAACTTGACCGGTTGGTGCTGTGTGCCGCTAGCGTTGATCGGGCGCGTCGGCCGCAGCCGGCTTCGTCCACTTGTTTTGATTGCTCGTGGTCTTCCAATACTTGTCGCCCCACCAGGAATCGTCGGTGGAGGCAGCCTGCTTCGCCGGCGCGGCCACGGTCCGGGGCTTGGCCGAAGGCGCGGCGGAAGCGGCTTCGACGCGGTTCGCGGCGTTCGGTCCCATGCGATTCTGAATCGTCGTCAGAACGCTTTCGGCCGACGCCTTGGCGAGCTCCAGGGTCAGGTTCTTCTCCTCGCCGGCGTCATTTTTGAAATTGACGATCAGAAGCTGCGTCTGAGTCTTATGGCCGAATCGTTTCGGCAGATCCCACACCTTGTAGAACGGAACGTCGTGCGAGGTTTCCTTGACCGCGCCGAGCTCGACATGATGGATGCCCGAGTAGGGAATCGCGACCGTCGCGAGGCCGGTGGTCAGCGTGATGCCGTTGTCGCCCGTAAAGCTGAGCGTGCCCCCTGTATTCGGCGTAATCCCGGTTAAATTTCCGTCGACGTAGGTCGTGGTTTCAGAACGCGTGGCAGCCCACGCCGCTCCCGAAGCGAGCAGCGCCAAAACCGCGAGTGAAGTGATGCGCATGGAATGATCCTTTCCGTTCGTTTGAGAGGTCCGTTTGGAAAAGGATCGGCGGATTTTACGCCCGTCTTTAGACCGCCCGCTGCCTTAGTACCATTTCTTTGTGAAAAAGGAGGCTTCGGCGAACTCCGGCCAGACGGCTTGGAGATCGTCGCATCGACGTCCCAGTCCGGTTACTCCTGACCGGCGTAAGCTTCGTATTCTGCCGCGGTCATCAGGTCCGCAATCTCGCCCGGATTCGACAATTTGATCTTCATGAGCCACGCCGCGCCGTGCGGATCTTCGTTCAGTTTTTCGGGCGAGGTCACCAACAGCTCATTCACCTCGGTCACTTCGCCCGAAACCGGAGAATAAATGTCGCTCACCGCTTTCACCGATTCGACCGACCCGACCGTCTTGCCCTTCTCGACCGTCGCGCCCACCTTCGGCAGATCCACGTAGACGATGTCGCCCAATTCCTTTTGCGCATGGTCGGTGATCCCGATGGTTCCGGTGTCGCCTTCCACCTTCACCCACTCGTGCTCTTTCGTATAGCGGAAGTTGTCTGGGTACATGTTTTTATTTGGCTCGTTTATAGAAAGGGGTCGGGACAGTGACGGCTTCGACCGGCTGGTTGCGCACCATCACGTGAATGACGCGGCCGATCTCCCAGCGGTTGACCGGCACATAACACAATCCGATGTTTTTGTTCAGCGCCGGCGCCGGTCCTCCGCTGGTCACCCAGCCCGCCGCCGATCCGTCCATCTGCACTTCGTAACCGTCGCGGCCGATGCCGCGGCCCCGCATTTCAAATCCGATTAATTTGCGTGTAATTCCCTGCTCTTTTTGTTTCATAAGCGCGCCGCGGCCGATGAAATCGCCCTTGTCGAGCTTGACGATCCAGGCCAGGTCCGCTTCCCACGGCGTGATGCTGGCATCGATTTCGTGGCCGTACAGCGCCATTTTTGCTTCCAGGCGCAGCGTGTTGCGCGCTCCCAGACCGGCCGGCTTGATGCCGAACTCAGCGCCGGCCGCGAGAATTTCGTTCCAGATGCGCGGCGCCTGGGATGGTGCGATGTAAATTTCAAATCCGTCTTCCCCGGTATAACCGGTGCGCGCGATGCGAGCGGGTGTGCCGCTCACCTCGCCATCGGTGAACCAGTAATATTTGATCGAAGCGAGATCGACAGGCGTCAGCTTCTGCAACGTCGAAAGCGCGCGCGGCCCCTGAATCGCGATCTGCGCGTACCGGTCGCCTGCATTCTCCACCGTGCAATCGAATTTGTTATGCGCGGCGATGTGCGCGTAGTCTTTGTCCTGATTCGAGGCGTTCACACAAATAAAATAATGATCGTCGGCGACTTTGTGAACCAGAATGTCGTCGACGAATCCGCCGTGCTCATACAGCAGACCGGAATACTGCGCCTGGCCTGTTTTGAGCCTCGATGCCGCATTGGTCGAGACGTAATCCACCAGTTGCAACGCTTCCGGTCCGCGCACCTCGATTTCGCCCATGTGGCTGACGTCAAAAACGCCAACGCGCTGCCGCACGGTGTTGTGTTCATCGATCAAGCCGGAATATTGGACGGGCATGTCCCATCCGCCGAACTCGACCATCTTGGCGCCCAGCCTTCGATGAGTAGCATTCAGCGGGGTAGTTTTTAAAGGCGCGGGCTGCATAGAAGCCTCAGCCTAACACAGTGGCTTGACGGCGCGGACTGATCCGTCAACCCGCCTGCGCCGGCGGAAAAGGGCACCAGAAAATCGTCAGCGAATCACTTTGCTGATCTGAATTTCCGGCGGCACGTCCGTGAAATTCGCCAGATCGGCCATCAGGGACGGAGCCGCCGCACCCATCGCGGCCTGCACCTGTTCGATGGTTGAAAAGGTCATATAGGCTTCAATCTGATACTTGGCCGGCGATCCCGGCATCCCTCCGGCGAGACCCTGCTCGATCCCCACTCCGGTCAATCCGTGCGGAGCGAGCTTTTCTTCCACCAGCGGAATATGCTTATTCAGGTAGTAATCCATGTCGAAACGGGATCCTGCCTGGTTGGGGTAGCTGACGATCACTCTAATCATGGTCTGACAAGTCTACCGCAACTCGTGTTATGATGTCTTTGTATAAAATCGATTAAGAACAGACGAGGAGTATCGATTCCCGAATGGCACTGGCCGCAGAAGCGAAAGCGAAGGTAATCACACAGTTCCGGGTCCACAAGTCGGATACCGGATCGCCAGAAGTCCAGGTGGCCATCCTGAGCCGGCGGATTTCGGAGTTGAACGACCATTTCAAGGCGCACAATAAAGATCACCACTCGCGCAGGGGTTTGCTGCAGATGGTGGCGCGACGTCGCCGGTTGCTCGATTACCTGCGTAGCCGCAGTCCGGAGCGTTATAAGGCTCTGATCCAGAGCCTCGGTATCCGGCGCTAGGGCTCGATTCTCGAGTGAGCGGGCGAAGTTGTTTCCTGAGTGGTCGCAACCGCGTAGAATCCCTCCAGTCTCCACTTAATCAAAGCAGGCCGATCGCGGCTGGTGAATCCGGCGGTGAGCGGACCTTGATTAAAGGACGTTTCCAAACATGTTGCATTCCGTAGAAGTGGATCTCGGCGGGGGCAGGACCCTTACGCTCGAAACCGGGAAGATGGCCAAGCAGGCCAACGGGGCGGTCATCGTCCGCTCCGGCGATTCGGTGGTCCTGGTGACCGCTTGTACAGCTCCGGAGCCCAAACCGGGCGCGAGCTTCTTCCCCTTGACGGTCGACTACCGCGAGTACACTTACTCCGCCGGCCGGTTTCCCGGGGGCTTCATCAAACGCGAAGGCCGGCCCACGGAAAAGGAAATTCTGACCAGCCGCCTGATCGACCGGCCGATTCGGCCGCTGTTCCCGGAAGGCTATTCGCACGAGACCCAGGTGATCGGAATGGTGCTGTCGGCCGATCCGGAGCGCGATCCCTCGACGCTGGCGATTGTCGGCGCGGGCGCCTCGCTTGCCATCTCCGATATTCCGTTTCATCACGTTTTGAGCGCCGTACGCGTCGGCATGATCGACGGAAAGCTGGTCGCCAATCCGAGCTACGAAGAATCGAAGCTGGCCAAGATCAACATCGTCGTCGCCGGAACCGAAGAGGGCATCGTCATGGTGGAATCCGGCTCGCAGCAGGCCACCGAAGACGAGATGCTCAAAGCCATCGAGTTCGGCCACGAGTGCTGTAAGAAGCTCGCCGTGGCGATCCGGGAGCTGGTGGCGAAGGCCGGCAAGAAGAAAGCCGAATTCACCACACCGCCGATCAACAACGATCTGTATTACCAGATCTCGGATTCGATTCGCGCCGAATTGCAGGACGCGTTGGACACCAAGAAGTACGAGAAGCTGGAAAGCTACGCGCGCATCGACGCCGCCAAGAAGAAGGCGCTCGAGGCGCTGCCGGAAGAGCAGCAGGAGGAAGCGGGCGAGCTGTTCGATCGTCTGAAAGAGCGCATTTTCCGCGATCAGATGCTGAAGGACCGGCGCCGTCCCGACGGCCGCGCCTTCGACGAAATCCGTAAGATCGAGATCGAGGTGGGCGTGCTTCCGCGGGTCCACGGGTCCAGCCTGTTCACGCGCGGCGAGACGCAGGCGCTGGTGACGGCGACGCTCGGGACCAAGGATGACGAGCAGCGCATCGAGTTGCTGGATCCTTCGGAAACCTCCAAGCGCTTCATGCTGCATTACAACTTCCCGCCGTTCAGCGTCGGCGAAGTGGGCTTCATGCGCGGCGCCGGGCGGCGCGAGATCGGGCACGGGGCGCTCGCCGAACGCGCGCTTGCGGCCGTGGTTCCGGATGAAAAAGCGTTCCCCTACACCATGCGGGTGGTCAGCGACATCATGGAATCGAACGGTTCCAGCTCCATGGCTTCGGTCTGCGGTGCGACGTTGTCCTTGATGGACGCGGGCGTGCCGATCTCTTCACCGGTAGCGGGAATCGCGATGGGTCTGGTGCTCGAAGGCAAGGATTATGCGGTGCTGACCGATATCGCCGGCGCCGAAGATCATTACGGCGACATGGATTTCAAGGTCGCGGGAACCAAAGCCGGCATCACCGCGCTGCAGATGGATATCAAGGTGCCGAACGTCACGCCGGCCATCATGAAGCAAGCGCTCGACCAGGCGCGGCGGGCGCGGCTGTTCATTCTTGACAAGATGAACGCGGTGATCGATACGCCGCGGGCGACGCTTTCCCCGTATGCGCCGCGCATCTTCACCATGCAGATCCCGACCGACAAGATTCGCGAGTTGATCGGACCGGGAGGCAAAGTGATCCGCGGCATCGTCGAAGCGACCGGTTGCAAAATCGACGTCGAAGACGACGGCAGCGTGAAGATCTTCTCCTCCGACGGCACCGCGGCGGATCGCTGCATCCAGATGGTGACCGATATCTGCGCGGTGGCCGAGGTCGGCAAGACGTACCTCGGCAAGGTGGTGCGCATCGTCGATTTCGGCGCGTTCGTCGAGATCTTCCCGGGCACCGACGGCCTGTTGCACATTTCCGAAATCTCGGAAAATCGCATCAAGCAGGTTCGCGATGAGCTGAAGGAGGGCGATCAGATCCTGGTAAAGGTTCTGGCTCTCGAAGGCAATAAAATCAAGCTCAGCCGCAAGGCGATCCTCAAGGAGCAGCGCGAGAAGCTCAAGAAGGAAGAAGCCGGGAAGGTCTGAGAACCCGGCCTCAAAACGCAGCGAGAGCGGAAACCGGTCCGGCGGCTTCGCCACGCCTGATCCTACCTAAACTTTGGCGCTCGTCTATCCGATGAATCAACAGGGAGTTCCATGGAGATTCTGGTCACGGGATGGACCGGTTACATCGCGCCGTTGATGGCGCGAGTATTGCGCCAGGCCGGTCATCGCCTCACGGGGCTCGACACCGGGTTTTTTGAAGACTGCTCGATGGGCGGCCCGGCGGCCGATTCCGCGCGTGTGATCCACAAGGATGTTCGCGACGTGTTGCCCGCCGATCTGGCCGGCTTTGACGCGGTGGTGCATCTGGCCGCGCTCTCCAACGATCCGATGGGCGACCTGCAACCGCAATGGACCTACCAGATCAATCTCGAAGGTTCCCTGCATCTGGCGCGTGTCGCGCGCGAGAGCGGCGTCCGGCGCTTTCTGTTTGCGTCCTCGTGCAGCATTTACGGAGCGTCGGCGGGAGAGCATGCCACCGAAACTTCGCCGCTTCAGCCGCTTTCGGCCTATGCGATCTCGAAGGTGAAAACCGAAGAGGGACTCGAGAAACTGGCGACGCGCGAATTTTCTCCGGTTTTCCTTCGTAACGCGACCGCCTACGGAGTTTCTCCGCGCATGCGCCTGGACCTGGTGCTGAACAACCTGACGGCGTGGGCGTTCACCACCGGACGCGTGCAGATCATGAGCGACGGGACGCCGTGGCGTCCCCTGGTGCACATCGAAGACATCGCGCGCGCGTTCGCCGCCGCGCTCGCGGCGCCACGCGAAGCCGTTCACAACCAGGCGTTCAACGTCGGCGCGACCAACGAGAATCATCAGGTGCGCGAGCTTGGCGAAATGGTTCGCGAAACCGTGCCGAACTCGATCGTCGCCTATTCCGGCGCGAGCAATCCCGATCCTCGGAACTACCGCGTCGATTTCAGCAAGATTCGCCGCCTGATCCCGGCGTTCGAACCGCTTTGGACCGCGCGCAAGGGAGCGGCCGAGCTGTACCAGGCTTTTCGGGCCCATTCGCTCGTCGAAACGGATCTGGCCAGCCCGAATTATATACGCCTGAAGCAGCTGCGCCGCTTGATCGAGGCGGGCGACCTCGACGAAAACCTGCGCTGGAAGACGGCGGTTGCGGCATGATGACGGCGACCCGCACGGCCGAGCAGGTTCGCGACGAGATTCTCGATCTGGTCAAGGAATATTCGCGGCTGCAATGGCCGGCGAAGGAATTCTCGCCGGGTGAGACGCCGGTGCTGTATGCGGGACGCGTTTTCGACGAAGACGACGTGGCGACGCTGGTCGATTCCTCACTCGATTTCTGGCTCACCGGGGGCCGCTTCTGCCAGCAGTTCGAACGGCAACTGGCGCGCTTCGTCGGGATTCGCGAAGCGGTGCTATGCAATTCCGGTTCGTCGGCGAACCTGCTGGCGCTTTCGGCGCTGACTTCGCCGAAATTGGGCGACCGGGCGCTGCGGCCGGGCGATGAAGTGATCACACTCGCCGCCGGTTTTCCGACCACCCTCAATCCGATTGTCCAGAATCGTCTGACGCCGGTGTTTGTGGACATCGAGCTGGGCACTTACGACGTCGACATCGCCAAGCTCGAGGCGGCGATCGCGCCCCAAACGCGCGCCATTATGGCCGCCCACACGCTGGGAAACCCGTTCCAGTTGGATCGCGTGATGGAGCTGGCGCGGCGAAACAATTTATGGGTGATCGAAGACAACTGCGATGCACTCGGGTCGGCGTACCGGGGGCAGATGACCGGAACGTTCGGCGACGTGGCGACGTTGAGCTTTTACCCGGCCCATCACATCACCATGGGCGAAGGCGGCGCCGTTCTCACGCGCAGCCCGCTGTTGCGCACGCTGATCGAATCCTTTCGCGACTGGGGCCGCGATTGCTGGTGCGCGCCGGGCAAAGATAACACCTGCGGCAAACGATTCGAGTGGGAACTGGGCGGCTTGCCGTGCGGTTACGATCACAAATACATTTACTCGCACATCGGCTACAACCTGAAGGCGACCGATATGCAAGCCGCGGTGGGCGTCGCGCAGTTGAAAAAGCTGCCTGGATTTATCGACGCGAGAAAGCGGAATTGGCGGATGCTGCGCGAGGCGCTCGATCGCTGGGAGGAATTTTTCATACTCCCCGAACCGACCCCGCAGAGCGATCCGAGCTGGTTCGGCTTCGCGATCACGGTGCGGCCCGGCGCGCCCTTCACCCGGACCGAAATTACGAGGCATCTCGAAGAGAATAAAATCGCGACGCGCCTTTTGTTCGGAGGCGACCTGACCCGGCAGCCCGCCTATCGGGACCTCCCGCATCGGGTGGCCGGCGAGTTGTGTAACACGCAAACGGCGATGAATCGCACCTTCTGGGTCGGCGTCTATCCCGGCCTGAGCGGGGAGATGCTCGCCTATGTCATCGATCAATTCGAACGGTTTCTGAAGAGATAGGAAGAGCCGGCAAGCTCCGATCGTCCGCGGCCAGCGACCAAAAACCGGTCAAGCCCCAGACGATCAGCGTCGCCAGCGTCATGGCCTGCATAACCAGCGCGAGACTCAATGCCGGCTCACGCCCGATACCCGCTACGCCCAGGATCGAGATCGCGACCAATTGATAAACACCGAGGTTTCCAGGCGCGGCGGGAACCGCGCTCGCCAGCGCGACCGCGGAAATCAGCAGAGCCGCCGTGACCGGCGGCATGGCGATTCCCAGGCCGCGAGCGACGATGACGATCCCGGCGGTATCCACGGACCAGATCGCGGCGGTCAGCGCCAGAAACGAACCGGCACGAGCCAAATGCTGAAATCCGCGTAAGCCGTCCAGAAACTCATTCAATAAATCCATGACCCGGCCGCGCCAAGTCTTGGGAATCACTTTCTCGCACAGGCCCCGAATCCGCGATTCCAGCCGGGGCAGGATCACCGCGGCCGCCAATCCCACGGTGGCGGCCAACGCGACGAGGCGCGCGCCGCGCGCAAGCCATGCCGGAGCCGATTCCATGCCGGTTAAAATCAACGCGGCGAGGAACACCAGAAACCCGGCGTCGAGCACGCGCTCGACCAACACCGTCGCGAGCGTAAACGGCGTGTTGAATCCCGCCCGGCCGAGGTTCGTCGCGCGATAGAAATCCCCCATCCGCGCCGGCAGCACCACATTTCCCAACTGGCCCGCCGAATTGACCCGAAACGCGATCCACAGGTTCAACGGCGCGCGTCCCGCAAGCAGAATCCGCCAGCGCAGGGAACGAAGAAACAGCGTGATGCTCGCCAGCGTGAACGCGATGGCGAGCGTTTGCGGCGGAATCGACGTCGCCGCCGACCAAAGTTGATCCAAGGGAACGCGGCGGAAGGCCAGCGTCAGGCAGACGCCGGAAATCGTGAACCCGGCCGCGAGCTTCAGAATACGAATCATCGGCAGGCTACTTCACGTCGAGGGCCGTAACCCCGCTCGCGCACGCCGGGCCCGCGCCAACACCAGCGGCGTCGTGAATCCAGGTCGCCCGTCGCGGCGATTTCGGAATTCGATTCACGCCCCACGGGTCGTTCTCGGAAAACAGCACCGTGAGCAGATTGCGCAGATAATCGCGGCAGTCGCGCCAGCCGATCGAGGATTCGCCCCCCTCTCGCGCATGAAACGCCACATCGATCGAACACATGGTCAATCCCATGCGCTCGGCCTTGAGCATCATTTCACATTCGAGGAACTGATCCGTGCTCTTGAGTTGCATCGCCTCGAGCACTTTACGCGAGATGATTTTCGGCGGCCCGTTGACATCCTTCGATTGAAGCCCGAACACCCAGCGCATGATCAGGTTGTAGGACCGGGAAATCAGAGCGCGCGCAACGCCGTCCGGACGGCTGGTGCGGCGGCCATACGCGATGTCGGCTCGCGAGCGGCGCTTCACTTCGAACATTTTCGGGATTAAATCCAGATCCACCTGCCCGTCGCCCGCAATGCCGATCACCTCTTCGCCGATCGCCGAGTACAATCCTTTGAGCGCGCCGTAACCCGCGCCCATGTTCTTAGGAATCACTACCGTCCGCAGCTCTCCGATCTCCTTGGTCAGCCGCGCCAGAATCTCGGGCGTGCGGTCGGTCGATCCGTTTTGAATCGCGACAATCTCGAAGGGAACCCCCAGCTTCCGCATCACGCGGTGGCCGTCGCGAATGACGCTCTCCGCGCTTGCTTCTTCGTTGTAAAACAGCGCGACCAGCGAAATCTCCAGCGGCATGTCGAGACGGGCTCCCGTGCGTGTTATCGGACGGCGTCTCGCGTTTCTTTACAGGTCCTGAGTCCCTAAAGCCATGCCCGTAAGATGGAGGGGCTCTGGATCGTGAAAGGCATGCCCGTAAAGCCGGATCAGGCTTCCGCCGATCTTAGGGTGAGCAAGTGGGCTCCGGTTTATTGAATTGCTTAATTTACGGGCCTCATGCATTCCTCCTAGACCGGGAAAGGAAACCGTGGCATCCAACCTACGCCGCCTGAGGGTTTTTCGTAATCCCGCCGAGTCCGTCGCCGCAACCACCAAGGCGGTGTTCGAGGATCTGTTCGTACTGGAGCTCGCCAATAATCATCTCGGAAAGCTGGAGCGGGGCCTGCGCATTATCTCCGAACACTCCCGCATCGTGCGCTTCAACAACGTGCGGGCCGCGATCAAACTCCAGTTTCGCGACGTCGAAAATTTCATTCATCGGGACTACCGCCATCGCCAGGACGTGCGCTACATCAAGAAGACCATGGCGACCGCGATGAGCAAGGGCGATTTCCGCATCCTGGTGGACGCGATCGTCGAGAGCAGTTGCATCCCGATGGCCACTCCGTTTGATGAGCGCAGCGTCGATCTGTGCGAGGAACTGGATATTCCGATTCTCAAAATCGCCAGCTCGGACCTCAACGACTGGGTGCTGATCGAAAAAATCGCCGCCGCGCGCAAGCCGGTGATCGTTTCCACCGGCGGGTCGTCGCTCAAAGACATCGACGACATGGTGACCTTTTTCGCCAATCGCAGCATTCCGCTCGCGATCAATCACTGCGTTTCGCTCTATCCGAGCGAGGATGGGGAGCTGGAACTCAACCAGATCGATTTTCTTGGGAACCGGTATCCGGACAACACCATCGGTTTTTCGACGCACGAATATCGCGATTGGGAAGACTCGATCATGATCGCCTACGCCAAAGGCGCGCGCACCTTCGAGCGCCATATCGACATCGAGATGGATGGCGTGCCGGTTTCGAAGTACTGTTCGGTTCCCGATCAGATCGATACCTGGTTCCGAGCGTTTCAGCGCGCTCGCCAGCTTTGCGGAGCGCCGGGCACCCAGAAGCGTCTGCCGCCCCAACGCGAGATCGCGTATCTCGATTCGCTGGTTCG
>DATHCE010000378.1:0-14846 GCA_035319685.1 Bryobacteraceae bacterium | reverse complement strand
AGGGGCGTAGGTTTAACGGCAGACCAGCGGTCTCCAAAACCGCGAGTGGGGGTTCGAATCCCTCCGCCCCTGCCAGCCGCCTTCCGGCGGGCTGGGTGCGACCTCGCGCGAGACGCGATGTTTTGCAATAGAGAGAATTCTACATGGCCGAAGAGTTGAGTATTTCGCAGAAGGCGACCGGTTGGCCGGCGCAGATCAAAGATTATTTCGCGGAGCTGCAGCTCGAAATGAGGCGCGTCACGTGGCCCTCCTGGAAACAGGTGCGCGCAACCACGGCGGTGGTGATCGTGTCGGTGTTCATGTTTGCGGCGTACTTTTTCGTCGTGGATGCGGTCGTTACGCAGATCATCAACAAACTGTTCGCGACATTTGCGAAGTAAGAAGGCAGAGCCTGAAATGGCAGACAATTTCGATCCCGAGGAAGAAACGCCGGTGACGCACGAGGAAGCGCCCGCAGAGACGAGCGCGGAGCCTGTCGCTCCGGAGCCCATAACGGCCGAGGAGCACGCGGCGGCGGAGCCTGAATCCGAGGCGGCGCCCCCCGCGGCGCCGGCCATGAACTGGTTCATCATCCATACATACTCGGGCTTCGAGCAGAAGGTGGCGGAATCGCTTCGCAGCCGGGGCGAAGCGTTCGGATTTTCGCACCAGATCGGGCAGATCCTGATCCCGACTGAGGAAGTGGTGGAACTTCGCAACGGCAAGAAGGTGACCAGTAAGCGGATGCTGTATCCGGGATACGTTCTGGTGCAGATGGAGATGAACGACGAGCTGTGGCACGCCGTCAAGGCGACGCCGCGCGTGACCGGATTCGTAGGCGGCGGCAATGCGCCGGTTCCCTTGACAGCCGACGAGGTCAACTCGATTCTGTACCGCCAAGCCAGCTCGGCCGAGCGCCCGCGTCCCAAGCTCAGTTTCGAAAAGAACGAAACGGTCCGCATCATCGACGGGCCGTTCAGCAATTTTTCCGGAAAGGTGGACGAAGTCAATCCCGACCGCAATACGCTGCGGGTGCTGGTGACGATTTTCGGCCGCGCGACACCGGTGGAACTCGATTTTCTGCAAGTAGAAAAGATTTAAGCCCCAACGATATAAACCAATGGCAAAAAAAGTTACAGGACAGGTGAAGCTTCAGATTCCGGCCGGTAAGGCCACGCCGGCGCCGCCGGTGGGCACCGCGCTCGGTCCGCAGGGCGTCAACATCATGGAGTTTTGCAAGGCGTTCAACGCCAAGACGTCGGCAAAGGATCAGGAAGGCCTGATCATTCCGGTGGTGATCACGATTTACTCCGACCGGTCCTTCACGTTCATCACCAAGACGCCGCCCGTGCCGGTGCTGATCAAGCGCGCGGTCAATCTGGCGAAGGGATCGGCCGAGCCGAACAAGAATCGCGTCGGCAAGATCACGCTGAAGCAGGTGGAAGAGATCGCCAAGATCAAGATGCCGGACCTGAACTGCTTTACGGTGGAGGCCGCGATGAATTCGGTGAAGGGAACGGCGCGCTCGATGGGCGTCGACGTCGTCTAAATTTTTCGCGTGTTCCGTTACGCCGATCTTCGCGACTCGGATGTAACGCCGAAGGCGACCTATGTCAGTCGCCGGAAATTTCTTGCGGCCGCGCTGGCGAGTCCCGCGATAACCGCGCTCGCCAACCCCAAACTCAGCGGCATCTTGAAAAGCCCGCTCAGCGTGGACGAAAAAATCACGCCGTATTCGATCGTCACCGGATACAACAACTATTACGAATTTGGAACCGGCAAGCTGGATCCGGCGAAAAACGCCGCCAATTTTCGCACCAGGCCCTGGACGGTGACGCTGGACGGCGAAGTCGACCGGCCGAAGACGCTCGATCTGGATGCGATTCTGAAGCTGGCGCCGATCGAGCAGCGGATCTCGCGGCATCGCTGCGTCGAAGGATGGTCGATCGTCGTGCCCTGGCTCGGGTTCTCGCTGAGCGCTCTGCTGAAACAGGTGGAACCGACATCCCGCGCGAAGTTCGTCGCCTTCGAGAGCTATATCGATTCCCAACAAATGCCGCTGGCGACCTTGTATCACGCGGGCATCTCATTTCCCTACATCGAAGGGCTGCGCATGGATGAGGCTCTGCATCCGCTGGCGATGCTGGCGGTCGGAATATACGATGAAGTTTTGCCGAATCAGAACGGAGCGCCGCTGCGGCTGGTGGTCCCGTGGAAATACGGATTCAAGAGCATCAAGTCGATTGTGAGAATCCGCTTCGTCGAAAAGCAGCCGTCGACGACCTGGAACAACACGTGGGCCAAGGCGTACGGGTTTTATTCGAACGTGAATCCGAACGCGGCTCCGGCGCATAGCCAGAAGACCGAGCTGAGGTTAGGCGAACCGATCCTGAAGCAGCATCGCGACACGCTGATGTTCAACGGTTACGGCGACCAGGTCGCGAGCCTGTACGCGGGAATGGACTTGCTCCAATATTATTGATCAGCGGTTGAGGTCGATGCCGAGTTTCTTCAGCTCCTCGGAGTAATAGCGCTTGTGGAGCAGATCCCACTCCTCGGAGCCTTCGGGAATTTCGCGTTTCTGCGTGCGGATTTTGGTGCGGGCGGCGCGGTCCACTTTTTCCTCGGTCTGAAGCAGCTCCGTCATCACCTTGACCAGCTCCAGGCGGACGTCGTTGGGATCGCGCTTGAGACGAAATTCGCGGCTTTTGCGGAGCGCGCTGACCACTTTGTGCGAAACGTCGTTGATCTTGTCGCGCGACAGCTTCATGGCATCGCCGGTATCGCGGCCCGAGGCCCGGATCACTTTACGCTGCGTGATCAGCGTGTTCTTGATGCGGCGGAACATTTCCGAATAGCTCACGCCCTCTTTGCGCATGTACTCGCTGTATTGTTCGAGCAGCTCCCGCACTTCGTCGTTGAGACGATCTTCAATCGCGAGATCTTCTTCGATCACGTTGGAGATGAAGGCGGCGGCCACCTGCACGTCGGTGGTTTCGATCCACTGCGGAGTCAGTTTCCGGATGATCTGGCGGGAAATGTAGTCGACAAACTCTCGTGCGAGAAGCATCCTTTGAATTCAGTGTAGCATCCGGACGCTCGCGGCTCCTCCGCGCGGGGTCAATTCGCGGCATCCGAGCCGCCGCGATGACGCTCGAGGAATTCGTCGTCGATGGGCTTGCGGCCGCGAAAACCTTCCTCGGTTCCGTGCCAGAAACGGATGCGGTCTTCGCCGAGCTTCCAGCACAGGCAAACCTCGCGGCCTTGATACAGCGAAAGAAAATCGATCAGGCCGATGTCGAGATCCTTGACCAGCGCGCCGGTTTGTTCGATGCGCTCCAACGCGTTCTTCAGCGCCGCGGCGTTGCTGTCGCGGCGGGCGCGCACCGTCAGGAATGCGCTTCGATTGAGCAGCGCGCCGCCGGCGGTGCGGATTTTCTGAAGGCTCGCGTCCAGTTGCTGATGCGCTTTCTCGTACTCGGACTTGTGAAAGACGGCATCGCGCAACGCCCGCTCGATCTCGGGAAGAAGCCGCTCGCAATCGGACAAGGTGAAATATTTCGGCATGGCTGCTCTCCTCATCTCTACCAGATTGACGGCCTGGGTGGCGACAGGCGGCTGGGGCGGCGGCTACACTAGAAGAAGAGCGATGAGCGCGACAGATTTTCCCCTTCCTCCGGCGACGTTTGAGTTCCTGGTTCTTTCGCTGAAGATGCAGGTCGAGATGCGGTTATTCGGCGGCGACTCGGAAGACGACCACGGTCCCGACCTGATGGCGGCCCGGCATGCGATCGATCTTCTGGCGATGATTTCGGAGAAAACGCGCGGCAATCTGACGATCGAGGAGCAGCGCCTGATTGAAAATTCGCTCACCGAATTGCGATTCCGCTACGTGCAGGCGGTGGAGGACGCCGCGAAGTCCGCCGGAAAAGCCAAGGCAGCGGCCGCACCGGAGCCATCGGCGGACGCCGAATCCGCGGACGAACCCAAGTCCGAATGAGCGAGCCGGAGATTCATATCACGGTGCTCGGCTCGGGCACCAGCAGCGGTGTGCCTACCATCGGTTGCCGATGCGAGGTGTGCTCGTCGGCGGACCCGCGCGACAATCGATTGCGGCCGTCGATTCTGATCCGCTACGACGGGCGAACGGTGATCGTCGACACGACGCCCGATTTTCGCCAGCAGGCGCTGCGCGCGCGCATCGAGCGGCTGGACGCGATTCTGTACACGCATGCGCACGCCGATCATATCCTGGGGCTCGACGATGTGCGGCCGTTCAACTACCGGCAGCGCCAGGCGATTCCGATTTACGGCATGGAGGAGACGCTCGGCGCGATCCAGCGCGTGTTCCGCTACGCCTTCGCCGAGGAGCCGGCGCAATCTTCGGTGCCGCGCCTGGATCTGCACGTGCTCGATGGCGAACCGTTCGATCTGTTCGGCCTGACGGTCACGCCGATCCCGCTGGTTCACGGGAGCAGCGAGGTGTTCGGGTTCCGGTTCGGCCGGGCGGCGTATTTGACCGATCACAGCGACATCCCCGACGAATCCAAGCGCAAGCTCGAAGGGCTGGACGTCTTGTTTCTGGACGCGCTGCGGCATCGCCCGCATCCGACGCACTCGACCGTCGAGCGCAGCGTCGAGTGGGTGAAGGAGCTCGCGCCCCGGCGTGCGTTTTTCACGCACATCTGTCACGACCTGCCGCACGCGCGGACGGAAGCCGCGCTGCCCGCCAATGCGCATCTCGCCTATGACGGGTTGGAGCTTGACGTGGAGCGATCGCAGGTATGAATCCGTCGGCGATCACGATTGGGAATTTCGACGGCGTGCATGTCGGCCATCAGCGTCTGTTCCGGGAAGTGGTGAAGGCGGCGCAGGGGCGGGGATTGACTCCGGCGGTGCTGACTTTCGATCCGCATCCGGCGCATGTGGTCGCGCCCGGTCGCGCGCCCAAGCTGCTCACCAGTATCGAGGAGCGCTGCGCGTTGATGCGCGAGCAGGGAATCGAGCGGGTTCTGGTGCTGCCGTTCACGCCGGAAGTCGCGAAGCTGTCGCCGGACGAGTTCGTCGAGCGCGTGGCGGTTTCGATGCTCGACGCGAAGATGATTTTCGTCGGCGAGAATTTTCGATTCGGGTACAAGCAGTCCGGCGACACGCGCGCGCTGGTCGAGCTCGGCAGGCGGTTCGGGTTTGAAACCGACATTGTCGGCGCCGTGAAATGCCGCGGGCGCGTCGTCTCGTCGAGCCTGGTCCGCGAGTTGATTTGCGCGGGAAACGTCGCGCTGGCGTGCCGCTACCTGAACCGGCCTTACGCGCTTTCGGGCGACGTGGTGCCGGGACACGGTGTCGGCGCCAGGCAGACCGTGCCGACGTTGAATCTGCACACATCTGCGGAGGTGCTTCCGGCCAACGGCGTGTATATCACGCGCACGCGCGATCTCGATTCCGGGCGGCGCTGGAATTCGATCACCAACATCGGACATCGGCCGACGTTCGGCGGCGGCGATCTGAGCATCGAAACATTTTTGCTCGAGCGTGCCGGGGGCGCGGCGCCGGCGCGAATTCGCGTCGAGTGTCTGCGCCGCGTTCGCGATGAGCGGAAATTCGAAAGCCCGGAAGCGCTCAAGGCCCAGATTTTTCGCGATATCGACCGCGCCGCAGCGTACTTCCGCCGGATGGACCACCTAAGAAAGTCGCGAGGATAAGGGCGGAGATACAATAAACATCGAGAGCGCTTATGCCAACCATTGAGACCACGTCCATTGAACAATTGCTGGGCGACAAAGCCGAATATCTGCTTGCGTTCGATCATCCCAAGATTCCGAGGGAGCGGTTGCATTTGCCGGGGCCCGATGCGGTCGACCGGTTGTATGCGCCATCGGACAGGAATAATCGCGTGATCGTGAATCTGGAGCGCATCGTGGGCCACGGCCGCTTGGCCCACACGGGCTACCTGTCAATTCTTCCGGTCGATCAGGGGATAGAGCACTCGGCCGGCGCGAGCTTCGCGAAGAATCCCGATTACTTCGACGGAGAAAATATCGTCAAGCTGGCGATCGAGGGAGGATGCAACGCGGTCGCCTCGACGTTCGGCGTACTGGGATCGGTGGCGCGGCGCTACGCGCACAGGATTCCGTTCATCGTCAAGATCAATCATAACGAGCTGCTTACGTTTCCAAACCGTTTCGATCAGGTTATGTTTGGAACAGTTCAGCAGGCTTATGACATGGGCGCCGCGGCGGTGGGCTGCACCATTTATTTCGGATCGGAGG
Source organism: Bryobacteraceae bacterium (assembly GCA_035319685.1). GTDB lineage: Bacteria > Acidobacteriota > Terriglobia > Bryobacterales > Bryobacteraceae > Palsa-187. The sequence continues at coordinate 8,598 of DATHCE010000378.1, read as the reverse complement.
AAAGCGGCCGCCAGATTGTCGAAGTGAGCCAGGCGTTCGCGCACGCGCACCAGCTCGGCATGGCCACGGTGCTGTGGTGCTATCTGCGCAATCCGGCGTTCAAAAAGGACAAGGATTATCATGTTTCGGCGGATCTCACCGGTCAGGCGAATCACCTGGGAGTGACGATTCAGGCCGACATCATCAAGCAGAAGCTCCCGGAAAACAACGGCGGATACCAGGCGCTGAACATGGGCGATTCCTCGTACGGGAAATTCGACAAGCGCATTTACACGGAGCTGGCGAGCGATCACCCGATCGACCTGTGCCGCTATCAGGTGGCCAATTGCTACATGGGCCGCATCGGTTTGATCAACAGCGGCGGCGCGTCGGGAGCGCACGACCTGACGGACGCGGTCACCACCGCGGTGATCAACAAGCGCGCCGGAGGAATGGGCCTGATCTCCGGACGCAAGGCGTTTCAGCGTCCGATGAAAGACGGAATTGCGCTGCTTAATGCCATTCAGGATGTGTATCTCAGTGCGGCAGTGACGGTCGCCTGACGGACAGTCCGCTAAAACATTTAGCGGACTATCCGCCTGACGGTCAGCTCGAAACCGTCTCCGGAATTTTCTCGAACTTCACTCCCTCCCATCGCGCGACCACGGCGGTGGCCAGGCAGTTGCCGAGGACATTCACCGAGGTGCGCGCCATATCGAGCACCGTGTCGATGCCGAGCAACAGCGCGACGCCTTCGGAGGGAAGGTTGAACGTCGCCAGCGCGCCGGTCAAAATCACCAGGGCGGCCCTGGGAACGCCGGCCACGCCCTTGCTGGTCAGCATCAACGTCAGCATCATGACGAGCTGCGTGCTGAACGGCATCTGCACGTCGGCGGCCTGCGCGACGAAGACCGCGGCGAGCGAAAGATACAACGTGGTTCCTACCAGATTGAAGCTGTATCCGGCGGGCAACACAAACGCGACGATATGTTTCGGAACGCCGAACAGTTCCATATTTTCGAGCGCCAGGGGAAGCGCCGCTTCGCTCGACGCGGTGGAGAAGGCGATCAGAAACGGCTCACGCGCGTATTGGATGAAGCGCCCGATCGGGACTCCCGCGATGATCGCGGAGGCTCCGAAGACCGCGACGACGACGATCGCCTGCGCGACGTAGAGGGTGGCGACCAGCTTGCCGAGGTTCAGCAGGACGCCCAATCCCTTTTGTCCTATGGTGGCCGCGATCGCGCCGAAAACTCCGAAGGGCGCAAACAACATGATGTAATTCGTGAAACGGAACATCACTTCGGCCAGCGATTCGCAGAACTCGACCACCGGGCGGGCCTTCGCTCCGACGGCCGCGCATGCGGCGCCGAAAATGAACGCGAATACGACGATTTGCAGCACGTCGCCGCGCGCCATCGCATCGATAATGCTGGTCGGGAAAATGTGCTCGATAATTTGCGGAAATGTCGAGCTCGATTGCGGCAGTCCCGCAGCCGCTCCCTTGGCGAGCTGCACACCCACGCCGGGCTTCACGAGGTTCACCGCGGCCAGGCCGATGAACAGCGCGATAGTGGTGACGATTTCAAAATACAGAATCGCCTTTCCGCCGATGCGCCCCATCGTCTTCAGGCTCCCCGTGCCCGCGATCCCGCAGACCAGCGTTCCGAACAGGAGCGGCGCGATGATCGCTTTTATCATGCGCAGAAAAACGGTCCCGAGCAGCGCCAGGGCCTGCGCCTGTTGGGGCGCGATGGCGCCGAACGCGATGCCCGCCACCAGCGCGATCAGGATCCAGGCGGCGAGCGATGGGCGCTTGATCCGCTTCATCGGCCTCCCCAGTTCAATTTCTCGCGCAGCACGTCGAAGAACGTCATCTCGGGCGGCTGCACCAGGCTGATGGAATGCTCCGAACGGCGGCAGACCACCGTGTCGCCGCGTTTCAGCAATCCGCCGACCTGCCCATCGACCGTAAAGTAGGTCACATTGTCCTCGCTGCGGTTGATCACTTCGATGATGCACTCCTCATCCAGAATCACGGGACGGTTGCTGAGCGTATGCGGGCAGATGGGGGTGAGCGCCAGCGCCGCGACCGTCGGGTACACGATGGGACCTCCCGCCGATAGCGAATACGCCGTGGATCCGGTGGGCGTGGCGATGATGAGGCCGTCGGCTTTGTAGACACACACGAATTTTCCGTTGACCTGAACTTCCAGATCGATCATGCGCGCGATCTCGGCCTTGGTCAGCACCATGTCGTTCAGCGCGTCGTAATCGGCCAGGAGGCGGCCGTCGCGATGCAGTTCGCAGTGCAGCATGCGCCGCCGCTCGATGCGGAAATCGCCCGAGAGCGCGCGTTCCAGTTGCGTGTACAACTCTTCGATCTTGATTGCGGTCAGAAAACCGAGCCCGCCCAGATTCACGGCGAACAGCGCAAGATCGCGGCCGCCGATGGCGCGCGCGGCCGAGAGCAGCGTGCCGTCGCCGCCCAGCACGATGATCAGGTCGCTTTCGTCGGGCACGCTGTCGCGAGGCAGAAAATCGCCGCGGCCCGCATAAACCGCCGTTTCTTCGTCGAGGAGCGTGCGCACTCCGCGGGCCTCAAGCCAGGCGATCATCGTGGGAACCAGGCGGCCTGCAAGGTCGCTGCGCGGTTTCGATACGATTCCGACGGTTTTAATGGCGCGCATAAAGCAGAAACTCGCGATTGCCTTCGGCGCCGCGAATCGGGCTTTCGATAATGTCCGCGCGAAAACCGAACCGCTCCACGGCTGCGCGCACACGATCGCACGCCAGGCGATGCAGATCCGGATCGCGCACGATGCCGCCTTTGCCCACCTGTTCGCGCCCCACTTCGAACTGGGGCTTGATCAGAATGATCATTTCGCCGCGGGCTCCCAGCAGCGGCACGATCGCGGGAATCAGCAGCGTGACGGAAATGAAGCTCGCGTCGCAAACCGCGAGGTCGAATTTTTCCGGAAAATCCCCGGCTTGAAGATAGCGCGCGTTGACACCTTCGCGAATTTCGACCTGGGGGTGGTTGCGCAGGCGCCAATCGATCTGTCCGTGGCCCACATCGATCGCGCAGACGCGCGCCGCGCCGCGCTGCAACAGGCAATCCGTGAATCCGCCGGTGGACGCGCCGACGTCGAGGCACACGCGGCCGGTCACGTCGATCGAAAAACGATCCAGCGCGCCGGCGAGCTTCAATCCCCCGCGGCTGACATAAGGCATGCGCTCGAGCAGCTCAATACTCGCGTCCTCGGCGATCGCGTGTCCCGGCTTATCGCTCTTCTGGCCATCGACGCGAACCTCGCCGGCGAGAATCAGCGCGCGGGCTTTCTCGCGGGATTCGGCGAGGCCGCGATCGACCAGAAGCTGGTCGAGCCGGATTTTGGCCGCGCGCTTCATGGTCCCTGCGCTCATGCGTTGCGCCGCACGATCCGGTCGGCGAGCTCGCGCAGGCGTTCGCCGCGATCGTCGAACCTGTTCAGGGCGAGATGAGCGTCGATTCGTTCCTGCTCCGCCATTTCGCGCGATCGCTCCACGCCGTAAACCGCCGGGAAGGTGATTTTCTGCTGGGCGGCATCTTTTCCGGCCGTTTTGCCGAGCGCTTCCGATGACTGCTCGACATCGAGCACGTCGTCGACGATCTGAAACGCGAGGCCGATATGTTCGCCGAAACAGGTCAGTGCGGCAAGCTGCTCCTGGTCGGCGCCCGCATAAATCGCTCCCATGCGAACGCTCGCCCGAAGCAGCGCGCCGGTCTTGGCGCGATGAATCGAATCGAGAAGCTGCGCCGTTGGGAATTTTCCTTCCCCCTGAATATCGTTCACCTGGCCGCCGATCATGCCGCCGACGGTGCCGGATGCGGTCGCGAGCTCGTATACCAGACGGATACGCCGCTCAGTGTCCACGTCGAGCCCGGCCAGCACCTCGAAGGCGAGGGTCAGCAGAGCGTCGCCGGCCAGAATCGCCATCGCGTCGCCAAAAACTTTATGACAGGTCGGCCGGCCGCGGCGCAGATCGTCGTTATCGAGCGCGGGCAGATCGTCGTGAATCAGGGAATAGGTGTGGATCAGTTCCAGCGCACAAGCCGCCGCTTCAATCCCGTTAGGCGCATCGGAAATCGCCTGAGCCGCGGCGATCGCCAGCAGGGGACGAATGCGTTTTCCGCCCGCGAACAGGCTATAGCGCATGGCCTTGTGGATGGTGACAGGTTCGGCGGATTCGGGTGGAACCGCGCGGTCGAGCGCCTCGTCGACCCGCTTCTGCTGCGCCGCGATATAGGCGTCGAAAGTCATTTGTCGTTGCGGAACGTCTGAGGCTGCATCTCTCCGGCGCGGCGCATCAGGACTTCGACGCGCGTCTCGGCTTCCTCGAGCTGCTTGCGGCACGCTTCGCTCAGCTTCATGCCGCGCTCGAATAATTCGAGCGCGCGCTCGAGCGGCAGCTCGCCGCTCTCCATTTCCTTCACGATCGCCTCCAGTTGCTGAAGGCCGGTTTCGAAACTCAACGGCGCCTCTTCCGGCATCACCATATTATGGAACAGATACGTCGAGGCTTTTGGCGAGCTGGCTGAGCTGATCCCAGATGCCGCGCGCCACCGGAATACCGTCGCGCAACCGCGCGGCTTCCATGCGCCATTCCGGATCGCCCGCGATCATCACTTCCTCGAAGCCGTGTGCGGGACGGGCGTGCGTGATGGTCTCGCGCAGCCATTGCATGCGCTCGACGAACTGCTCCATCGGCATAAAACGCGCGACGTCGATCGCCAGGAACATGTGGCTGGCGCCCATGGGGATGCTCTTCACGCGGATGCCGCCGACGTTATTCAGCATCGCACCTCCGGAAAGGACGGCGCACAGAATTTCCACCATGACGGCGAGCCCGCTTCCCTTGTAACCACCGAGCGGCGTCGGCCACCCTTCCGTCGCCGTCTGCGGATCGGTGGTCGGCCTGCCGTCGCGATCCATCGCCCAGCCTTCGGGAATGGATTTTTCGCCGCTCAACAGCGCTTTGTAGATCCGGTTGAGCGCGACGGTGGTGGTGGCCATGTCGAGCAGAAACGTGTTCGGGCCCGGAACGGCCATGCAGATCGGGTTGGTGCCGAGCATCTTGTCGCGCCCCTGCCACGGCGCCACCAGCGACGTCGCGTTGCACATGACGATCCCGAGCATCCCGGCCGAAGAAATCTTCTGCGCCCACCAGGCGCACGCGCCGAAATGGGTCGAGTTGCGCGCGACCACCATTCCGATGCCGCTGTTTTTCGCCAGGCGGATGGCGTGCGCGCAACATTTCGTGGAGATGAGTTGGCCGATTCCGTTCGCGCCATCGTAGACCAGGCATGCGCCATTTTCGCTCGCGACGTTTCCCGCCTGATGAACGTCCACGTTGCCGGCGCGGATCTGCTCGGTATACCAGATGAGCAGCTGCACGCCGTGCGAATCGACGCCGCGCAGATTCGCCGCGACCAAAGATTCGGCGACGATGGATGCCGTGGATGCGGGCACATCGGCCGCTTCGAGCACGGCCGCCGCGAATCGAGTCAAAGGCTCGCGCTGGAGAATGATGAAATCGTCCGCCATAGATTTAAGGTGAAAAGGCCTAAAAAGTGAAACCGATATCCCTAGTTCACCATAGATCCGGCGCGGATTCCTCAGTAATGAAATCTCCAGCGGAATTCGGCGTAAATTTGCCGCGGATCGTTAAAGTGGAATCCTCCAAACGTCAGGCTGTTGTCGAGTAATACGCGGCGATTCGCCACATTGAGAGCAGTCAACGAGAGCCTGTATTTCTCGCCCTCGCCGAAGCTTTTTCCCAGGGAAATGTCAAACGTCGTGTGCTGGGGCAGATAGTTCCCGGGATATTGCGCGTCGGGGTTCCCATTGGTGAATCCCGAGCCGTAGTAAACGTTGGTCGCGGCGAAGGTATGCCCGGGAAGAGTTGCATTGGCGCCCACGTTCAATGTGTCTCTCTGATCGTGGTCCACGGGCGCCAGCCCTGGAGGCGGCTCGCAACCCGGCGGCGGGGGAACGGGGCAGATCAAGCCTCCGGTGAAAGGCGCTGAGGCCTGCGCGATCTGGTTCGAGTAGGCTAGGTGAACCTGAGCGCGGTGCCAAATGCGCGGGGAACGCAGCGTGGTTTCCCAACCTTGAATTAAGGCGGAGGCCCAAGTCAGCGGCCAGAAGATGTTGGATTCGCCGATATTGCTATGGTCCAGCCAATTGGACGCTTTCGTTTGAAAAGTATCCTCCTCCAGCACCCAACCGTGAAAGGGAATCGAGACACCGAATTGGTATTCGTGATCGCGCTCTCCCTTCAGGGGGGCGAAAGCCAAAGTCTGGCTGGAGGCTAAATCGAGCAGCGGGCCGGTCGCAGTCAACAATGGAGGCGCTTGATAAAACTGGCCGTAGAAGCCGTGAAAGACCCAGTTTATTTTCGGGATTCTAAGAGCAGCGCCAAAACGGGGGTCCGTCGAGTTTTCCACGACGGCCGGCTGGAGGGCTCCGCTGAAGGAGCCGGAATCGAAGTGTGATTCGCGAAGTCCGGCAATCAACGTCAGCCACGAGGTCACCTTGTAGCGGTCGCTGAAGTACTCCTCGATCAGGCCGCCGGTCACGGCCGCCGAAGACGGGCCGTAGTTCTGACAGTTCGGCGCGCAATCCGTAAAGGTATTGTTAAAGAAATTGCTCTGGTGCTGGGCGAATCCGTACAATCCGGCTTGAATGTCATTGTTCTTCAAAAAAGTTGCGTGCACGCTCGCTTGCGCGCCAGCATAATTGGCGGTCTGGTTCACATCCGTGATCACGGGCACGTCGTTCGGCGAGGCGTTATAGCTGGCCTCGTTGTAATGATAGAAGGGCGAAATCGTCACCAGCAGGTTGGGATTAAACGTGTGGACCCAGGAAAAGGCGAGATAACCATCGGGTTCGCGTTCACTATCGTGAAGTCCGTAACTTGGATAAATCTGATTTCCTGCTGAGTTGGGGTCCGGGTCGATGGGAATCTGGTAATAATCCTGACGCAGCGAGGCCACCAGCCGAAATTGGTTCGACGGATTGGCGTTAAATATCAGCGACGCGAATCCGCCGTAGCCATTCTCCGCATCGTGAACAACCTGGCCGATCGGCGGTTGCAGACCATAGTCGCTGCGATTCGCGCTCAGACTCACATAATATGCGAAGCGTTGCGTGTGGCTTCCGAAACTGAGTTGATCGTTGGTTTGATACCAATTGCCGAAAGAGGTTACCAGTTGTCCCTCATTGTTACTTTCGAAGCCGGTTCGGGGCACGATGTTAAAGATTCCGTAGGTGCGGTCTCCGTATTCGGCGTCGTAGCTGCCTCGCTGAACTTCGAGGTAATCAATATCTTTGGGGTCGATCTGCGGCGCCAGATTGGTGGCAATATTGGTATTTGGTATGGTTACGCCGTCGATGAGCCACTCGAACTGATGACCTCCGCGCATATGCAGCATGTCATGAGTTACATATGCAGCGGGCACGTAGTCGGTAATCATCGCCATACTGTTGGTGCGGTCTGCGCCGGGAGTCTCGGCTATGTCCGCGCGATCTATCAGAGACGTGGGCGTCACCGAATCCATATTGGCGGCTTCTGCCTGGCCTACGACGACGGCGGTCTGGCTAACGGTCGCAATCGCCAGTTGAAAATGAAGGATCGGCGATGAGTTGGAGTCGACTGTGACATTTTCCTCGGAAGTGGCGAAGTTCAATTGAGTGACGGTGATTTTATAGTCGCCGACCGGCACGGAGGTGAAGGAAAACTCACCGTTATCGTCGGTTTGCGCGGTTGCTGACCAATCCGAGGTGGCCGCCTGCAGTTTTACCGATGCTCCGGAGACGGGCCGATGCTGCGGGTCGTGCACGATTCCTTGTATTTTTCCAAAAATGGTTGCGTGGAGCAGGAAACCAAATATCAAAACATGCGCCACACACAAACTGAATACGAGCCTTTCGAGGAAACTTCTTTTCGCCATCCATGGCGAGGAAAATAATATCCGCATTGCATCTCTCCTGTTTCCGGCAACGATCGAACGCGATCCACTGCTCACTTATGGCCGGAGAAATTCTAATAAACACTAAGTAATTTTCAGAAGCTTGTTGAAAAAGGGGACACGGTAACGTGCGTTCCGCAGACAACTCCGACAGCTCTGTCCACGCCGACTGCTCTCCAATGAATCCACGACATTGGATCGGGGACAGAGTAGTCTGCCCCCTTGTTCAACAAGCTCTTTAGGAGAGAACTTGGGGAGGTCCGCGCTTCTGGCGCGATCGGCTAAAGGAAGCGCGACCACGCGCTTCGGTCTGGAAATGAATCGAAGGATGACTGAGAATCGCGGCGAAAATTGCCACGGAACTCTTCAAGAGCGCAATATCGGGGCCCGCCGGAGCGGCACTGGCGACCGGATATGCCGGGCATCTCGGACCGATCGATTGGAACGACACGCCGCTGGTGGAAGCCGGTTCCTCTGTCATCATTGAGCCCATGTATCCCATCGAACCCATGGATTCCATCGAACCCATGGATTCCATCGAACCCATGGATCCCATCGAACCCGTGGATTCCATCGAACTCATGGAGCAGTGATGCGCTCCGCTG
>DATHCE010000377.1:0-3596 GCA_035319685.1 Bryobacteraceae bacterium | reverse complement strand
GCGGACCGGCCCGTTCGCCGCGGGCGTTATGATCTCCGCCTCGCACAATCCGTATCAGGACAACGGAATCAAGATCATCGATCATTCCGGATTCAAGCTGCCGGATGAACGGGAGCATGCGCTCGAAGAGGGAATCTTCGCGTTTGCCGAAACGCGCATGCCGGTGGCGCCGGCGCCGCTCGCGGTCGATGAAGGACTGGATCGCGATTATATCGACCATCTGGCGGCGACGCTCGCCGAGGGGTTGCCGGCGAGGAGAATCGTGGTCGACACGGCCAATGGCGCCGCCACGTATCTTGCGCCCGCTCTGTTCGAGAGGCTGGGCCAGACCATCGACCGCATCGGCGGGGCGCCGGACGGGAAAAATATTAATCTGCACTGCGGCTCGCTGTATCTGGACGCTGTTCGCGCGCGCGTTCTCGAAACGGGCGCGGGTCTGGGAGTCGCCTTCGACGGCGACGCCGATCGCGCGCTGTTCGTTTCGCACTCCGGAAAAATCGTAGACGGCGATGCGGTGATGCTGATGTGCGCGCGTCCGCTGCACGCCGCCGGGCGATTGACCGAGGTGATCGCGACGGTCATGTCGAATCTCGGTCTGGAGCGGGCCTTGCAGCGCAGAGGCATCCATCTCAGGCGCACTCCGGTCGGCGACAAATACGTGCTGGAAGAGATGGTGAGGCGCAATGCCCCGCTCGGCGGCGAGCAGAGCGGCCACGTCATTTTCCGGGAATACGCGACCACCGGCGACGGTTTGCTGACCGCGCTGCGCGTGCTGGAGGTGATGCGCGAATCGGGCGCGGATCTGGACGAGCTGACGCGCGATCTCGAAGTTTATCCGCAGCGATTGGTGAACGTGCGGGTGAAGAACAAGCGTCCGCTTGCGGAGCTCGAAAAAGTGAACGACGAAATTCGCAGGGCCGAGGTCGAGTTCGGCGACGCGGGCCGCGTGCTGGTGCGATTTTCCGGCACCGAGCCATTGGCGCGCGTGATGGTGGAAGGTCCCGCCATCGATCGCGTGGATCATTTCGCCAACGGCATCGCTGCGGCGATTCAAGCGGAGCTGGGTGGCTGACCATTCGACCGCGACTGTTCTATTGCGATCATTTTGAGATCCCGCTGCCAGCAGGCCACAAGTTTCCGTTGCGGAAATACCGGCTGCTGCGCGACCTGCTGACCGAGGACGGCCGCTTTGATCTGGAGCCGGCCACGCCGGCCGATCCGGCCATCATCGCGCGGGTGCATGATCCGATATACGTGGAGCAATTCGTTTCGGGCTCCTTGCCCGCGGCGGCGATGCGCAGGATCGGATTCCCCTGGTCGGAAGGATTGGTAAGGCGCACGCTCGCATCGGCGGGAGGGACGCTGGCGGCGACCCGCGACGCGCTGGCAACCGGCTTCGGCGGCGCGCTTGCGGGCGGAACCCATCACGCGTTTCGAAGCGAAGGATCGGGATTTTGCGTGTTCAACGACGTGGCCGTCGCGATTCATGAATTGTACGCGGTGGGCGCCGTCGAACGAATCGGCGTGATCGACCTGGACGTACATCAAGGCGACGGCACGGCGCATTTTTTCGAGGATGACCGGCGCGTATTTACGCTGTCGCTGCATGGCGCGAATAATTTTCCGTTTCGCAAACAGCGCAGCACACTGGATGTCGAATTGGCCGACAAAACGAGGGATGAAGAATATCTTCGCGCGCTCGATCCGGCGCTCGCGCGGATCTGGGAATTTCGTCCGCAGATGGTTTTCTATTTATCCGGCGTTGACGGGCTCGAAAGCGACGTTCTCGGACGATTGGCGTTGACGCCGGAGGGACTGAAGGCGCGCGACCGCCGCGTGATCGAGCAGTCGCGCACTCGCGGCGTACCGGTCGTGGTCACGCTGGGCGGCGGCTACTCGAATCCGATCGAACTGGCGGTAGAAGCACATGCCAGCACGTTCCGGATCGCGGCGGATACATTCGCGCATCCATTTTCAAAGACCAGCTTCAAACAAGTGATTTAGGAGAGCTCTCCGATCCGTTTTGGTAACCCGCCACGGCGCGGGAGCAGTTATCGACTGCCAGACGTCCATCCTGCAAACACCCCCGCGGCATTGGGTACCGTACCGCGACTGGTGGAATCACCCCTCTGATGGAGAGCAATGATCTCCTTGCCTACAAGTTAAGGGGAACCATCGCGGATACGGGTCGAGTGCAGGCGGGATGCAGGTGATTTGATGGGAAAAAGAGTTCGCGGTGGATGGGGAATCGACCCGAAAAAAGTAGCGATTGGCCCGCCTTGAGAGCTCGCCACGACTGGCGCGGCGTTTCGCGATGTGACGGATTTTCGCGGCCAGGCGGTTACGATCGCAACCCGTCCGGGTCGACGCCATCAAATTCCTGCGCTTCAAGAGCAGGCCGCCCAATGCGTCGAATCCATCGGCAGCAAATATAGCGGTGAACAGTTGCAGGATCAGAATCCTTCTCACCGTGTCCTTCTTACTGTTCCGCTCCTGATGAGGATGGTGTAATATATCTATTCCCATAGTTCGGAGGGAGTTCTGTGAAACTTTTAGTACCTTCTCCGTAATTACGGAAAATTTTCGCTTATGCTTCTTCCCACAACGTACGGAGCGGCGCTGGCGCTCCTGATTGTCTCCATGTTGTGTTGGGGGTCATGGGCCAACACCCAAAAGATGGCGGGGAAGTGGCGATTCGAGCTGTATTATTACGATTTCTCGTTCGGCCTGATTTTGTGCGCCGTGATCGCGGCGTTCACGCTGGGAAGTCTGCTGCCGAAGGAATTGACTTTTCAGGACAATTTTCTGATTGCCTCGAAGCGGCAGATGCTATGGGCGGTAGGGGGCGGAATCGTATTTAATCTCGCCAACATGTTGCTGGTGGCGGCGATTTCGGTATCGGGGATGGCGGTTGCGTTCCCCATTGGCATCGGGCTGGCGCTGGTGATCGGGGTAGTCGGCAACTATATTCTGAACCCGCAAGGCAATCCGGTGCTGCTGTTTGGAGGAGCGGTGCTGGTGGTGATGGCGATCCTGGTCAACGCGTTCGCCTATAGCGCATATTCGGAAGCGCAGCATGTGGCAAAACAAAAGGCGCTGCAAATCGATCCGCGGGTGAAAAGGCGAGGGCAGCCGGCTCCCACCGGCGCGGCGCGGGGAATCATATTGAGCATCGCCGCGGGGTTGTTGATGGGCGCCTTCTATCCGATGGTGGAGATGGGACGAGAGGGCGATACGGGCGTGGCGCCGTACGGCCTGGCGCTTTTGTTCGGCGCGGGTGTAGTGCTCTCGACCTTCTTGTATGTGCCGTTTTTCCTCACGTTTCCAGTGGACGGCGCAAGCGTCGAAGCGACCCAGTATTTTAAAGGAACGGCGAAACAGCACTTTCTGGGACTGTTCGGCGGGATGCTGTGGATGGCGGGCGGGCTTTGCAACTTCGCGGCGGCGAACACGCCGGCGACGGTGCAGGTGGGGCCTGCGGTCAGCTATGCGCTGGGGCAGGGAGCGACGCTGGTGAGCGCGCTGTGGGGCCTACTGGTGTGGAAAGAGTTCAAGGGCGCAAGCGATCGGGTGAAACTGATGATCGCGATCATGCT
>DATHCE010000376.1:0-6010 GCA_035319685.1 Bryobacteraceae bacterium | reverse complement strand
TGCTGCTCCGTTTTTTGCATCTCAAATCCGCCCACCGCCTCGCGCGGTGCGTTCTTGATTGTAGCAGCCCTTTAAGCGGTGTTGAAAAACGGATAGTGGGTCGGTTTGAATTAACTGACCCTGTACCGAAAAACGGGACGGCCCTCGAACGGGGGATTCAGCGCGCTGCGGTGCGGTCGGGGATTTCGCTCAGTGCGGTTTCGAGATCCTGCCTTGAAACCGTTGCCGTTCCCACCAATCCCACGGCGATCGCCGCGGCGTGAATCGCGAGCCGCATCGCCTTCACATAGGAAGCGCCGGCGCAGATCGAAAGCGTCATCGTCGCCAGCACCGTGTCGCCCGCGCCGGTGACATCATAAACCTGCCGGGGCAATCCGGCGACATGTTCCGGCGGCCGCGCATCCTCGAATAAAGTCATGCCGTCCTGCCCCTCGGTTACCAACACGCGCGTTCCCGGCATGCGCGCAGCCAACTCGCTGCCCGCCGCGATGGTCTGTTCGTGATTGTGGACGGGCAGTCTGGTCAGCAAACTCAGCTCCGCGCGATTCGGCTTCAAAAGCGTGCAACCCGCATAGCGGCTGTAGTCCGCGCCTTTCGGATCCACGAATACCGGCTTGCCCATGGCCACAGCCATCGCGATCACGCGCGACAAAACTTCCGGCGACAGAAAACCTTTGGCGTAATCCGAGATCACCACGCCATCGGCAAACGGCAGCCGCTCCGCCACGCGCTCGATGGTCCGCGCCGCGCATGTTTCTGAAACCGGCGTCGTGTCCTCGTGATCCACTCGCACCACCTGTTGATGCAGCGCGATCACCCGCGTCTTGGTGGTGGTCGGGCGCCCCGGTTCCTCGAATAAGAATCCGGAGCCGATGCCGCACTCGCCGAGCGCGGCTCGCAATTCCACCGCTGCGCCATCGACGCCGACCACACCGAACAGATCGACCTGCGCGCCGAGCGCCGTCAGGTTCGCCGCCACATTCGCCGCGCCTCCGGGCCTCGTCGTCGAGCGCTGCGCCAGCACCACCGGAACCGGCGCTTCCGGCGACAGTCGAGTCGCTTCGCCCCACCAATAACGGTCGAGCACCACGTCGCCCAACACCAGCAGGCGGCGCGCGGGAAATTGCTTCAGGATCGGATCAAGCTCGGATCGGCCGTTCAATATGACTATAATCATACGATTGAAGTTGTGACCCCAGCCAGTGCCGACCCCGCTTCGAAACTGCTTTCCCATTCTCAAGTCGACGACTGGGTCGCGCGCGAGCGTGAGGCCGGCCGCCGCATCGGATTCACCTGCGGCTCGTTCGACCTGTTGCACGCCGGGCACGTGCAGTATCTTGCCGCAGCAAAAAAACTCTGCGACCGCTTGATCGTCGCCGTCAATTCGGACGAATCCGTGCGGCGATACAAAGATCCTCTACGGCCGGTCAATCCCGCGCAACAGCGGATGTACGTCATCGCGGGCCTCGCATCGGCCGATGTGGTTACGCCGATGGACGACGACCGTCCGTTGGCGCTGCTGTTGCGCTGGAAGCCGGATCTTTACATCAAGGGCGGCGATTACGCGGCGTCGTCGCTCAAATCCGCCGAAGCGGTGGAACAATACGGCGGCGAGGTTCGCGTAATCGCGCCGGATTTTCCGACCAGCACTTCTAAAATCATCGATCGCATCGGCGCGATTCTCCGCCACGCGGCGCCCGATCGTCCCGCCCCGATCGTTCGGCGTGGCCTGGTGCTGCTCGATCGCGACGGAACGCTGATCCGCGATGTGCCGTTTCTCCACGACCCTGAAAAAGTCGAGATGCTCGCCGGCGTCGGCGAAGCGCTCGCGCGCCTTCAAGCCGCGGGCTTCGCTTTGGTCATCATCACCAATCAACAAGGCATCGGGCTCGGTTATTTCACCGAGCACGATTTCATCGCTGTGAATCAGCGATTGTTTCGCGAACTGGCTCCATTCGGAGTCGAGATCGCGCGGATTTATTACTGCCCGCACTCGCTCGCCGACCATTGCCAGTGCCGCAAACCGGCCACCGCGATGATCGAGCGCGCGCTTCGGGATTTTCAAATCCCGCCTGGCCGTGCGTTCCTGATCGGCGATCGCGAGGCCGACGTCCAGGCCGGAATCCTCGCAGGCATCCAGACAGTCTTGGTCGCCGAATCCGGCGATTTTTCCCGCGCCGCGGACAGAATTATCAATTCACCGTGAGCGGCGCCGGGATACTGCACACCTCGGACCCGTTCGCGCTCCCGCAAACGTAAACTTGCGTGGTCATCGCCGAAAGATCCCCCGGCACCACCAGGTTCACCTGCTGCACGCCGATGAGGCCCGGCGCCGGACCCGCATAATACGGAACCGGAATATCTTGGCCCGCGATGTTTCCGGTGATCGTGCCTGTACCCGATAATCCCGTGGCCCATAGCGCAATCACGCTCCCCGCCGCGGCTCCGTTGCTCGCGCTGTTCGGTGTCGAATCCTGATTGAGGATGCCGCCCGCGAAAATCGCCGGCTCGAAGGGCGCGAGCGCGACGGTTTGCGGCGCGCTGCTCGATCCATTGGCCGTCACCACCAACTGTGCCGAACTCTTCGACGCCAGGTCCGCAGGAACCAGAAGATTGATCTGCGTCGCGTTATTGAACAGGATGGTCGCCGCCTCGCCGTCGAACGTCGCCGAAAGGTTTTGTCCGGAGAAACCGGTTCCCATGATTGTGCTCAGCGATCCCGGAACGGCCGGAACGGCGGCAAAGCTCGCCGCATTCAGAACTGACGTGATCGTGGGGCCCGGCGGCATCGCGGGTGGGGCCGCGGCGACCGTGAAGCTCACCGGAATCGTCGCCGATCCCGCCATTCCGGCATTGATCGTGATTGACGCCGTGTAGCTTCCCGCCGTCAGATTCGCCGGCGACGCAAACACCTGCACCGCCGTGCTGTTCACCCCCTGATATGGATCGAGAGTCAACCAGCCTGGAGCCTGAGGGGACGCTCCGCTGCTCAACGATGCCGTCCACTGCATCAGCCCGCCTCCGACGTTTTGCAAATAGAAATAGGTTCCCGTCGTCGCGCCGCCGGCGATTCCCTTCAGTTGAATCGGCTGCGTGCTGACGGAAAGCTGGCCGAAAATCGAGGTGCAATCGCCGAGAATGGTGCAATCGGCAGGCGGCGTTTCGGCGAGAAAGCGCGGAACCGGCTCGCTCGACGACGCGGTGGTCGTCGTGGAGACGGGCGCGAACGTCGTGGTTTCCGTGGTCTCGGTTGCCGGGCGCGATCCGTCGGGCGTGAGGCCAAGGAAAGTCGGGAACTGCGCAGTCTCGATGATCGACGGATTCCCGTCCACCACTTCATACACCACATACGCCGACCCGTTGACGATCGACAGCTCGGAAACCGAACTGAAGGTGACCGCCGGCGATCCGATCGCGCCCGGCAGGAAAACCGGCGAGCCGCCGGCTCCATTCGCATTCGCACCGGAAACGCGCGCCAGCAACAGCGAGCCCGAAGCGGACGGCGCATACGTGCCGCCCCATGCGGGCAACTCCAGATCCCCGCCCGCCGTCGGCTGCACGGCGTCCGATCCGGCAACCACGTCCGGCACAAACAATTGCGACCCGGCGGGGAAACCCGAATATTGCATGATGAACCGTTCGCCGGTCTGCGCGTTGAAATTCGCGGGGCCGGCGAGCGGCTGGAACGCGCCCGCGAATCCTTCGGTGACGCGAGTAGAGGCAAAGCTGGTGCCGTCCTCGATCAGGTTCACGAAGTTGATCGTCGCCGGAAGCGGCGATCCGCTCTGCGCGCAGACCAGCGTGGTCGAATATCCCACGTACAGCCCGCGTTGTGGTATCCCCACGGCGAACTGGCTCTGGGTCAGCTCGAAATTCGCGCCCGTGACCGCCACGTTCGCCGAAACCGGCGTCCCCAGCGTCGCGTTCGCGCGAATTCCCGAGAAACGCAGAACGGCGGTTCCTTGCGCGGAAAACGGGACGTTCACGCCATTGTAAAAAATCGCGTTTTGCCCGTTCAGGATCGGCTGAATCAATACCGGCTGCGGACCCGAGCCGCTATCGATGGTAAGAACGATCCCGTTGAGCAAGCTCCCGCTCGAAATCTGATTGGTCACATCGGCGTTCAGTGCGACCGTGAAATTTGCAGTGAGCGAACGGCCGGCAGCCCCGCTGCAACTAAGAATGATATCTCCGATACGCTCCGTAATTCCCTCGGCGCGAACAATGGGCAGCGTCGTCGTCGGTACACAGATGGACTGGGCGGGCGCCAGGACCGGCAGCGCGCACATGACAGCGGTGAGTATTTTGCCGCGCGAACTCATGAGTCACTCCAACATCGATGTGAGGACGACGGGCGTGACCATTATACGAAACTTGCGGGGAGTACCCGTCCAGCCGCTGTACTAAGATTTCGACGGTCCTGCAGAACCGAGCCTTTACGCCCGATATAACGATTAGATGCGAAATTCCGCCATTCTGTTCTCCCGAGGACTACCCTTTTGAGCGCAATTATTGAACAGATTGAAACCCAGGACACTGGTCCCATTGTCCCCCCCGTTCCGGAAACCATCGCCGACACGGGCATTCCGCAGGCAATTATCGAGCATTTGATCCTCAAATACCTGTATTTTCGCGGCGAATTGGTGGGACGCGATCTCGGGAATCTGATGGGCCTGCAGTTCAGCCTGATTGACGACATTCTGGAAATGCTGAAGCGGCAGCATTTCGTGGCGGTCAAGAAATCGCTCGGCATCGGCAACATGTCGGGCGTGTTCATGCTCACCGAATCCGGACGGAACCTGGCGCGCGAGTACCTGGAAAACAATCAATACGCCGGCCCCGCTCCCGTTCCGCTGTATCAGTATGCGGACATGGTCCGTCTTCAGAAGCTCAAGGAGAACTGGCTGAGTCCGGAGTTGCTCCAGCAGGCGTTCCAGCACCTGGTCGTCGAGCCCGACATTCTTGCGCAAATCGGCCCGGCCGTAAATTCGAGCAAGTCGTTTCTAATTTATGGACAGCCGGGCAACGGAAAAACCGCGCTGGCCGAAGCGTTGTTCCGCGTCGATACCGAGCCCATCTATATGCCCTACGCGCTCGAATGCCAGGGCAACATTATTCAGATCTACGATCCCATTTATCACCACAAGATCGAGGACGAAGAATCGGTGCTGACCGCCCTTTCAAGCGGCGTGCGGCACGATCAGCGCTGGTTCAGAAGCAAACGGCCGTTCATTATCACCGGCGGCGAGCTGGTGTTCGATATGCTCGATCTGAGTTTTAATAAGCACTCGAAGGTGTACGATGCTCCGTTCCAGCTCAAGGCCAACAACGGAATTTATCTCATCGACGACTTCGGCCGCCAAAAAGCGTCGCCGGCGGAAATCCTGAATCGCTGGATCGTCCCGATGGAGCGCCACATCGACTATCTGAGCTTTCAGGCCGGCGGAAAAATGACGGTTCCGTTCGAAGCCTTCCTGATTTTCTCCACCAACCTGCGGCCCGAGAGTCTCGGCGACGAAGCCTTCCTCCGGCGCATTCAATACAAAATGTTCTTGCGGAGTCCCCGGGCTCCGGAATTTATTCAGATCTTCCGCCGTTTTTGCGAATCCCGCCAACTGCAATGCGCCCCGGGACTGATCGAGCACTTCGTGCAGAAGCATTACATCGAAGGCGGCAAGCGATTTCGCCGCTGCCATCCGCGCGATGTAGTCACGCACGCCATCGACGTCCTGAATTTCGAGCGCCGTCCGATGGAGTTGAACGAAGAAGTCCTGGATCGCGCTTTCCACAGCTGCTTCGTCGAAACCGTCGACGTAAACGACTGAGCCTCGCGAGCGCGAGCGTTACAATCGCCCCGACAAATTACGCCTGCCAGTCCTGCTGGAGCATGCCGAAGACATGCAGATCCAGGTATTTTCCGTTCACCATCTCCGCTTCCCGCACGGTCCCCTCATGCGCGAATCCGAGCCGTCGCGGAATCGCGCAACTCTTCGCGTTGCCCGTGGCGCAG
>DATHCE010000375.1:0-26765 GCA_035319685.1 Bryobacteraceae bacterium | reverse complement strand
GTTCCAGGCTTGCTAACGCGGCCGGTGGAAGAACGCGTGCCCCGGAACGCCTCAATAGGTAATCGTCGAATTCGCAGCGCCGAATTCCGTAACTTACTGTCTTGCCATATTCCGTGTCTACGGAAGTACCTCCGATGCAGCCGATCCGGAAGGCTGTAATCGGTTGAAGCAGGCGTCCCTGGGCGTAGTCCGAAGGATCGATCTCAAGCTCGCTGAAGACGCTGGGTGTAATCCATCCGCCGCACACTTTATCACGAGGAAAGACTTGCTTGTCCAGGATCGCAACGTCCAACCCGGAACGACGCAGCTCCCAGGCGCAGGAAGAACCGGCTGGTCCTCCTCCGACAATCAAGACATCGCACGATTCCATGGGACGCTCTCTTGTTCTGCCGGATGTTCCGTGTAGAGCCCGGCGCGTGTCCCCAAAATGGGCGGATACTTGGCCCCGGCAAACGTGATCTGGAAGAGCTGGAGCGTGCCCGTGCGGAACGCGGCAATGGAGCCGGCGAGATAAAGCCGCCAGGCTCGCTCGAACCAGGCTCCGTACATCTCAAAGACGTGTTGGCTTGCGCTTTCAAATCGATCCAACCACTGCTCGAGCGTCCTTGCGTAATGAGGACGAAGGTTTTCGATATCCAAGACCGAATAATGGCGCGGCTCGAGGACGTTCATGACCTCCCGCAGGGTAGGAGCGTATGCACCCGGGAAAATTCGCCTTCGGATCCAGCGGCTAAATTCGCCTTTATAGCTCCGCCCGATAAAGTGCAAAAGCCCGCGGCCGGCATCACCCACCGAACGATAGATGACTTCGCCAAAGTCGGCGTAGTGAGACACGCCGACGTGTTCCAGCATCCCGACCGATACGAAAACTTCGAATTTGCCGGAAACATTCCGATAGTCGTCTTCGATGAACTCCACCTTGCCGTCAAGTCCTTCCTCGATGGCCCTTCTCCGCGCGTAGTGAATCTGTTCGCGGGAGATATTGAACGCCTTGACGGATACTCCGTAATGCCGCGCCATATGAAGCGCGAGCGAACCCCAGCCGCAGCCCGCTTCGACCACCCTTTCCCCGCTCCGAAGCTGCAGCTTGCGGCAGACGTAGTCCATCTTGGCTCTTTGCGCTTCATCCAGGGTTGTCGAAGGTGACGGATAGTACGCGCACGTATATACCAGTTCACGGTCAAGCCACAGCTTGTAGAAGTCATTGCCCAGATCATAGTGGCGATGAATGTTGTTGCGGGAACCTTCGAGAGTGTCGGCTTGCCGCCACGCCATCCACCTTGACGTTAGCCACTGATACCAGCCGCGATCGGCCCCGCCGCTGGGCCAGGCTTCATAAACCGCAGTCATAGAATCAGCGAGATCACCCTCGACCTCGATCCGCCCGTCGGCATACGCTTCGCCGAATGCGATCTCCGGATCGAGCGCCAGCCCCACGAGTGTTCGAAGATCCCGGATAACCACAGTCGCCAGAGGACAAACGCCGGGGGGCGACATCTCCACTCCGTCTTTAAGGACCAAACGAATGGGAGCAGGGCCAATCGACTTGAAGATTTGTCGCAAAAACCACCGCTCGAACTGGGGCCGTTTCGGTCTAAATCCCGTTGGATTCTTGAGCGCAAGGCCTGGATGACTCATTATCACCTCCTGCCGGTTGCGATGGCCCGCACGCTAGTGATCCTTACCCGAAAGCGGCGGCTTCGAAACCCAAACCTTCCTCGGAGCAACGATCTCTGCGTTCGGTACCTCGGTAGTATATCGCACGGATACCCAGCCGGGCTTAGCCGGCGGCTTCGCAACGAAGGTCGCCGAATATTGGTGGTTCAGGCTCTCGGCCACTTCTCGAAGATAGGGCGCGAGCGATACGGGCGGACCAAACCCGAGCATGTAGGCCTCGCCCCCGGTCTCCTCGGCGAGTTCCCCCAAGAAGTTCTGCCCCCAGTTCATCCGCCAGAAACTGTGCCCGCTGTGGCCCGCGCTCGGAGCGTAAATCGCATAAACGATCATTCCGGCACGTTGCGCCTGCTCAATCGCGGCATCAAGATATGGATTCGTGGGACCGAATTCCCCCAGCAGATCGACTCCGCTCGAAATCATCAATACTTCTCTTCGCACGGCGGAACGCGGCCACTTTTTGATCAGATTGCTGAGGGCAAGATACGGACTCGCGCCAACCGAGATCCTTCCGAGTGGCAAACGAAGAGACTTCGCAGCAAGGGTGTGATCCGTGGTCAGGTCCTGCGCGATCGCGGTAACGTCGTCACGCATGTATCCGATCCCGATCGAGGTGCTCGCCGGTTGGGCATTGATGAACTCGCGTACGTCCGCCAGTTGAACACCGAGGCTGTCGGCAGACGCGTCGTCAACCAACACAAACAGTTCAAGCCCAGCCTGTTCTCCTTGAAGGGTGGTCCATTCCGTTAAACGAAGACGGTCCTTCCCCTGAAGGACTATGACATCTTCCCGTTGTAACTGAGGGATCTCCTTTCCATGAGTGGCTTCCACCGTGACGACCATATGCACGGGAACGCCATCGCTTGAGATCTGTTCCTGGGCGAAGTTTGGCATCGCGATCATCACGACCAGTATTATGAGAATTCGCACATTCATATCTCTCTCCCATTCAAGCCGCGGCAGGTGTTTCAGCCATCGGCCTTCCGTCGCAAGCGGATGCGCGAAATCACGCATTCAGTTTGCAAGAATTGACAGAATCGTCAAAAACACTAGGAGTATCCTCCCAGATTCGCTATTCGAAGAGCATCTGAGAACCCAAAATGCTTCCTCCCTGACCCATGAGCCTTAAGTACCTCATTGCAAGCGACTTATCAGACACCTTACCGTCCCCTTTGTTTCGACGGGAGCATGCTTCGGAGCGAACGCTGCGGTTGGCTCCAGCGCGACACATGACACGGAACGCCTGCCCGCCCGGGACACAAGCGTCGCGTCATCCTTCATTTACTCGCGGGCATTTACTCGCGGGCGTTCAAATATGCCAGCATTTTGGCTTCACGCCGGCCTTTCATCACGCTGTCGAGAATCAGACCACAACTGAACATCAGCAGCGCCGAGACGGCCAGGCCGGTTGCCAGGATCGCCGTCGGGAACCTGGGGACCAAACCGGTTCTCAAGAATGTCACCACGATCGGATAGGCCAGCACGCCAGACGCTAACAACAGGATGCCGCCGAGCAGAAAGAAAAACATCAGGGGCTTTTCGTTCTTGAACAGGTTGAAGATGGTCCAGACGATTCGCAATCCATCCGGGTACGTGCTCAGCTTGCTTTGGGAGCCTTCCGGGCGCGCACTGTAGCGGGTCGCAATCTCGCCCACGGGAAGGCCGAGCGTCAAGGCGTGCACCGTGAGTTCCGTTTCGATTTCGAAGCCGCCGGAGAAGGCCGGGAGGGACTTGACGAAGGCACGCGAGAATACGCGGTATCCGGAAAGGATATCTTCGAAGCTGGTCCCGAACAGCCAGGCCACCGACTTCGTGAAGAACATGTTTCCAAAGACATGCCCCGGCCGGAATGCGTCCGCGGATTCCTCGACGCGGCGGCCCACGATCATGGCGAGCCGTTGCTCGTCGAGCAACGCCAGCATGCGCGCGGCGTCGGCCGCCTGATAGGTGCCGTCGCCATCCACCAAAACGTAAGCGCTCGCGTCGATGTCCGCGAACATGCGGCGCACGACGTTCCCTTTTCCCTGCCGAGCCTCTTTCCGGACGACCGCACCCGCGCTGGCGGCACAGGCCACACTGCCGTCCGTCGAATTGTTGTCGTAAACGTAAATTCGGGCATCGGGCAGCGCCGTACGGAAATCGGAGACCACCTTCCCGATAGTCTTTTCCTCGTTATAACAAGGTATGAGAACAGCAATGCTTTCAAGATCTTCCATAAAGGCGGGCAACGGCGCTGCCCCGGAACAAGAGTAGTTATACCTCGCCGCTGACCATTCCGCAAACTTGCTCTAACCGACAGATTCCGGAGATCGTTCGGCTGATTTCAGGATATGCTCCGACTAGCGGAGAACACCCAGGCTCTCGGCCTTTTGAGCGGCCCGCGCCGTCTATCCGGCGATGCGAACCCGAGTCGAGGCCAAGTCCGGCGAGAGCTGACTGAATGAGGTTGCCGCCTGGCTAGCCGGCTGCGGCTTGTGGATCAAGTAACCTTGCATCAGATCGCATCCGGCTGCCGTCAGGGCTTCACGCTGGTGCTCGGTTTCAACGCCCTCGGCGATCACTTTAAGGCCCAGGCCGTGGGCCAGATCCACAATCGCGCGGATGAGCGGCAAAGTCTCCTGCGAACGGCCGGTAATCCCGTGGATGAAGGACTGATCGATCTTCACGCGACTAACGGGAAGCCTTTGCAGGTAAAAGAGAGAAGAGTAGCCGGTACCGAAGTCGTCGATGGCTACCGAAACTCCCAACTCTCGGAGACTCTGCAGCCGGTTCATACAGTTTTCGAGGTCGTACATCAGCGCGGTTTCGGTCAATTCCAGCTCCAGGCGGTCGGGACATAGCCCACTGCGCGACAAAGCAGAGTGGACCCCTTCCATGAAGCCCGTCTGTACCAGTTGCCGGGCGGATATGTTGACGGCAATGCGGCCAATCGGAAGTCCCGCCGCTAGCCAGGATGCTGTTTGACGGCAAGCATGTTCGAGAACCCAGGCGCCAACGGGGACGATCAGCCCGCTCTCCTCGGCCACAGGAATGAACGTCGCCGGAGAAACCTCGCCGAGGTCCGGATTGTGCCAGCGTAACAGGGCCTCGGCTCCGGTCAGACGCCACTTGAGGTCGGTCTGCGCCTGATAATGAAGTTCCAACTCTCCGTTTTCGACGGCGTTCTCGAGGGCTTTTTCGATGGACATCCTCCGCAGGAGAACCGCGCCGAGTTGCGGTACGTAGGTCTGCCAGCCATTCTTGCCGCGCTCTTTGGCGTGGTACATGGCGAGGTCGGCATTGCGCAGAAGCGTAGCCGGATCTGCGCCGTGGTCGGGATAGACACTCAGTCCGATGCTGGCCGATACGGTGATCTTATGATCCAGAATGGTGAGCGGCGCCTGCAGCGCCTCGGCGATCCGGCGCAGCACGTGCTCTGCGGCTTCCACGCTCTCCACCGGATTCAGGAGCACCGTAAACTCGTCGCCACCCATTCGAGAGAGCGTATCGCTCTTCCGCAGACACCCCTCGGCCCTCCTGGCCACCTCGCGCAACAATTCGTCGCCGACGCGATGACCGAGCAAGTCGTTTATCTGCTTAAAGCGGTCCAGGTCGATCAACAGGACCGCCAACTTTTCCTGGTCGCGATGAGCGCGGAGAATCGCCTGCTCCAGGCGGTCCTGGAACAAGCGCCGGTTGGGAAGATCGGTGAGCGGATCGCGCGTCGCCTGAAACGCAAGCTGCTCATACATCTCACGGTGCTGGATGACAATCTCGGCCAGCTTGGCGACGCCTTCGAGTAGTGCGGTTTGGGCTTCGCCCACCGGGATGTTCTTGTCCAGGTACACGTCCACGCAGCCGATCTGATTCCCCGTGCTGGAGAAGACCTCACGGGACCAGCAGTCCCCGAAGCCGTGAGCGAGGGCCTCGGCTGCGTGGTTGGCTGGGTCCATCCGGCGCGTGATAGCCCCATGCGGATAAGCGGACTCGAGGAACCTTTGGGGCAGGCCGGGTGCGACCACGTCGCGCAGGCGGCCCTCGTGAATGAGCGAGAAACAGGCGACAGAACCGGGAAGCTGTTTTTGGGTGAGCGAGGACAGCAGTTGCAGAATTGTCAGAAGGGGCTCGTTGCGTCCTGTCATCTCGAGAATACGCCCACGTTCCCGCTCAAGTTGTTCCGCCCGGCTCTGGAGAGTGAGCAGCTTCGACTGCTTGTGCCGGCTCCAGATCAGAGTGGCGACAAACAAAATCGTGGTCGCGGCCAGCGCGCCGAGTTCGGCCACCGCTTCCCTTAGGCCCGTTCGAACAGTCACCTGCTGGTGCGCCGAAAAATCTGCGAGGCTCTGCTGGACGGCTCGTAAGCTCGCTCCGGCACGCTCGAACGCGGCGCTTGAGGGCCCCGCCTCCAAAGCGCGCGCCTCCGCAAGCTTCCCTTCCAAGGCCAGGGATATCACGCTTTCTCGCCGGTCTATGTAAGCTTGCCAGCTGTCATTCAGCGCGGCAACCTTAGCCGGGGTGCCGCCGGAAGGGTCGAGGCTCACTAGCTCTTTGGAGTATGCCGCGATACGGGCGTCTGCACTGCGGGCCTCTGCGCTATGGGCATTCCGTACGGCAGAATCTTCTGCCACTAGAACCTGGAGGACAGCTCGCTGGCTTCCCTGCGCCTCGTACTGAATCCCGCTCAACGCACTGACCCCAACGGTTCCCAGGGAAACCAGCTCTCGTACGGCCGCCAAAGCGCGGTAAACACTGACTCCAGCCGCCGCGACCCCCGCGGCGGCGCTTAGCCCGAGGAAAGCCAACAAAACGTCTCTGCGACGAAGCCACTTCATGCGAAAATCGGGATCTCCCTCCCGGATGATCGGCAAAGAGCCGTAATCTCAATAGTTAGGCCGAAGGAACTCTTAGTCCCAGGTACTGGATATTGTTTAAGACTACCGCCACGCCCGCACGTCCAGCCCTGCCATCGGCGGGCGCACGGAAGTAATCACTCCGTCACCCCGGTTCGCTATTCTGATTTCATAGCCATGCAGACCTTCGACATGATCGTGATTGGCTCCGGACCGGCAGGTCAACGCGCGGCCATTCAGGCTGCGAAATCGGGAAAACACGTGGCCCTGGTCGAAAAAGCGCAGTGCATCGGCGGTGTCTGCATCAACACCGGCACCATTCCCAGCAAAACGATGCGCGAAGCGGTGCTGCATCTTTCCGGCTACAACTATCAGAATATTTACGGCGTCAGCTATCGCGTGAAGGAAAAGATCACGATGGCCGACCTCGCGTTTCGCGTGCAGCACGTCATCAAGACCGAAATCGACGTGACCGTCGCGCAGCTTTCGCGCAACAATATCGAGGTGCTGTCCGGCGCGGCGGGCTTCGTCGATCCACACACGGTTCGCGTGACTACGCTGCAAGGGACGGTCGATTACCATACGGAATTTGTGATCGTCGCTACTGGAACGCGTCCCGCCGTGTCACCGCGCGTGCCCATCAACGGACGCACCATCGTCAACAGCGACCAGGTCCTGACGATGACCGATATTCCCAAGACGCTCATCGTCGTCGGCGGAGGCGTGATCGGCGTGGAGTATGCGTGCATGTTCGCCACGCTCGGCGTGCGCGTGATCCTGGTGGAGAAGCGGCCCAAGCTGCTCGAATTCGCCGATCAGGAAATCGTTGAGGCGCTGTCGTATCACCTGCGCGATCATCGCGTCACGCTGCGATTGAACGAAGAAGTTTCGAGCGTCGAAGAAACACCCGAAGGCGGCGTGGTGGCGAATCTCGAAAGCCGCAAGAAACTTTCCGGCGACGCGCTGCTGTACGCCGTGGGCAGGCAAGGCTGCATCGACGAGCTGAATCTTTCTGCGGCCGGCGTTGAATCCGACGCCCGCGGCCGCATTCCGGTCGACGCCGAGTTCCGCACCAAACAGCCGCACATTTTCGCCGTGGGTGACGTGATCGGATTCCCGAGTCTCGCTTCGGTTTCGATGGAGCAGGGAAGAATCGCCGCGGCGCACGCGCTCGGCAAGCCCGTGCATTCCAATCCCGCAACCTATCCCTACGGCATTTACACCATTCCCGAAATTTCGTTTATCGGCAAGACCGAGGAACAGCTCACCGATGAGGACGTGCCGTACGAAGTGGGTGTCGCGTTTTATCGCGAGATCGCGCGCGGGCAGATCCGCGGCGACACCACGGGCCGTCTAAAAATTATTTTTCATCGCGAAACCAAACAATTGCTGGGCGTGCACATCATCGGCGAAGGCGCCAGCGAGCTGCTGCATATCGGCCAGGCGGTGATGATCCTCAACGGCACCATGGATTATTTCGTCGATACGGTGTTCAATTATCCAACGCTCGCCGAGTGTTACAAGGCCGCGGCGTTCAACGGTCTGAACAAGCTGGCGCGGCTCTAGGAGATTCTTATGGCGAGAAGCATCGGGGTGGTCCTTAGCGAACACATCACGCTGGGAATTGTGGATGGCGATAGCCTCGCCGCGCCGGTCGTGCGGTACCCGACCGATCCCAACGGCGCGGAACTGATCCGCGCCATGCCCGCCGATGAGCTCGTCCGCATCCAGGCCGACGAGATCAAGGCGCTGGCTGAAGGCGAAACTATGGAAGCGATTGGCCTCGCCTGCCCGGGCATCGTGCGCAACGGCGTGATTGAGGACTCGCCGAATTTGCACCAGCTCAAAGGATTCCCGATGGAGCTGTCGATGCGCGCCGCGCTCGGCGAGCGCGGGGTTCACGCGAAGCTCGCCGTTTCGAACGACGCCGACGTGGTCGCCGCGGGCATCGCGTGCCGCCACGGGCAGCTCGACAAACTCGTGCGCGTCTGGACGCTCGGCAACGGCATCGGCTTCGGAAGGTATCCGGCGACGGATGGAATTTGGGAAGGCGGCCACACCGTGGTGTCGCTCGACCCCAATGAGCGATTCTGCGGATGCGGAGGGTTGGGGCACCTCGAAAGCATCATGGGCCATCGGGCGATGCGGCTGCGCTTCCTCGATCGCGAACCCGAAGAAGTTTTCGAGGCCGCCAAATCTGGAGAAGATCCGCGCTGCGCCGAGTTCGCGATCCTGTGGCATCGGGCGCTCGCCGCGGCCACCGCGACCAGCGTCCACCTGAGCGGTTCGGGGAAATTTTATATCACCGGTCCCAACGCGCGGTTCGTCAACGTGGCGTTTCTGAACCGCTGCGTGCAGGACATGGTCAAGATGAGCCCGCTCCAAGGCTACGTCTTCGAGGTCGTGCCGAAAAGCGACGAAATCGCCGTGGTCGGCGCCGCGGTCAACGCCCGTCTATTGGCCTGACTCGGTGGTCTTGGCAGGATGCAGCGTCAGTTTCTGGACGCGCCAGTTCAAAATTTCCGCGGCGTACACTTCATTTTCCGACGGGCAAGCCAGCTCGTGAATCCAGCCGAACTGTTTCAATTGCCGTCCGCTCGACCCGAGCACGCCGAGCACTTTCCCATCCAGCGACAGCTTGTAAATTCGCCCCGGCATCGCATCCGCGCTATAAAGATACTGCGTCGGTCCGGGCGTGATGCAGATGGCCCACGGCGCGCCGCTTTGCGCCGCAACCGCCTGCGGAGTCGGCATGTTTCCCATCCACGGATGAATCACCGGCGGCGCCGGCACGTTGATCTCGATCATGCGCACGAAATTTCCGTCCGGATCGAACACCTGAATACGCCGGTTGCCGCGATCGGCCACGTAGATGTTTCCTTTTGCGTCGGAGGCAATGCTGTGCGGCGTGTTGAACTGGCCCTGTTCCTTGCCGCGATCGCCCCACTGCTTCACCCAGTCGCCGTTCTTGTCGAACTTCGCCACGCGCGAGTTGATGTAGCCGTCGCTGATGAAAATATTGCCCGCGGTGTCCCAGGTGACGTCGGTCGGCTGGCGGAACTGCCCGTCGACGGCCGGACGCGGCGGATTGACCCGCTTCCACGGCTCGGAGCCTTCATCCGAGGCTTCCTTTTTGCGTCCGAATACCATCGCCACCCGGCCCTCAGGATCGAATTTGATGATCATGTCCGAGCCCTTGTCGATGGCCCAGATATTGTCTTGTTTATCGATGCGCACCGCGTGAGCGAAGCTCCAGGCATACAGGTTGTGGCCGATTTCGCGGATAAATTTTCCGTCGGGCCCGAATTCGAGCAGTTGCGCCGCGGTGGCGCCGTACGCCGGTCCGGTGGAATTGCCGCGCGAGAAAACGAAAATGTGGCCTTTCGAATTGATGGCGACGCCGGAGGCTTCGCCCAGATACAGATTCGGCGGCAGCTTCAGAACATTCGGCGCCGAATCGAACGGAATTTCGGGAACCGGCATACCATCCTGCGCGAGGGCGACGGAGCCGAGCAAGGTGAGCGCAAACAAAGAGCAGAGTTTCACGGTGTCCTCCACGAGGTCTCAAATACAATATCACGAGATTGCACGAAGCGGCGCACTCAGGAACACTTCCAACCGCCCTCCCGTGCGGAAGGCCAAGGGATAAAGTAGAACTCCATGCGGAATGATTCGCGTCGATCCCCACAAAGTGCTGCCGGCCGGCTATGCCGCAAAATAACCGGGCGAAAAATACAAACGCGCCCGGCGGCCATCTTGCGACGGTTGCCGGGCGCGGATGTAAAGCAGCTAACCCCGATTTACTTCGTAAGCGGACTCTTAGCCGTCTTGGGCCACAAAACGCCTTCGTTCTCGCCCGTCACCGGACCCAGCCCCTTGTACACGAACTTCTGTATGCGCTGCCCGCGATAAGTCTCGGTCGTGAAGATGTTGCCCTTTGAATCCGTCGCGATGCTGTGCACCGCGTAGAATTCTCCCGGCTGCCGCCCTCCATCGCCGAAACTGGTCAGCACGTCGAGCGTGTCGCGATCGAGAATGTGCACCTTCTCGTTGGCGCCGTCGGCCAGATAGATGTACTTCTGAGCCGCGTCCTTGGAGAACGCAATATCCCACACCGCGCCGTCGCCGAGCGTGTTCTTATACAGGATCTTCTCTTTGACGAAGGTCCCATCTGGTTTGAACACCTGGATGCGGTCGTTCACGCGATCGCAGACGTACAGCAAGCCGTCATGCGAAAGATCGGCGCAATGCACCGGGTTACGGAACTGCTGGGAGATCGGAGCGTCCGGACTGTAGGGCGGCGTCGGCGTGTCATCCGGCGTGTGGCCGTAGGCGCCCCAGTGCCGCTTGTACTTCATGGTATCGGCGTCGAACACGATCACGCGGCGGTTGCCGTAACCGTCCGCCACGTACAGCTCGTTGGTCTTCGGATCCACCGTCTCCTTGGCCGGCAGGCCCAGGTTCTCGGTATCGTTGCTGCCCTTGCTCGCTCCGGGCTTTCCGATCTGCCCGAGGAATTTTCCGTCCTGGGTGAACTTCATCACCATGCTGTCGTGATAGTAGATCGGACCCCGCGCGGCCGGCGCGGACTCGTCTGCGGTCCCGCGCGCAGCAGCCGGCGCCGCTCCACGAGCTCCGCCACGAGCTCCACGGCCCCGTCCTTCCATTCCCGGAGGCGTGCCGCGGCCGTTTCCGCCGATCCACACATTGCCCTTGAAATCCACGAAAATTCCGTGGTTCGAATTCGGCCATTCGTAGGAATGATCTTCGGGCTCGCCGCCCCAGTGATTGAGAAGATTTCCCTGCTCATCGAATTCGAGCACCGGCGGTGCGGGAACGCAGCATTCCGATTCCACCACGCCGTTGTGCCGCTTGTTGGCGCCCGGAGGCGGATTGGCCACGCCGTACAACTCCATCGCTTCGAGCGATCCCTGGCGGTGAATGATCCAGATATGGTCGTTCGAATCCACCGACACGCCGATCACGTTGCCCATGATCCAATGATTGGGCAAGGGCTTTGGCCACATCGGGTCAACTTCGAACTTCGGAACTTGCCCCGAGGCGGCCTGGGCCACGGATCTTTTGTCGAGTATACGCGACCCGACTCCGAGCGCGGCAAGCGTTGCCATAAAGGCCGCACCCATATAGAAATTACGCTTCATGCTTGTTGAACCTCCACTTTCTGAATGTCAGCTACTCTTTACGGCTCTCCGCTTCCGCACGTCAATGCTCGGCACTTCGCCTTCATCGAAACAGTGGCTGTCATTATACACGATTCGGTTTCCGGCGAGAAGGCGGTTCACCGAATTGGCACGGCGGGCCAAACGAGATTATCCTGAACAAATGGCGATTCGTTCTTCGCGCCCCTTATGGTCTGCTTGTTTACTCGCGTTCGCATTCGCATCCCTCGCCCCGGCGCACGATATTCCGAATGATGTAACGGTTCAAGCTTTTCTCAAGCCTTCCGGCAATACTCTGAATTTTCTGGTGCGGGTACCCTTGCGCTCCATGCGCGACGTGGATTTCCCCGAAACCCCCGCCGGTTTTCTCGATCTTGTCCGGGTCCAACCCCTGCTTCCCGATGCCTCCATCTTGTGGATCTCCGGTTTCGTTAAGCTGTACGAGAACGGCGCGCCGCTTCCTAAAACCCCGCGCGTGATCGCGACCCGCCTGTCGGTTCAGGGCGACCGCAGCTTCGTATCGTTCGATCAGGCCTACGCGCACGTCACCGGACCCCCGCTTCCGCCCGCCACCGAGGTCACCTGGGACCAGCCCATGCTCGACGTCCTGTTCGCGTATCCCATTCAGTCCGATCAATCGAAATTTTCCATCAATCCCGACGGTCTGTGGCGGCTGGGCGTCAACGTCGTGACCGTCGTGCGCTTCGTCTTCCCCAACGGAGTCGTCCGCGCGTTCGAATTTGCCGAAGTCCCCGGCCTCGTGTACATGGACCCGCAGTGGTATCAGGCCGCGTTCCGCTTCGTGCACCTCGGATTCCTGCACATTCTCGACGGCACCGATCATCTCCTGTTTCTGTTCTGCCTGGTGATTCCGTTCCGCAAATTCCGCGCCCTGATTCCCGTGGTCACTTCCTTCACCGTCGCGCACTCCATCACGCTGATCGCCTCGGCCTACAATCTCGCGCCGGACGTGTTATGGTTTCCGCCGCTGATTGAAACCCTGATCGCCGTCTCGATCGTCTACATGGCGCTTGAAAATATCGTCGGCGGCAGCACCGTGCATAAACGCTGGATGATCGCGTTCGGCTTCGGCCTGGTGCATGGCTTCGGCTTTTCGTTCGCGCTGCGCCAGACGCTGCAATTCGCCGGCAATCACATGCTCGCGTCGCTGCTCTCCTTCAATGTCGGCGTCGAACTGGGCCAGTTGCTGGTGCTGCTGATCATGATCCCCGCGCTCGACCTGCTGTTTGCGCACGTGGTGGCCGAGCGCATGGGAACCATCATTTTATCCGCGCTGGTCGCGCACACTGCGTGGCACTGGATGGTCGATCGTTACGCCATTCTGAGCCGTTTCCACATCATGCTCGATTTGCCGACGTTTTCAGACGCGACTCTGGCCAATGCAATGCGCTGGATGATGCTCGCCGTCGCGCTGGGCGCTGTCTGGTGGCTCTGGTTCTCCGTCTTGCGCCCTCGCGGCGCGGAAAAAGCTACTGCCGACCCAGATTCTCGTACCACTTGATGTTCGCGGTCGAGCTGCCGATCATCACGAAATCCGGACGCCCGTCGCCATTGATATCCGCGACCGCGCATCCCGATCCCGACATGCCGTTCGGATCGATGATTTCGTGCTTCCATTCGGTCCCGTTATCGTCCATCGGGAAGAACAGGTGCGGATTCGTGGTCTTGTTGCCCGCGCGATCGGCGATCACAATCGCGTCGCGCCCGTCACCCACGAAATCGCCCACGCAAATTTCGTGACCCTCGATCAGTCCGTCGAACAGGACCTTGCGCTGCCACTCTCCGTTTTTCCCTTGCGAGTAAACGACCACTTCGTTGCCATGCCACGGCTCGATCGACGCGAGCATCCGCTTGCCCTTCATATTTAATATCCGCACGTCGTTCGCGCCGGCCCTCGGCGCGGGCTCCTCGTTGCCTTTCGAGAGCACCGTGTGCTCCCATTTCAGGTTGTCGCCCGACCCCGACGCCGAATGCAGCATGATCCCGTCGAATCCGGCCGTCAGGAGCTGATCGCGCTTGCCGTTCACCCATTTCACCGCGCGCACGTGATGCGTGACGCCGCTCAACTGATCGTCAATGGTGAATCGCTTCCATTCGCCGCCGTCGCTCGTGGGAGGACGGTAATAATAGAGCGGCGTCGCCTTGCCTTCATACTTCGGCGGGGTCGCGTCGCCTTCGCCGACCAGCGGCGCGTTGATCAGCTCGGCTTTGCCGTCGCCGTCGATATCGGCCCACGCGAGCCGGTGCGCGGTCGGCGTCGAATCGATCTGCGACGCTTTCCACAGCTCCGTTGGATCGCCCTGATGTTCAAGAATCCAGATCAGCCCCTTGCTGCGCGCGTAGACCATGCCGAATTCGGTGATCAGAGCGATGGTCGGCACTCCCTCGCCGTGCAGATCGTAAGCGGCCGCCCACAACGCGGCGCTCACTCCTTTCACCAGCACGTGCCTCTGCCAGCTCGGATTTTCATACCACGCGACCTCGTCGCCGCGCAGCCCGACGCCGATCACGTCCGGTTTCCCGTCGTGATTGATATCGGCGACCACGACCGAATATCCGCCCGGAATTTTCTCTTCGATCGTGTGCACTCGGAACTGCACCGTCGCGTCGCCTCCGTAAACCAGCGCGCCAGAGATCGTTGCGAAAACGATCGTTTCAAAAAAGACCGTCGTGATCAGCGTCAGGCCTGCTCTAGTCATGGGGTTGATCCTATCACGCTTCCATTCGTGTTCATTCGTGTTCATTCGTGGCGTCTATTGCGGCTGTTCGCTAGCTCTCGGCAACGCGCCGCCCTCAGGCCCGGTCGTCTTGATCGTCTCCAGTTCCGCCGTCATCAGGTTGCCGCAAAGCTGCGTCATCGTCGCCACTTGTTTGACGAAATGCTTCGTATCGAGATAATCCATGCGAGCCTTGGTCGACCAGTACGCCGTCATCGATCCCATGGTCGACGCGCCGGCGACCCCGATGCGCCGCGCGATCCCACCCAGCCCGTACCACGGCCCCTGCTGGCCGCCGTGGATCCCCTTGTGCCCCGGACACTGGACCTGCGTGCGCTCCAGATGATTCTCCTTCACCGCCTGGATCGCCATATCGATCATGTGCTGGTTGTTGGTGATCCACACCGTCGAAAGCTCCGCTTGGCCGGTCTTGTGATACGCCTTCCCGGCGGCTTCCGAGACTTGCCCCTGCCCCAGATGCTCGATGCCCATCGCCGCAATCACCTTTTTATATAGGTCGGGATGGCTTGCCGCATAATCCTGTTTGGCGAAGGCCCGCTCGGCGCCCGGCATGTAGTGCCGGCAATCGAGGAAGATCATCAGCGTCCGCGGCCGCTCAGCCTTGGGGATGCGCGAAAAATATTTCACGATGCTCAGAATCCCCAGCCCGCCGTTTTCCTGCGAAATCGACGGCCCGTCGGTATGCGTGATCATCAGCACCTGTTGGTCGTTCGGCGTTCCGTAATCCTTGCCCGGCAGATAACCGAACCATTGATACGGCTCGGCCTCCTCCGTCTTGGCGATCAGCCGCAGCGTGGCCTGCGATCCCGCGGCCTTCATCATCTCAGCGCCCGTTTCGCGATCCAGATACAGGCTCGGCATCTGGTGCAGCGCAGGCACGCCGAACGTGTACACGCCGGCCAGCGCTTCATACGACAGCGGCATCACGATAAGCGCGCCCGCCGCGCCCGCGTCGATCAGCGCCTTTTGCGCCGGCCCCAGTCCCATGATCGGGAAAGGGCTCAATGCGCCTTCTTCCGAACGTGGAACATCGGGATTGGGAAATGTTTCGGGATTCGAAAGGTATTCGTAATCGCCGGTTGCGATTCCCACTCCCGCCGCGGCCGACGCCTCGCTCGACAGCCTCTTCTCGACGATCGCGATTTTTCCGCGCAGCGCATCTGCGCTCATGCCTTGCTGGTACACCACCAGCTCGCCGGTCGCGCCTTCATCCGGCGTGTGGCCGGAATTGCATCCATAGCTCGCGACCTTGATTTTCTTGCCCGCGACGTGCAAGCTCCAGTTGGAATCGTCGGGATATTCGGTCGTGTACCAGCGCGTATACGGGACCGGATTGCGGAAAATATCCACGACGCCGGCTTCTCGATAATTCTTTTCGAGCAGATCGAGATAATGGTGCCAGGACGGGCTGCCCGCCATGGTCGGCCCGCCCTTGGAATCCTTGGCGAGGTGCAGCGCGTGAATTTCCTTTTCACCGGCCATCAGCTTCGGATTCGGCTTCGTCAAGTCCGGGTGCGCGTTGGTCGATGCCGCCCGAAGTGAAATCCCCGGCGCCAGCGTCACGGCCGCGCCAAATCCCTGCATGAACCGTCTGCGATTCATTCGATCCCTCCTGACCCGTTCCTTGAGAGTCCGGCACCGATTATACAACGCGTTCATCCATTACACTAAAGACTTCTACAGATGCGTCTGTTCGTTGCGATTGATATCCCCGACCACGTCAAGCACAAGCTCCGCGCGCTGGTCGATCGCGTCAAACCCTTCGCGAAAATCAGTTGGAGCCCCGTGGACAATCTGCACGTCACCACAAAATTCATCGGTGAATGGCCTGAAGATCGCCTCGATGAAATGAAGCATGCTCTCGCGAGCGTCGGATCGCCCGGCGCGATCCCCATTGCCGTGCGCGGCATCGGTTGGTTCCCCAACCCCAAGAATCCGCGCGTGTTCTGGGTCGGCGTCGAGGGCGGGGAAGCATTGAACACCCTCGCGCACGAGACCGAAGAAGCGGTCTATTCCATCGGCGTCCCCAAGGAACCGCGAAAATTTGCTCCGCATTTGACCCTGGCGCGTATTCGCGAGCGCCTTCCCCTCGACCCGCTGCGCCAGGCGCTGGAACAGGTTGGCCCCTACGATTTCGGGTCGTTTCTCGCCAGCACGTTTTATTTGTACCTTTCCAAGGGCGGGCGCTACACCAGGCTCGCCGATTTCGAGCTCACTTGAACATGGCTGGAATCCTCGCACTCGTCCTCGCGTACCTGATCGGCGGAATCCCGTTCGGTTACCTGCTGGTGAAATTCACCACCGGAGCCGACGTACGCGCCTCCGGCAGCGGAAACATTGGTGCGACAAATGTCTTACGTACCACCGGCCGCGGCGTTGCCGTGGCCGTGCTGATCCTCGACATCGCGAAAGGATTTTTCGCCGTCTGGCTCGCAGCCTATCTCACAGACGGCTCACCGTTCTGGACCTCGGCCGCCGCTCTCGCTGTCATGGCGGGCCACGCCTATCCGGTGTTTCTCGGATTCAAAGGCGGCAAAGCCGTGGCGAGCTTCATTGGCGCATTTCTCTATCTCACGCCTCTGCCGCTCGTCGCCGTGTTGATCGTGTTCGTCATTACCGTGGCCGTAACGCGCTACATTTCCGCGGGATCGATTCTCGCCGCGGCGACGTTCCCGTTGGGAGTCTGGCTCATCCTGCATCCGCCGGCGCCGGTGCTGCTGGCCTCGCTCGTCGCCGCCGCATTCATCGTCTATCGCCACAAGTCGAACCTGGAGCGATTGCACGCCGGCACCGAAAGCGTATTCATCTGGAAGAAGTCTACTGCAAAACCATTTGAAGCTCACAATTATCGGAGGGGGTAGCTGGGGGACGGCCCTGGCCATCGTGCTCGCAGCGCGATTCGACGACCTCGCGCTGTGGGTCTACGAAACCGATCTCGCCGCGCGCCTGCGCGCCACGCGCGAAAACGACGTGTATCTTCCCGGCCTGGAACTTCCCGCCAATGTCCAGGTCACATCCGACCTTGGCGACGCTTTGCGGCAATCGCAAATCGTGCTCGGCGTGATGCCGTCGCGCCACGCCCGCCGCATCTACGCCGCCGCGCTTCCGTTTATTGACCCGTCGATGACCTTCGTCAGCGCCACCAAGGGCATCGAGCAAAAAACGCTTCTGCGAATCTCACAAGTGATGTCGCAGGTAATGTCCCCCGTTCTGGGTGAGGCCAAAATCGCGGTACTTTCAGGACCCACTTTTGCGCGTGAAATCGCGCGCGGCGAACCGGCCGCCGTAGTCGTCGCATCGGAAAATTTGACGGTCGCCGAACACATCCAGCGCGCGTTTTCCGGTCCGACGTTTCGTCTGTACACCAACACAGATCCTGTTGGAGTCGAAATCGGCGCGGCGCTCAAAAACGTCATCGCCATCGGCGCCGGCGTTTGCCAGGGATTGGAATTGGGCAGCAACGCGTTAGCCGCGCTGATCACGCGTGGCCTCGCCGAAATCACCCGCCTGGCCGTCGCGATGGGTGGTCAGCCCAAAACTCTGGCCGGTCTGGCCGGCTTGGGCGATCTGGTACTGACATGCAGTGGGGAACTGAGCCGTAATCGTAAGGTGGGATTAGAGTTAGCCAAGGGCAGAACCCTCGCCGAAATCGTCGGCTCAACGCCAATGGTCGCCGAGGGAATCGAAACCTGCGACGCGGCGGTCGCTCTGGGCGAACGTTTTCACGTGGATTTGCCGATTGTGCAACAGATGCACCAGGTCCTGCATCTTGCTAAGAGCCCGAAAGATGCTCTGCGGGACCTGATGGAAAGGTCGCTAAAAGGCGAGTAAACCTCGTGTCGGACCTTGAAAGTTCCGCGCAACCTTCTCCTAAGCCGAGGGTTAAGGAGGATATGGAGGCGGTTATAGCCCTGGAGCGGGATGCCGAATTGATGCTTCGGGTTCGCGCCGGGGATGACACCAGTTTCGCGTTGCTGCTTGACCGGCATCGGATGCCTGTGGTGCATTTTCTGTTTCGGATGGTTCAGAATCGGGCCATATCGGAGGAACTGGCTCAGGAAGTCTTCTTGAGAGTCTACCGGAGCCGGGCGTCCTATGAACCGACCGCAAAGTTCACTACCTGGCTGTTTCGCATCGCGACGCATCTCGCCTTGAACTGGATTCGCGACGGAAAGAAGGAAAAAAATCAGGAAAGTCTCAACGAGGAAACCCCTGACCGAATCGAGCGGCAACTGGCGGACCGGCGGCAGACCGTTGAACAGGAGTTGGTGTATCAGGTGAAGCTGCTCGAAGTGCGCCGGGCGATCGATGCGCTGCCGGCCAAGCAGCGCGCCGCAGTCATGATGCACAAGTACGAAGAATTAGGGTATTCGCAGATAGCGGAAGCGTTAGAGTGTTCCGAATCGGCGGTGAAATCTTTGCTGTTCCGGGCCTACGAAACGCTGCGTGCGCGGCTTTCGCATTTTGCATGAAGGCATTTTGCATGAAGTTTGAGAGGGAAGACGATGGAATGTCCAATTTATAAGCAGGCGGCAGAGATCGCAATCGACTACTGCGCCGGCACGCTCGAATCCGGCAAGAGATCGGAATTTGAGCGGCATCTTGAGAGTTGCACCGAGTGCAGCCGCGTGGTGAATACGCAGCGCGAAGTCTGGGAAACGCTCGACCGGTGGACGCCGCCGGAGGTTTCCCGGGATTTCGATGCGCTTTTATATGCGTCGATTGCGCGGCACAACGCCGCGCCGGTCTGGGTCCGATGGCTGCGGCGAATCTTCCAGCCTCCGGTTCCGATCGCGGCGTGGAAGCCGGCGGTATCGCTGGCCGCTGCCTGCGCAGTTCTGGCGGCCGGACTGCTGGTGCGCGCGCCGCATCCGTCCGGCGCCTCGCAGCAGATGCGCGCCGATCACATCGATATCGAACAGGTCCAGTCGGCGCTCGACGATATCGATGTGTTGATGCCCCCGGCGTCTTCCTCGGGAGCGATGTAATCTCTGGTGGAGCTTTGCGCGTTTAAACGCGTGAGATCGCCGTGCGCGGTTCCCAAGAAGAGGTCCTGTTCTGACAGAGGACCCGATTCGAAAAAAGGATTTCATGCGAGGGTTCCGGTTTACCGCCGTTTTCGTCGCCATTTTGGTGTGGGGAAGCGTGTGGCCGGCCGCAGCCCAGAACCCTAAGACGTCGCCGCCGCCGCGCGCGAAGGGTCCCGGGCCGGGCGCGGGTCGCGGCAATCCCCAGCGGAATCCCGCCGAGGAGCTGCGGCGATTCGAGAAAATGTCGCCGGAGCAGCGCGAAAAGCAACTGGCCAAGCTCCCGCCCGCGCGCCGCCAGAGGATGGAGCAGCAGCTCCAGCGTCTGGATAACATGCCCCCGGCGCGGCGTGAGCGCGCGATGGAACGGTTGGAGGCGTTGCAAAGCCTTCCGCCGGAGCGCCGCGTCGCCGTACGCCAGCAGATCCAGCAATTGCGCACCCTGCCTCCGCGGGAACGCCGCCAGTGGCTCAATAGCGACGAGATGAGGCAAAACTACTCGCCGGCCGAGCAGAAACTGTTGCGCGAATCGTTCAATCTCCCGCCGAATCCGTAAGAATTCAAAAGCCGCGCCTGAGTCCTGCCGCCTGACCCCTGACCCGTGACCCCTGACTCCCCGCTTCTAGCTCTTCGCCTTCTTCACTTCCTCCACCAACGCTGGCACCACTTCGAACAAATCCCCGATGATTCCGTAATCGGCGACCTCGAAAATCGGCGCGTTCGCATCCTTATTAATCGCGACGATCGTTTTCGCGCCCTTCATCCCCACCAGGTGCTGGATGGCGCCCGAAATTCCCACCGCCAGGTACATCTTCGGCGATACCGTTTGCCCTGAGCTGCCCACCTGCCGCTCCATCGGAAGCCAGCCCGCGTCGCAAATCGGACGCGATGCCGCGAGCTCTGCGCCCAGCGCCTTCGCCAACTCCTCCACCACCGGAATATTTTCTTTTTCCTTGATCCCTCGGCCGACGGAAACAATAATCTCCGCCGCCGTCAGATCCACCGCGCGCGCCGATTCGCGGAAGGGAGCCTCCGGTTTCTGCCGGATCATCGACGCATCGAGCGCGGGCGAAAAATTCTCCACCGCTGCCGACCCCGCTTCGAGCGAATCGGCTCTCCACGCGCCCGCCTGGATCGATACGAAGAACGGACCGCTCCCCGTCACGCGAACGTCGCCATTCAATTTGCCCTGGAACAGCAACCGCACAAACACGGGCGATCCCGAGTCGAGCTTCGCCGAAATCACGTCGCTTACCAGCACCTGTCCGAACCTGGTCGCGAGCTTCGGCGCGAAATCGCGTACCTGATAAGTGTGTGGAAACACCGCCACGCTCGGATTTGTTTTTTTGATGAGCTCTTCGAGCGCCGCGGTATATCCATCCGCCGTATAAACTTCAAGCAGATCGCTCTCGACCGCCCAAACTTTGGCGAGCTTCTTGGTCGCCGCATCGGCGGCCAGAGCCCCCACGCCCGCCCCGATCACCGCCGCTTCCACCGGCTGATCGAGCGCCGCGCCGAACTGCTGCGCCGCGGCCAGCGTCTCATACGACATGCGATGCCACTTGCCGCCCTGCTGTTCGAGAATCGCCAGGACGCTCATATCACTCTCACCTCGAATTTCAGCTTTTCCACCAGCTTCGCCGCCGCGGTCTTCGCGTCGCCTTCGAAAATCTGTGTATGCTTGCTCTTCTGCGGCAGGTAAATTTTTTCGATCACCGCGGTCGATGCCGCCGGGACCCCCAGATCGGCGAGCGTCACGCGCTTGATCTCTTTGTTCTTGGCTTTTTTGATACCCATCAGCGTCGCGTAGCGCAGTTTGTTGATGCCGCTTTGAATCGTCAGCACTGCAGGCAGCGGCATTTCGATGTTCTGGAACCAGCCGTCTTCCAGTTCGCGCTTCACCCGGATTTTCGATCCGTCTACGGCTACCTGCATAATGATGGTCGAGTGCGGCAGCCCCAATAATTCCGCGACCACAACACCCGTCTGCCCATAACCCAGATCGTCCGATTGCAGGCCGGTCAAAAACAGGTCGGGATTTTCGGCTTGCGCCGCCGCGGCCAGCAGTTTCGCGACGCCCAGCGTATCGAGCGTGTTTAAATTCTCTTCCTCGATGTGAATCGCCCGGTCGGCGCCCTTGGCCAGCGCCTCGCGGATGGTCTGCGCCGCCTTCGCCGGTCCCGCGCACAGCGCCACCACTTCGCCGCCGTGCTTTTCCTTGAGCTGTAGAGCTTCCTCGAGCGCGTAAGCATCCGGCTCGTTGATTTCGAAATTCAGATCCGATTCCTGAATCCAGCGCCCGCCCGCATCGACGCGGAGCTGCGAGTCGCGGACCGGAACTTGTTTAATCGCGACAATAATCTTCATAAAATTGTTCAGGACTTGCGCCCGGCGTCAGCCGCCGGACGGATTCTTGAAAATCAAACAGCCGTTGGTTCCGCCGAAGCCGAACGAATTCGACAGCGCGTAATCGATCTTGAGCGGACGCGCGTGGTTCGGCACGTAGTCGAGATCGCATTCCACGTCGGGACATTCCAGGTTGATCGTCGGCGGCGCGATCTGGTCGCGGATCGCCATCACCGAAATCCCCGCTTCGAGGCCGC
This sequence comes from Bryobacteraceae bacterium, assembly GCA_035319685.1. GTDB lineage: Bacteria > Acidobacteriota > Terriglobia > Bryobacterales > Bryobacteraceae > Palsa-187. The sequence continues at coordinate 4,693 of DATHCE010000375.1, read as the reverse complement.
CCGCGCCGCCGAGCAGGTGCCCGGTCATCGATTTAGTCGAACTCACCGAAAGTTTATAAGCATGTTCGCCGAACACTCGCTTGATGGCGATGGTTTCAATGCGATCGCCCACCGCCGTTGACGTCCCGTGCGCATTAATGTAGTCGATCTGTTCCGGCTGAAGACCTGCGTCGCGCAGTGCGTTGCGCATCACGCGATACGCTCCGTCGCCGTCTTCCGATGGCGAGGTGATGTGGAACGCATCGGCGCTCATTCCGTAGCCTGCCACTTCGGCCAGGATCGGCGCGCCGCGCCGCCGGGCGTGCTCGTACTCTTCTAAAATCAAAATCCCCGAGCCTTCGCCCACCACAAAGCCGTCGCGATCGCGATCCCACGGGCGGCAGGCGTGCTCCGGATCGTCGTTCCTTTGCGACAGCGCGCGCATCGCCCCGAATCCGCCCACGGTCAGCGGAGTGATGCACGCCTCGGTTCCTCCGCAGATCATCACGTCGGCGTCGCCGTACTGAATGATGCGGTACGAATCGCCGATCGAGTGCGAGCTGGTGGTGCAGGCCGTAGCCGTGGCCGAGTTCGGTCCCTTCGCGCCGGTGCGGATCGACACGTAGCCTGAAGCCAGGTTGATAATCGTCGCCGGAATGAAGAACGGCGACATGCGGCCCGGCCCTTTTTCGAGCAGAATTTTATGCTCGCGCTCGATTACTTCGAATCCGCCGATGCCGCTGCCGATGTACACGCCGGTGCGCTCGGCCTCGTCCGGATTCACGCGGAAACCCGAGCCTTGAAGCGCGAATTCGGTGGCCGCGATGGCGAACTGAATGAAGCGCCCCATTTTCTTGATCTCTTTTTTCTCGATGTAATCGGCCGGATCGAAGCCCTTCACCTCGCCCGCGATGCGGCAGTTGAACTGCGCCGCATCGAACGCGGTGATCGGACCGATTCCGTTCCGCCCGTTCCGGATCGCCTCCCAGACCCGTTCTGTGCCGATTCCAACCGAGGTCAGCAATCCGACTCCGGTGACTACGACTCTACGTTGCAAGCGGGAATTCTCCGTCGGAATCGCACACAGCGCAGCGCGGCGCGGGCGATTTCCTCATCACGAATCAGCGCCACGCGCCTACGACTTCTTCTTCGACTCGATATAGTCGATGGCATCCTTCACGGTCTGGATCTTCTCGGCGTCCTCATCGGGAATGTCGAGGTCGAACGCTTCCTCGAACGCCATCACCAGCTCGACAATGTCGAGCGAGTCTGCGCCGAGGTCATCGACGAAACTGGCCGTGGGATCGACTTGTGCCTCATCCACGCCGAGTTGCTCGACGATGATCTGCTTGACCTTCTGCTCAACGGACATGCATCCTCCAGGATTCTATTGCAAACTCATTGATTCTACCGAGGCTGCCCCGGCCGTCGCAAGTCGAAGGAAACATTTTGCGCGTAAAAAATCAATCTTTTCGTCATTCGACCCCCGTCACCTGGCTTCCCCGTCACCCGACCCCATGATTCAACCATGGATAGCGCCAGATCACGCTCTCGTCGATCTCCACGCCGAGCCCCGGGCCGCGCGGCGCGAGCAGATAGCCGCGCTCCATTGCCGGCGGCCGCTTCAGAATATCAGATGCCGGCGGATAGAAAAACGAATCGAGCGGATATTCGAGCCATCGCACCACGCTTTCCGGCCAGCACGCGGCCAGATGCGCCGCTGCGATCAGATCGAGCGCCGTACCCGAGCTGTTAAACGCGAACCGCAGCCCAGCCCTCGCGATGTCCGGAAACAGCCGCCGCGCGGTCGCATAACCGCCCTGCCGCGCCAGATCCATTTCGACGTAATCGACGGCCGCCGCATCGATCAGATCCAAAAACCGCAGCTCGTTCGGCTCGTGCGATCCGCCGGCGAGCGCGACCAGGCCCAGTTCGCGCAAGCGCGCATACGCCTGGTGATCGGCGGGTGGTAACGGATCTTCGAGCCAGCGCAGGCTCTCGCCCGAAATTTCCCGCGCCAGCCGCGCCGCGTCTTGCTCGGAATAACCGCAGCCGGATGCCGTGGCCATCAGAACCAGGTCGGCTCCTGCTGTTTCGCGCAAGCTGCGGATCGTGGCCGCGGCCGATTCGGCGTCGCCGGCGAGCTGCATTTTGTACGCGCCGAATCCCAGATCGCGGGCGCGATTCATTTGCTCCGGCGATGCGCCTCCGCTCGCATACACCCGGATCCGTTCGCGGACCCGTCCGCCGATCAGTTCGCTCACCGGCAGGTTCCGCGCCTTCCCGGCCAGATCGTACAGTGCAATTTCGACCGCGCTATAAATTTTGCCCGCTTCCGCGTCATTCCCGGGACCTTTTTGGAACAGGATGCGCAGCGCGTCCGGCTCGCCGGCCGTGCTCCCGTTCAAAAAAGGAGCGATGACCAGATCGATGATCTGCTTCGAAGCGAGCGTTGCCGGCGCGGGAGCATAACCGATGAGCCCCGCATCCGTTCCGATCCGGACGAGCATCGCGTCCCGCTTCGGGATCGTCCCATCCGGGGAAGAACAGGACAGCAGGTGCGCTTCGACACTCGTGATCTTCATCTCTCGCGGAGGCCGCTTCAATTCTACAAGAGAAGCGCGCGCGGGAGATCCGGCAAATGCGGACTTGAAATGCGGAAATCAGCCCAACAACTCAGCCCAAAAGCCCGCCATGGCCGAGGCAGGCGACTTCCCAACTCGAGACCCGATACCGGGCGAGCATCGGAGGCAGGATCAGGTCGATGATATTCGGCTTGGCCGATCGAAAACATCCCGGCGCTGAAACGATCGGGATATCGTCCTTATATGCCAAAAGAAATAGGTTGCCCGGTTCCACCGGAGCCAGAAACCGTTCCAGGTGGCAGCCGATGCGAGTCATCGCCCGGCCGATCACGTCTTCAGGCCCCGCCGGCGCGGTGGTTGATGCCATCAGGATCACGGTCGGCTTGGCTCGCAGCAGGTGCTGCAGGCTGCGCGACACCGCGCTTTCCTCTTCGGCAGTCATCAGCATGAACGACGGAGTCGCGCCAAAGCGTTCCAGCCGTTGTCGCATGATGCTCTCAAACAGTTGCCGCGCCCGATCTCCCTGCAGCGGATCGCTATATAGGATGCCCACCGTAGGCGTCCGGATCGGACGGGCTTGAAGAATCGGGCCGCGTTCGCGCAATACGTTGATGATCGCGTCGAGCTGCGACTGCGGCACGGCGAACGGCACGCTCTTGACCGTCGCGATGCGCTGTCCGGCGTGCGCAAAACTGAAGTTCTGGCTGGTGGCGATCACGATGCTCGCAATGCAATTCAGTTGCTTCAGCAACTCGTCATCCACCAGTACGCAGCAATCCTCGGTGGCGAACAGATTGGCCCGTCCCCCGGCCGCCAGCCGGATCTCCAGGCACCCGCAACCCATCTCGGTGGCCGCTTGGCATACCGCTTCATCTTCGCCTACCTCGCCTGCTTCGAGCTCGGTCACCCAAACCTGACCCATCCCTTCGGTTTCAAGCAAACGAACATCTTCGTCGCTTAGCACGTGCCCTTTAGCAAGAAGTTTTCTGCCCCCCGGACGGAATATGGTATTGCACAGAATCCGACCCATAGAATTACGGACGTCCACAGTTTGCGCTCGCACAAGTATCTCCTTCCTCACCCGAAGCTAGCTTTGCCGGAACCCACGGGCAAAGAAATGCCAAAGGTTCGTGACATCGACAATAGTAGAGGAATATCGAGGCAATTCTCAAATAATTTTACATCGAATTTCAGGAAACCTCCGCCGCCGTTGTTTTGGACCTACGCCGAATGCTTACCGCCGTAGGACCGGAAGCTGGATCAGTTCTGAGAGGCGAGTAGGAGTGGTGGCGGCCGCGACGTCGGCATCCGGACTCAGCCGCTTCAACATCGCGATCTCATCGCAGGCCTGGAACTTAGGACAACGTAGGCAATCCTTCCACGCTTTCAGCGGCAACTCCCCGCGGTCTACTTCTTCGAAACCTAGCTTCTCAAAGAACCCGGGAACATACGTAAACGCAAAAAGAGCCCTTAAATCATGCTCTCGCGCCTCTGCCTCCAAACTCTCCACCAGGCGCCTCCCGATTCCCCTGGTCTTCTCGCCGGGTTCCACCGCCAGGCTCCGGACTTCCGCCGAACTCGGCGTGTAGAAGTGCAACGCGCCGCATCCGATCACCCGTCCATCTTCCACCGCGACCATGAAGTCGCGGATATTCTCCGCCATCTCGAACTCCGTCCTCGGCAGCATAATTCCATTCGACGCGTAGGAGTTGATGAGCCTCAGAAGTAGGGGAATATCCGACAAAAATGCTTTGCGAATTTCAGTCATTTTTCAGGAAACCAGCCGCGTTCCAAATCCGCTCTTCGCAGTCAATTTATTCAAAATTCCCTCAATGGCACCCGATCCAATTTGGACCTCAGAAACGCCTTGTTTCAATCCGGTAACAGCCGCCTCCAATTTGGCCTGCATCCCTCCCGTCGCGATTCCGTCCCGGATCAGCCCCTGCGCCTGGCCGGCTGTTAGCGACTGGCGAATCTCTCCGCTTCCGTCGCGCACGCCTTCCACATCGGTCAGAAAAATAAGTCTTTCCGCCTTCCATGCCGCCGCGCACGCCACCGCCATTTGATCCCCGTTGACGTTGTATCTTCCCCCCCTCGCGTCACCGGCAACACAGGCCACCACGGGTAGG
>DATHCE010000374.1:0-11516 GCA_035319685.1 Bryobacteraceae bacterium | reverse complement strand
CTTAGTTTAGCGCGTATGGCGTTCGCGCCCGGATCCATCGGGTAGTCGCATATCGGGTAGTCGCATAAATGTCCAAAAATCCCTGACTACCATCCATCGCGCGTCGAGCGTAGCCTGGAGTATCATGGGGAAGGTCACATGCCAGGTGAACCCGTAACCCGCGCCGATCTCGATGCCCTTGAGCAGCGATTCGAAGGGAAGCTCGATGCGGTCGAGCAGCGCATCCTCGACCGCGTAGGGGAACTCATACGCGACAGCGAAACCCGGCTCCTACAAGCCTTCTACGGATTCGCCGAAGCCACCAACAAACGATTCAACCAGATCGACGGCAATGTGGCCATCTTTATCAACCGGCTCGGGACACTCGAAAGTCGCATTCTCGAACTGGAAAAGCGGCTCAACATTCCACCGGCGGCCTAAACCCCAACACCGCGCCGACTCACCTGTGAATTCGCGGCACACCCCGCGACCATCTAACTCCTTGCGATTCAAATGCAACCGTTTGGCCTATGCCGTGCGTCTAACAACGTCACGTATGAAGAGGCTGTGCTGCTTGGCTTTGTTGCTGGCCGGTCCCATGGCCGGGTGCGGCGGGCCCGGCGATGACGAAAAGGCCGCGCAGGATTTGAACGTCAACTCGCGCTACACCATCGAGAGCGTCCACGTCTCCGGCCTGCACAACGTGAGCCTCGGCAGTATCTTGCAAGGCGAACTCGATAAAGTGATCGGCTCGAAGTACGATGACTCCACCGTCAAGCGCCTGGCCGATCGCATCAAGCGGGAACTGCGCGTCGCCGATGTGGCGGTCAGCGTCGTGCGCGGCACCGAACCCGGCCACGTGATCGTCAATTTCGACATCAGCGGATCGTATGAGCAGCCGTTCGACTTGACCGTCCGTAAATTTCTCTACGATTCCAAGGAAGGCTTCAACGGCGACGGCAGCGCGACCATGAACCTGCATGGCAACGCCTTCACCTTCGGGCTGATCAGCGATAATGACTCGTTGGTGGAGCGTTTCGCCGGCATGCGCGTCGCCTATGTTCGCAAGAGCGTCGGCACCAAGCGCCTGCAATTCCGCTTCGGGTTCGACGATTATCACGCGCAGTGGAACGCCGCGACGCTCACACTCGCACCTTCCGACCAAATTTACAGGACTCGACAGGATATTACGCCGGAGGCCACGCTCACGCTTGCTGAGCCCCTGGAATGGAGCTTCGGCGTCAGCTTCGCGCGCTTGGGGTTACCCTTATCACCGTTATCGGTGGGCGGGGCTGCGGCGGCGAAAACCGAATCCTCCAACGCGGTGGTAAATACTCTGCGCTACCACCAGCGTTGGGGTTCGGAACACGACGAAAAGCAGCAGGAAGTAACCGGCGCGTATTCGATTCGCGCGGCGACCAACGTTTTTGATACCGACGACGTGTTCACGCGGCATGAAGCGAACGCGCGCTATAAATATCGCCGCGGACGCCAGGATGTCCGAATCGGATTCCTGGCCGGATCGATCACCGGCAACGCCCCGCTGTATGAGCGTTTCGTGCTGGGCGACTCCACTACTCTGCGCGGATGGAACCGGTTCGATCTCGATCCGCTGGGCGGATCGCACGTCATTCACGGCTCGGTCGACTATGGTTTCCGGGTTTTCCAGGTTTTTTATGATGCGGGCGCGATTTGGGACCGCGCCCAGAATCGCGCGCCCAAGCAGTCCGCCGGGGTAGGATTCAAGAAGGAGGCGTTCCAGCTCGCTGTGGCGTTTCCGGTTCGCGAAGGCCGCGTCGATCCGATTTTCTATGCAGGGATGAGTTTTTAAAACGACAGCATGCATTGGCGCACCATCAAAGCCTGGTGGTTGGTGGCGGCATTTTTGTCTGGTTTCGCGCTGGCCATGTGGGCCGAGGAGCTGGTCCTCAACTGGCGCGACAACCGGGTGGAATTTTCCGCGCCTCGCGTGCATTTCATCGGCGGGAAACCGCTCGAATTGCTGCATAACGCAGCGCCGGTTCCCTTCGATTTTCAATTCACGCTCTACTCCGGGACGCGGAACCAGGTGTTTCAACGGCTCACAGACCGCTTCGTCATCAGCTACGATCTCTGGGAGGAAAAATTCAAGGTCGTCAAGACGCAATCGCCGCGCGCGATGAAGGATCACCTGACGTCGAACGCGGCCGAGGCCTGGTGCTTCGAGCAGATGTCGGCCGGCGTCAACCTGAGCGGGCTCGCCGACACGACGCCGTTCTGGGCCCGCCTGGAAATCCGCGCTCAGGACGACGCCCGGGACGGCCCGTTGTTCGGGCGCGGCCGCATTTCCGAATCGGGCATCAGCCTCACCAGCTTAATCGAATTGTTCAGCCGTCCGGCGCAGTCGCAGCAATCGCACTGGGGTCCGTATGAAGCCGGGCCGTTCACGCTCGCGGAGCTGAAGCGCAGCCGCAACCGGGGATCGTAAACCGGCGAGTAAAATTGTGTCTAGCCCATGAACAGGCTGCGCAACCGGCTGATCCTGGTTTTTATCGTCGCCACCGTCGTGCCTCTTGGCTTGACGCTGTGGACCACGGTTCATCTTCTCAATCTCAGTCTCGGCCTGGCGCCCTTGCGCGAGCTCGACACCGTTTCGCGATCGCTTGAAAGGACCGGCCGCGAGTTGTACAAAGAATCGTGCGATACGCTGCGGAGGGACGCGCTGGAAAATCGCATCCAACCCGAAAAATTGCCGCCCGCCGGCGCTCAGACGTTCTGGGACAGCGGCAGCGCGGAGCAGTTCGAGCTCACGGGCGATCAAGGCGACCGGCTGGAGTTGTTCGTCCGGCACGGCCAGGAGGTTTGGAAATATTCGCGGCCGATGGGCGTTTCCATGTCCGGCCTGACGGCCGACATCGCCGGCTCCCGTCAGGCCGTCGAGACATCGGAAGGGCGGAATCTGCGGCGTGGATTCAGCGTTCCGCTGCTACTGGTCGCCTCGACGTTGTGGCTGGCCGCCCTGGCGGGATTGATGTATCTGGCGCATCACATCACGCGTCCCGTGCGTCAATTAACCGAAGGATTGGGGATGGTAGCGGCGGGCGACTTGCGCGCGCGCGTCGAGCCGGGAGGATCGGACGAGATCGGCGCAGCGGTGGAGGCGTTCAATCGCATGGCCGACCAACTCCAGCATTCGCGCGAGCGCCTGATTCATGTCACCAGACTGGCGAGCTGGCAGGCGCTGGCGCGCAAGATGGCGCATGAAGTGAAAAATTCGCTGACGCCGATTCGCCTGACGATGGAAGAAATGATCAGCCGGAACGGGCATTCCTTGAATCCGGCGGATCATGCATTCCTGGAACAGGCGGCGCAGATCGTCGCCGACGAAGTCCACACGCTCGAACGTCGCGTCAAGGCGTTTTCGGATTTCGCCTCCGAGCCGCCGGTGCTGCCCATGGAGATCGACGTCAACGCGCTGGTCGAGGAGCGCATCGCGTTCTTGAAATCGGCGCATCCGGAGGTGATCTACGAACCGCGCCTGTCGCCGGACCATCCCGTGGCGTTCGCCGATCCGGATCTGATCAAGGGCGTGCTGACCAACCTGCTTGAAAACGCGGCCGAAGCGGCGCGGCCCGGCGGAATCGTGATCGCGTCCACCTCCATCGCCGGATCGAAATTGAATCTCGAGGTGCACGATTCGGGTCCGGGCTTGAGCGCGCAGGCGCAATCGACGCTGTTTGAGCCGAGCATTTCGTTCAAGAAAGGCGGCATGGGATTGGGACTGTCCATCGCCCGCCGCAGCGCCTTGTTATGCGGCGGCGACCTGCAATTGGTCGAGGGCGAATTGGGAGGAGCGGGGTTTCGGGTGGTGCTGGAATTGAGGAGCCGGGAGTCAGGAGTCAGGAATCAGAATGGCGCAGCCGCGAGTGCTCGTAGTTGACGACGAAGAAAACATCGGAAGATCGCTCAAGTTGATTCTGGAGCGCGAAGGATACGCGGTCGGCACCTGTTCGTCGGTGGCCGAAGCCAAGGCGCATCCGCATCGCGCCGACGCCTATCTGGTCGATGTGCGCTTGCCTGACGGCAGCGGCATCGACCTGGTGCGCTGGATGAAAACCCACGATTACGACGCGCCGATCCTGATGATTTCGGGCCACGGCACCATCGCCGATGCGGTCGAGGCCACGCGCGCCGGCGCGTTCGATTTTTTGGAAAAGCCGCTGGGCCGCGACAAGGTTCTGCTTAGCCTTCGTCATGCTCTCGAAGAATCGAAACTCCGCGAGGAAAATCGGCGGCTGCGCGAGATGGTGGGCGGAGCGCGGATGATCGGCGCGAGCGATGCCTTCGAGCGCGTGCTCGACCAGGCGACCATGGCCGCCCGCAGCGATGCGCGCGTGCTGCTCGAAGGCGAATCCGGAACCGGCAAGGAGTTGCTCGCCGCGCACATTCATGCCGAGAGCCCGTTTTCCGCCGGCCCGTTCGTCAAAGTGAACTGCGCCGCGATTCCGACCGAGCTGATCGAGAGCGAACTGTTCGGTCACGAAAAGGGCGCGTTCACCGGCGCGACCTCGGCGCGGCGCGGAAAATTCGAATTGGCCGACGGAGGCACGTTGTTTTTGGATGAGGTCGGCGACCTGCACGCTTCCTCGCAGGCGAAACTGCTGCGCGTGTTACAGGAGGGCGAATTTCATCGCGTGGGCGGCGAGCAGCCGATCCGCGTTGCGGTGCGCGTCATCGCGGCCTCCAATCGCGATTTGGGCGAAATGGTCGCGCAGCAGAAATTCCGCGAGGACCTGTATTATCGTCTGCGCGTCGTCCCGATTCGCGTGCCGGCGCTGCGCGAGCGTCGCGAGGACATTCGCCCCCTGGCGGAATATTTCCTGAGCGAATTTTGCTCCCGAAACAATTTCAGATCGAAATGTTTCGCTCCCGCCGTCTTCGAAGCGCTCGAGGATTATCACTGGCAGGGCAACATCCGCGAATTGCGCAACACCGTGGAACGGATGGCGATCCTGACGCGCGGCGACGTGCTCGAAGCCGAATCGGTCCCGGTCGAGATCCGCATCGCCAGGTCGCCGGGTCCCAGGGGAAATCTGCGCGAGGCGCGCGAATCGGCCGAGCGCGAGCATATCTTGAAAGCGCTCGAAGAAAGCAAGTGGAACGTGTCGAGCGCGGCGCGCGTGCTGGGGATGGAGCGGACCAATCTGCACAAACGGATTCGAGCGTTAGGATTGGCCCGCGGACAGGGCCAATAATTGAAAAGGGCCACCCATAGGGGGCGGCCCGATGTATTTTAGATGATCCTCCTGGCTTATGGCCGGTTCACATTCTCGGCCTGCAGGCCTTTCGGGCCACGCTTCACCTCGAATTCCACTTCTGCGCCTTCTTCCAGCGTCCGATAGCCTGACATCTGGATGGCAGAGAAGTGCACAAATACGTCCTCGCCGCTGGCCCTCTGGATGAATCCATAGCCCTTGGCGGCATTAAACCATTTCACAACACCCTTTTCTCTCACTACAAAGTCTCCTGTTCCATTCCCGGCGAATCCGGGACGTTCGCAAAACTTTGGCTATTGTCTCACGTAATTCTTTTGCTTGCAACAGAAAACGAGCGAAAGGCCACATTCTAAAGCAACATTTGCCGGTCGGGTGAGAAATCGCGCCCTGGCGAATCCGCTCTTCCCCGTCTCAATCTGTTGGAAATCGCGAAAACTGCCGATACTCTACTTAAGCTAAGTGATTTACTTTACTCACACAGGCAAGGGTATGGCAAAATTTCGATTCCTGGCGGCCGCGGTAGCCGCATTCTCTATTTTCTACTCGGGCTGCGGGCCGAGCGACTTCAATTACGGGAAGGTGGGGAACATCATTCAAGGTTCGCCCGTGCGGCTGGATGCCGAATACGTGATGCTCACCCCGCCCCAGGTCGATTGCGGCGTGCAGGAAGATCTCTGGGATCAGCCGATGCAAAGCGGACACCGGTCGATCGCGCGTCTGACCCAGAAGGGGCGCGACCTGAAATTCAGCGACGACGTCTCGATCGGGGAGATGCGCAGCCCGTATGTCCAGATCCGCGGCGACTTCAACCTGTTCGTCATCGAAATCAGCAACGACCGCGACGGCCCGGAGCCCAACACCCGGTTGGTGGAAACCAAGGTCGCCGCCATCATCCAGCACACCTGTTTTCCGAATCCGCTGCCGATCATGGGCGTGAGGAAAGGCAACTTCACCCAGGATTACTCGCCGGTTTTACTGTTCCGCTACACCAACGGCTGGCAACTCGAGAGCTTCCGGCACTAAAATTTGACGAGGAGATTGTCCGCGAATGATCGAGGACAAGGCCAGCAGAACCGCCCTGCGTGTCGCGATGCGGCGCGCCGCGCACCAGATCCTCGACGATCCCAAGGTGCTGGACGACCCGATCGCCCTCCCCATTCTTCCCGTTGAAGCGGAACGCCGCCTGCGGGAGGGAACCGATGAGTGGCAGACTCCTTCCGAGCGGGCCCTTCGGGCCTTCATGGTGGCGCGAAGCCGGTATGCCGAGGACCGTTTAGCCGCGGCCGTTCACAACGGCGCACGGCAATTTGTGGTGCTGGGCGCGGGGCTCGACACCTATGCGTACCGGAACCCGTCGCCCTCGCTCCGCGTGTTTGAAGTGGACCACCCGGCCACGCAGGAATGGAAGCGGAAACAGCTGGAAAGGTCCGGGATCGCGATCCCGGAGGGCGTGCAATTCGTGCCCATCGATTTCGAGCGCCAGACGCTTCAAGAGGGCCTCGCCGGCGCCGGCTTCCTTCTGCGGCCGGTGAGCTTTTTTTCCTGGCTCGGCGTGACTCAATACCTGACTCGCGATGCCGTGCTCGCAACGCTGCGCTTCATTGCCTGCACCGGACCGGGAAGCGGCGTGGTGTTCGACTACTCGGTGCCGCGAGCGTCGCTAGGACCCATCGAGCAGATCGCGCTCGACGATCTGATGGAACGCGTCGCGCGCGCTGGCGAGCCGTTCCGGCACTTTTTCGACCCTCCCGAACTCGACGCTTTGCTGCGTGAGATCGGGTTTCGGGAAATCGAGGATCTCGGACCGGCGGAGATCAACCAGCGGTACTTCCAGAATCGCCGGGACGGCCTCAGGATCGTCTTGGGATTGGGACGCTTGGCCAGCGCGGCCACTTGAATTGGCGAGCGCGGCCACTTGAAAAGGAAAATGCGGGAAGCCAAGCCCGGACGGGGGTGCTTTCGCGAACGGCGCGCGAAAGTCCGTTAACCTGACTGCTTCCCGAACGATGTGATTCGCGAACACCTCCGGACGTTTCAGAAATTTACCGGAACTTTGGGCGGTTTGGTAGTGGGTCTTGACCCCACTATCGGCGGTTTGACAGGCTTCCCGAGGATTCGCTAAGCTGAAATGGTTACGAACTCGCAGGGAGAACGTCTGTCTACATGAAAACCGCAATTCCTTCGCCTGAAAACATCGATCGCCGTTGGCACCTGATCGATGCCGAGGACGCGGTGTTGGGCCGGGTAGCCAGCAAGGCCGCCATCATTTTGATGGGAAAGCATAAACCCAACTATACGCCGTTTCTCGATACAGGCGATCACGTGGTGGTGGTCAACGCCGCCAAGATCCGGCTTACGGGCCGTAAAGAAGAACAGAAAATTTATCGCCGCCATTCCGGCTATCCTGGCGGATTGACCGAAATCAGCGCGAAAAAAGTTCGCGCAGCGCGTCCGGCGCGGATGGTGGAAGAGGCGATCCAGGGTATGCTTCCGAAGACCAAGCTCGGCAAACAGATGTACCGGAAGCTGCAGGTGTACGCGGGTCCCAAACACCCGCACGACGCGCAAAAACCGGTGGCGCTGGCCGTATAAACGAGGAGAAGAAAAACACCAGTGGCGTTGCTACAACATTCAGGAACGGGCCGGCGCAAGACGGCCGTGGCGAGAGTATTTCTGCGCTCCGGCAAGGGCGAAATTAAAGTGAACGGCCGTCCTTTCGAGCAGTATTTTCCGAGCGAAGCGGCCCGCGCGATCGTAAGGCAGCCGCTTTTGGCGACCGAGACTGCCGACAAGTTCGACATCCTGATCACCACCGATGGCGGCGGCGTATCAGGTCAGGCCGGCGCAGCCAAGCTGGGCATCGCAAGGGCGCTGCTCGAGTTCAACTCGGAGCTGCGCGCGAAGCTGAAGGGGCTGGGAATGTTGACGCGCGACGCGCGCCAGCACGAGCGCAAGAAATATGGGCAGAAGGGCGCTCGCAAACGGTTCCAGTTCTCCAAGCGCTAGTCCACCGGCCCGTTTTCGCGCCTCCCGGCGCAGGGGCGCTCGGTAGAAACCGTACAGGGTCGCGGGGTTTTTTTGGGTGGATTTGTACATCCACCTTTGTTCAGTTACCCGGAATTGCAAATTCCGCTTTGGGCCGCAGTTCCGGTTTTCCCAATAACAACGAGGAGGTTGTTTGCCGTCTATCAGCATGAAGGAATTGCTCGAAGCAGGCGTTCATTTCGGGCACCAGACCAAGCGCTGGAATCCAAAGATGAAGGAATACATCTTTGGCGAACGCAATGGGATCTACATTATAGATCTGCAAAAAACGTTGAAGCTGTTCAAGGACGCGATGCGGTTCGTCCAGGAAATGGCCGCACAGGGCAAGACGGTGCTGTTCGTCGGCACCAAGCGCCAGGCACAGGAAGCCATCGCCGAAGAGGCCACCAAGTGCCAGCAGTATTACGTGAACCAGCGCTGGCTGGGCGGCTTGCTGACCAACATGATCACCGTTCAGAAGTCGATCAAGCGGCTGAAGGAGCTCGAAGCCATGGCCGCCGAGAGCAACTGGGAAGGCCGCGCTAAAAAAGAAGTGATCCGCATGGAGCGCGAGCGCAAGCACCTGAGCCAGAATCTGGCCGGTATCAAGGACATGAACGGCCTGCCGGACGTGCTGTTCGTGATCGATTCGAACAAGGAAGCCATCGCCGTCGAGGAAGCGCGGAAGCTGGGCATTCCGGTGGTCGCCGTGGTCGACACCAACTGCGACCCCGATAAAGTCGACTACGTGATTCCCGGCAATGACGATGCGCTGCGCGCCATCCGTTTGTTCACCAACAAGATTTCGGATGCGGTGGCGGAAGGCCGGCAGCTTGCGACCGAACAGGATTTCCACGCGGAAAAGATCGCCGCCGAAGAGCCGGTGGTCGAGGAAATCACCGATTACGCGCAATACATCGATCCGAAGTACGCCGAGCAGCTCATGTCGGAAAGCATGCCGGACGAGGATCTGCCGTCGATTTCCCTGCCCAAGAAGGGCGCGGCATCCGAGTCCGCGGCCGAGGAAGTCTCCACGCGGAATCAGTAGGACGCAGGCGTTACGCGTGAAGCGAGCGCCGTCCGAAGTGTGTTTTGAACTTCAAGAGGAGTTATGGATATCACCGCACAGATGGTAAAAGAGCTCCGGGAACGGACCGGAGCGGGGATGATGGAGTGCAAAAGCGCGCTGGTCGAATCGAAGGGCGATGCGGCGCAAGCCGAAGTGATCCTGCGCAAGCGCGGCATCGCGTCGGCGGCCAAGAAATCGTCGCGGACCACCAAACAGGGCGTCATCGGCAGCTATATTCATCCCGGCGCGCAGTTGGGCGTGTTGATCGAAGTGAACTGCGAATCCGATTTCGTCGCGCGCACCGACGATTTTCAGGCGCTGGTGCATGACCTCGCCATGCAGGTGGCCGCGGCCGATCCGCAATTCCTCAGGAAGGAAGACGTGAGCGCGGCGGCGCTCGAAAAAGAGCGCGAGATCCAGCGCGCCCGCGCGCTCGCCGAAGGCAAACCCGAAAAGATGGTCGACAAGATCGTCGAAGGGCGGCTCACCAAGTATTACGAGGAAGTCTGCCTCTACGAGCAGCCGTTCATCAAGGAAAACACCACCACGGTGGGCGATCTGATCAAGGCGAAAATCGCGAAGCTGGGAGAGAATATCTCGGTGTCGCGCTTTGCCCGGTTCAAGGTTGGCGATCAGGCGGCCGAGCAGCCGGCGGCCGGGCATCCATAATTCCGTGCCTAAATACGGGCGGATCCTTCTCAAATTGAGCGGCGAGGTGATGGCGGGCGAAGGCTCGTTCGGCATCGACGCCGCTCGTGTCGCCGCTCTCGCTTCCGAAATCGCGGAAGTCGCCCGGACCGGCATTCAGATCGGGCTGGTCGTCGGGGGGGGGAATTTTTTCCGGGGCGTCGCCGCGGCCGCGCAGAAAATGGATCGCGTCACGGCGGATCACATGGGGATGCTCGCCACGGTGATCAACTCGCTCGCGTTGCAGGATGCGCTCGAAAAGCAGGGAGTGCCGACCCGCGTGATGACCGCCATCGAAATGCACGAGGTGGCCGAGCCTTACATCCGCCGGCGCGCGATCCGGCATCTTGAAAAAGGCCGCGTGGTGGTGTTCGCGGCGGGAACTTCGAATCCGTATTTTTCCACCGACACGGCGGCCACGCTGCGCGGGCTCGAGATCAAAGCCGAAGTGGTGGCCAAGGCCACGCGCGTCGATGGCGTGTACGACCAGGATCCGCTCACCCATCCGGACGCGGTGAAATTTTCCGAAATCAGTTATTCCGACGTGCTGACTCGCAATCTGCGCGTGATGGACGCCTCGGCGGTGGCCATGTGCCGCGACAATCGCCTGCCCATCGTCGTTTTCAATTTGAACGTCCACGGAAATATAATGCGTATGACGATGGGCGAGCCGATCGGCACGCTCATTCACTGATTTACAGAGCTTATGAAACCAGAACAACAGGCGACCACTTCTTCCCATGCGGGCAATTTTGCCAACTTGCGCGACGTCGAGAGTCATGCCAAGAGCCGCATGGAAAAGGCGCTGACCGATTTGCAGCATGAAATGGCCAGCATCCGCACCGGCCGCGCATCGGTCAGCATCTTCGACAACATCCGCGTGGATTATTACGGCACGCCGACCCCGCTCAACCAGCTTGCCAACCTCCACGTGCCCGAGCCGACGCTGATCACCATTCAGCCTTGGGATATTTCGCAGATCGGATCGATCGAGAAGGCCATCCGCAGCTCGGATCTGGGCTTGAATCCGGCCAACGACGGAAAATTCATTCGCGTGCCGATTCCGGCGCTCACCGAAGAACGCCGCAAGGAGATCGTCAAGCGCCTGCATCACATCGCCGAGGATCATCGCGTGGCGCTGCGCAACATCCGCCGCGACGCCAATGAGCAAATCAAGAAGCTGTTGAAGGACAAGGCCATCAGCGAGGACGACGAACGCCGCGCGCACGACGACGTGCAGAAGATGACCGACGCCAATATCGCGAAGATCGACACGATGGCGAAAACCAAAGAAAAAGAGATCATGGAGATCAAGTAATTGGCGGCGCAGCGCCATCTTGGACCCTGGGAGGTTTCCCCATCGCGCTCGGCTGCATGGGCATGTCGGGCATGTACGGCGCGGCGGACGAAAACGAAAGCATCCGCACCATTCATGCGGCCGTCGATCGCGTGATTACCGTGCTCGACACCGGCGATTTTTACGGGATGGGCCACAATGAGAT
>DATHCE010000373.1:0-5447 GCA_035319685.1 Bryobacteraceae bacterium | reverse complement strand
CGGAATCAGCACCTCGGGCGTGACGCGAAATTCCCGTCCGTAGAACTCCTGAACGCCGGTGATGTATTGCGTCGGCTTTCCCTTCAGACGCTCGTGCAGGTAACGGCCGTAGTGGATCCACCAGACCTCGCGCAGCTCGTCGGTCGAATGGGCGTACAGCCAGCTTCGCTCGCATCCGATCGCGTGTGCGAGCAGCGTCTCGGCAGTCAGGCGAGGCGCCGGAATTTTCTCAGCCTCGAGGAGTTTTTGTCCCTGGAAAAGAGCCGTGCGGAGGTCCGTATTACGCCGCCTCGCCCTGCTCTTTCAGCTTTTCGGTTTGATAATACTGCGTGAGCGCTTCGACGATGGGATCGAGTTTCCCTTCCATCACCTGGTCGAGCTGATGCAGCGTCAAGCCGATGCGATGATCGGTCACGCGATTCTGCGGGAAATTGTAGGTGCGAATTTTTTCGCTGCGGTCGCCCGAGCCGACCATCGTGCGCCGCTCCGCGCCGATTTTCTCCTGCTGCTTTTCGAGCTCGATCTCGTACAGCCGCGATCGCAGCACGCGCTCGGCTTTGGCGCGATTCTTGATCTGCGATTTTT
The DNA here is from genome assembly GCA_035319685.1 of Bryobacteraceae bacterium. Lineage (GTDB taxonomy): Bacteria > Acidobacteriota > Terriglobia > Bryobacterales > Bryobacteraceae > Palsa-187. The sequence continues at coordinate 4,862 of DATHCE010000373.1, read as the reverse complement.
CGTCCTGGCAGGAAACCACCAGACCGGTGGGCAAGTGCGTGATGCGAACCGCCGAATACGTGGTGTTGACGCTCTGGCCGCCCGGGCCGGACGAACAGAACGTGTCGATGCGAATGTCTTTCGGATCGATTTTGATCTCGACTTCATCGGCTTCCGGCAGCACCGCCACCGTGATCGCCGAAGTGTGCACGCGGCCCTGCTGCTCGGTCGCCGGAACGCGCTGCACTCGATGCACGCCGCCTTCATATTTGAGCTGGCTGAACACCCGGTCCCCGCTGACTAGCGCCGTCACTTCCTTCAATCCGCCGACAGAGGACTCGCTCGACGAAGTCACCTCGACTTTCCACCGGCGCGTTTCCGCGAAGCGCGAGTACATGCGGAAAATTTCGTCGGCGAACAAGGTCGCTTCATCGCCGCCCGTGCCGGCGCGGATTTCGAGCACCACGTTCTTTTCGTCATTGGGATCTTTCGGCAGCAGCAGGATCTTCAGATCCTCTTCGTATTGCGCCAGCCGCGGCTCGAGCTGCAAAACTTCGTCCTGCGCCATCGCGCGAAGATCCGGATCGGTTTCATTCAACATCGCGCGAGCCTGCTCCAATTGCTCGTTCGTGGATTTCCACTCGCGATATTTCCCGGCCACCTCGGCCAGGTCGTTGCGCGCCTTGGCGACTTTGCGGTATTGCGCGGAGTCCTGGATCACCGACGGATCCGCCATTTGCGCCGTCAGTTCTTCGAAGCGCCGCTCGGCTTCATCAAGTCTCTGTCGATATTGCATTTCAGGCGATGATCAATTCGCCACCCTGCTTCTGTTCGAGCTCCATCGCTCCGTTCAACGCGTGAATGGCGACCGCGGCCTGCGTGTCGTCCGGCGGCTTGGTGGTGATGCGCTGGAGCCACAGGCCGGGCATCGAAATCAGTCCCATCAGCGATCCCTGCCGCCGCGCGGCGAAGCGGATGATCTCATAACTCACGCCTGCAATCAGCGGCAGCAGCGCGATGCGCGCCAGCAACCTCGGCAGGAAGCCGTCGATGGGCAGCAGCGGATAAAACAGGAAGGAAATACCCAGCACCACGGCCAGGAAATTCGTCCCGCAGCGCGGATGGAACGTCTGGAACTTCTGCGCATTCTCAACATTCACCGGCTGGCCCGATTCGAAATTGAAAACCACTTTGTGCTCGGCGCCGTGATATTCAAACACGCGGCGGATGTCTTTGAGGCGGGAAAGGACGAACAGGAATGCGAGGAAAATGGCGATGCGGATGGCGCCGTCCACAAAATTCGTCGCCGTGCGTCCGGAAAGCTCCGGCATCGCGCGGCCGATCCGGGTGGCCACCAGCAGCGGCACGAACTTATACAGAAAGATGAAAAATCCCAGCGAAAACACCAGGTTCAGGCTCATCATCCAGGCGGGGATCTCTGCGGGCTTGGCGTCGCCGCCTTCATTGAGCGCGGCATTGGCCGAAAACTTCAGCGCCTTCACCCCCAGCATCATCGCCTGCCCGAGCGTGCCCAGGCCTCGCAGAATCGGCAGCCTGAGGATCGGATATTTTTCCGACATCCGGGGCACCGGATGCTGTTCGGTCACCATCTCGCCGTTCGGCTTGCGGACGGCCACGCAATAGCTGTGCGGAGCGCGCATCATCACGCCTTCCATCACGGCCTGGCCGCCAATCAGGGTTTCTTCGCCGCTCTCTAAAATGGGCAGCATTTGTACATGGGCCGAAAGGCGCAGAAATCGTGCGATGTTCAAGAAATACTTCTCCGAATCCTATTATAACGCGGCGCAAAAGCGAGCTTATACTCGCGCCTCGAGCGTCATCTTCATTCCATGTCTGGCGCGCAGCGTGATCAGCGCCCGCGTTTCCACCGGGTGACCGGGCGCTAACCGCAGCCGCCATTTCTGACCCAGAGCCGCCAGCAGCAGGACGCCTTCCATCCACGCGAATCGCTCTCCGATACAGACGCGCGCTCCGCCGCCGAACGGGAAATAGGAAAATTTCGGACGCGAAGCCGCGTTTTCCGGCAGCCAGCGATCCGGATCGAATTTTTCCGGCTCCGGATACCAACGCGGATCGCGGTGCACCACGAACGGGCTCATCATGATCACGGATCCGGGCGGAATCGTGTACTCGCCGATGCGATACTCCTCCACCGGCCGGCGCCCGATGCCCCACGCGGGCGGGTACAGGCGCATCGATTCGGTGAACACCATTTCGACGTATTTCAAATCCGGCAGATCTTCGACGGTGGGCATGCGGCCTTGCAATACGCGATCGATTTCGGCGTGAAACTTCGCTTCCGCCGATGGATTTTGCGAGAGCAGATACCAGGTCCAGGTGAGCGCGTTGGCCGTGGTTTCGTGGCCGGCGAGAAACAGAGTCATCGCCTCGTCGCGTACCTGTTTGTCCGTCATGCTCCCGCCTGCGCCCTCCTCATCCTGCGCCAGAAGCAGCATGGAGAGAAGATCGCCGGTGTCGCGGCCGCTCGCGCGGTGCTCGGCGATGATGCGGTAAATCGTCTGATCCAACCGGTCGCGCGCGCGCTCGAAGCGGCGAACTGAGGGCAGCGGTAATTTTTCGATCCACTGGGAGAACGGCATCAGCACCATCTCGAATAAGCCGAGCACTTCGGTCAGCGCCGCGCCGATTTCGTCGGCTTCGGAAGAAACATCCGCGCTGAATAATGTTTTGGCGACGATGGCGAGCGTCAGCCGGTTCATCTCGCGCGAAATATCGTAAGTCGCGCCCGGTCGCCATTCCTCCCGGGTATGCGCCGCGCAGGCCACCATCGCCGCTCCGTATCCGGCAAGCCGCTCGCGATGAAACGCCGGCTGCACCAGCCTTCGCTGCCGCGTGTGAAACGCGCCTTCGCTGGTCAACAATCCGTCCCCGAGCAGCACCCGCGCCCTTTCGAGCATCCGGCTCTTTCGAAAATTCGCCTGATGCGTGATGAAAATGTCCTTGATCCACTCCGGATTCGTGATTACGTACATGCTCTGATTTGCGAGCTTCAGGTGCGAAATGTCTCCGTGTTTGCGGGCGACATGTAGCAAAAACTCCGGCGGGTGTTTTCGAAATTCCGGAAGGACGCCGAGAATCGGGCGGCCTTTGACGGACGGAGGACGGGCGGCGATGGTGGCGGTTGCCATTGCCCTAAGTTTACTGCAAGCGCTCATTCATGACGCAGCGCGATTAAAGGATCGACACGCGTCGCGCGCCGGGCCGGCAGAGCGCAGCCGGCCAGAGACGCCAGCGCCAGAATGACCGCAACGGAAACGAACGTTCCCGGATCGTTCGGCGAAACTTGAACCAGCACGCTCTGGAGCAGGCGCGTCAGCCCGATCGCGCCCGCGAGACCGATCGCGACGCCGATCGCCACTTGCAGCATTCCTTGCGCGAACACCAGCCGGCGGACGTCCCTCGCGTTTGCGCCCAGCGCCATGCGAATGCCGATTTCCTGCGTGCGCTGGCTCACCGAATGCGCGATCACCGCGTAGAGTCCCACAGATGCAAGCAGCAGCGCGATCGCCGCGAAGATCGCGAGCAACACGCCGACGACACGGAATAACAGGTAATTGCGCGCCAGGCGCTGGTCCATGGTCCACAAGTTGAACACGGGCATGTCCGAATCGACGGCTTGCACTTCGCGGCGAAACGCCTGCGCCACGCTGCCCGGCGGAACTATCGTTCTGGCCACGATTGCCACTCCGCGGTTCGGCTTCTGCCGGAATGGAAAATAAACCAGGGGATCGATTTCGCGCGGGCTGATGTCGTTCTGCACGATGTTCGGAACCACCCCGACCACGGTGAGCCACGGCCCGGCCACGTTCGCGTCGAACACGCGCAGGCGCTTTCCGAGGGGATCCTCATTCGGCCAGGATTTGCGGGCGAATTGCTGATTGACGATCGCCACGCCGGGTCCGGAAACGCCGTCGGCGTCATTAAACACGCGCCCTTCCAGACACGGCACGGTCATCACGTGAAAATAATCCGGCCCGATGATCACCGCGTTGAGCGACGGGCGCCGCCGCGGATCGGAGGGAGGCGCGCCGTCCAGCTCATACGGAAATTCCATCGATCCGCCGGTGGGCAGCGTGGTCGCGATCGCCACCGAATCGACCCCCGCAACCGCTTTGAGCCGCGATTCCAGACGCTCGTGAAACGCGATCTGGTCCTGATCGTGCGGATACTTCGCATCGGGAAGGAACAGGCGCATGGTGAGCACGTGCGAGGTTTCCACTCCCAGCGGGGCGCGATACAACTTCACGAAACTGCGTATCATCAGGCCGGCGCCGGTGAGCAGCACCACGGCCAGGCCCATTTCGGCGATCACCAATAATCCCGCAAGGTATCTGCCGCGTCCCCCGCCGGTTGCGCCGCGCGTTCCGTCCTTGAGAACCGAGTTGACGTTCAGGCGCGCCAGCCTCATCGCCGGCGCGAGTCCGAACAGGACTCCCGTGCCCAGGGAAATGAGAATCAGATACGCGAAAACGCTAGCGTCCATCGAAAAATCGCGAAATCCCGCCCCGAGGTATGGGGTCACTTCCGCTATGAAGATCCGCATACCCCAAATGGAGAGAAGATATCCCAGGATTCCAGCAGTCATCGAAAGCATGAGCGCTTCCACCAGCAGTTGCCGGACGATGCGCCAGCGCGCCGCGCCCAGCGCGACGCGAATCGAGATTTCCCGCGACCGCGCCACCGCTCGCGCCAGCATCAGGTTCGCGACATTGGCGCACGCGATCAGCAGAACAAATCCGACCGCGCCGAGCATCGCCAGAAACAACGTCGTATTCTGAGGACCGTTGAAGGCCTCGTTATAGGTGAGCACGCGCGGAAAAATATCCTGATTGGTGGCGGGA